>CAZUVK010000182.1:4349-7863 GCA_964623785.1 uncultured Gemmatimonas sp. | reverse complement strand
CTGCCCGCTCAGCTCGCGCGCGGCCCGCCGCCCGTACGCCGACGGGGAGCGGGTACCGACGATCGCGACCGACGGCGAGCGCATCGCCGCCGGATCACCGAGAAGGAAAAGGAGATACGGTGGGTCGGCGAGGTGCTGGAAGCCAGTCGGATAGCGGGGGTCGTCCGGCGTGAGCACGGCGGCGTCCAGTCTGTCGAGGAGCCGCATCGCTTCTTCCGCCCGCCGCCGCGATGCGCTGGAGGACGCTCCGCGAATCCGTCGGGCCAGTTCGGGGCCGATCCCCGGGAGCGCGCAGAGATCGGGCTCCCGCGCGGCGATTACGCGCTCGGCTGATCCGAAGCGGGCGATCAGTCCGGCGAGCCGGTGGGGCCCCACGCCCTTCACCAGCCCCAGTCGGAGCAGGAGCTCAATCTCCCGGCGGGTCATGGGCACGTCGAGGATCTGGCGGGAAGGATGAGGGGGGAGGAGGACACCGCCGGATCACCGACTCACGGGCGCCATGGCTCCGGCTCTCCTTCCTCGGCGCCGGTCTCCGCGGCGAGGGCCACCCGCGACTCCCGCCAGAGCGCCTCGATGAGCTGCGGCAGGCCGCGATGAGCGACGGATGAGATGGTGAACGATCCCCACGCATCCTCCGCGACGACCGTCGGCTCAGGCCAGTCGGGGGGAAGCAGGTCCGCCTTCGTGAATACGACGCAGTACGGCTTCGCGGCGAGATCCCGTGAGTAGTTGGCCAGCTCGCTCCGGAGCAGCTCGAACTCCTCCTGCGGCTCGATCGCGTCGGCCGGGATCAGGAGCGCGAGCGTCCGGGTGCGCTCGATGTGGCGCAGGAACTCGTGACCGAGCCCCTTCCCTTCATGCGCACCCTCGATGATTCCCGGGATGTCAGCCATCACGAAGCTCCGCGAATCCGAAAGGCTTACCACGCCGAGGTTCGGAGTGAGCGTCGTGAACGGATAGTCCGCGACCTTCGGAGTCGCCCGGGACACCGCCGCGAGGAGCGTGGACTTGCCCGCATTCGGCTCGCCGACGAGGCCGACGTCCGCGATCAGCTTCAGCTCCAGCTCGATGCGTCGCGCCTCACCTTCTTCGCCCGGCTGCGCGTGTCGGGGCGCCTGGTTCGTCGCCGTGGCGAAGAACAGGTTGCCCTTCCCGCCTCGCCCGCCACGCGCCACGATGAGGGTATCCCCATCGGCAAGGAGCTCACCGAGGTGATCGCCGGTGTCCGCGTCGCGGACCGAGGTGCCTGGCGGTACCCGCAACCGCAGGTCCTCGCCGCCACGGCCGGTGCGATTCTGCCCCTGGCCGTCCTGGCCGGAGGGCGCGCGATAGTGCTGCCGGTACCGGAAGTCCAGAAGCGTCGACATCTGGGAGTCGACGACGAGAACCACGTCGGCGCCCTTCCCGCCCTCACCGCCGTCCGGACCCCCGAGCGGGATATAGGACTCGCGCCGGAAGCTCATCGCCCCCGCCCCACCGTTCCCTGCCTCGATCTCAATGACCGCGTGGTCGAGAAACATTCAATCGTGCGTTCGAGTTCAACATCGTTCCAGCCGCGCGCGCCGAGGTTCCGGCGTGACGCGGCGCTATCGATCGTGAGATCGTACGGTCCTCGTTGCGAAGCCGTACGCCGCACCCCGCGCTCAGCCGCGGCGGGCTGGACCCGGACCCGTCAGGCGCACACAGACCCGGGGGCCGAGGCAAGTCGCGATCCCTCGCGGCGGGCCGGGCCTTCGGGGATGCCGCATCCTCAAGCGGCGCATACGGTCGCGTCCCGCGCCGCCCACTCCGGATCCCCGCTCCTCGGTGACCAGGGCGGCCGCGGGTCGTCACGGCTGGTTACGCGCCGGCGCCGTCGGCGTTCCCCGCGGACTCGAGAACCTTGGACCCGAGCTGCACCACCTCGGCGCGCCGCTCGGGCCCAAGGTGCCTGCACGCGATGTCCACGGCCGCCCGCACCTCAACCGCCGAAGCCCCGGCGTGGAGCGCGCCACGCAGGTGCGAATGCAGCTGTCGGGGCGAGTCCCAGACCGCGAGCAGGGCGACGATGCACAGCTCCCGCGTCGCGAGGTCGAGGCCAGGCCGCCCGATCACCCGCCCGTACCCGCCGGTCGCCATCCAGCGGTCGAAGTCGGGATGGAGTCGTTCCACGTTCACCCGGAGCTTCTCGTAGTTTGTCGCGTAGACCGTCCTGCACACGAGCTCGCCGCGCGACTCCCAGAGTTCAGGGGCCTCGTCCGCGCTCCGGGGGATGTGCTCGGGTTGAACCCGTCGCCAGAGGATCAGCGCTTCGAGGGCGACGGGAAAGCCGACGAACAGATGAGCCTGCAGGAGGACCTCATCGACGGTGGCCGGCGAAGCGACCCGGGCCGCGATCCGGAGCGCGCGCTCCAGTGATGCCTCCCGCCGCGCCGCGATCGACGCGGATACGTCCACGAGCGCCTCGCGATCCAAGGAAAGGGGCTGTCCGCCGGGGAGCTGGGGAAAGCCGCTCATCCTCGAGGCGTCCGCAGTTCGATCCTCGGGCGGATCTGCCCGACGATGTCGCCGCAGGTGTTGATCAGGTCGGGGTACGCGTGTGAAGAGAGCGCACCGAGGTCATCCTCCGAGATCAGGTCGAGCTGACGGAGCACGGAGAGGATCGCCGGGCCGACGGCGCGCGCGGAGCCGTCCTCCACCTTCACGACGACGCCGAGCTCCGCGCCGGGGACACCCACGCAGTAGAGGCCTTCCGCCCCGACCTTGGCGAAGATCCGGCCGGCGGACATCTCCATCAGCTCCGTACAGAGTCTACCTTCGCCGCCGACCATCTCGGGGTAGGTCATCATCGCGCCAACGATGTAGGTGGCGTCGCGCTGACCACGGCGCGCCGCGCTGGCGAGGTTGGCGTAGGCAAACGCCATCTGCTGCAGTGGCAACGCGAAGCAGACCACGCCACACCCGTCCGTACCCAGGCCAATCGCTTCGAAGGGGACGCCGGCCCACTCCGAAATCTCGGAGAGGATCCTCCCCTGGACCGGATGCTCCGGGCGCTCGTACCCGACGGACTCCCAGCCGTGGCAGCGGGCCAGCGCAACCATGCCGACATGCTTGGCGGAGCAGTTGTTGTGGAGACGGCCCGGTTCGATTCCCCGCTCGGCGAGGTCCCGGCGGGTCTGTTCGTGGAGCGGTGGGTGGGGCCCGCAGACGAGCGCCTCCGCGTCGACGCCGACCTTCGCGAGCATCGTGGCGACCAGCCGGGTATGGCGCGGCTCACCCGAGTGCGAGCCGCAGCAGAGCGCGAGTTCCTCGATCGTGAAGCCGAACCTGTCGAGCGCGCCGTCCCGAACGAGGGGCGCGGCCTGGAACGGCTTGGCCCCCGATCGAAAGAACGTGACGAGCTCCGGGTCTCCGACGGATGCCCGGACCCGGCCGCTCGAGTCCACGACGGCCGCGTGGACCCGGTGTCGGGACTCGAGGATCGCGCCACGCATCACCTCTACGGTATCTTCCATTTCGGGCCTTCCTGAAACCA
>CAZUVK010000182.1:0-4339 GCA_964623785.1 uncultured Gemmatimonas sp. | reverse complement strand
GGCGGGGAGCGACCAGGCGATGAGCGTGGCCCCGACCGGTTCGCCCAGAAGCGTCAGGTTCACGACGTATGCCGGCAGATACCGGAGCGCCCAGTTCTGCCCTGTATGTCCGATCATCATCGGCCCAACGGCAAGTCCAAGGAAGACGAGCCAGTCAGTCGAGGAGAACGGACCCACCAGCGGCAGGCCGCTCGCGACGACGGCGACCAGCAATGAGAGAGCGGCGAATCCGTAGACCGCGGCGACATACGGCCACAAGCCGATACGCGGGCGCAGTTCCCGCCCGATGACGTAGTAGAACGCCACCAGCACGGCCCCGGCGAGCGCCAGCGAATCGCCGACAACGGACCCTCACCCGCCGCTCAGGCTCCACCACCCGATAACCGCCGCCCCGAGAACGGCGACCACGATCCCGAGCCATTGACGCTTTGTCGGCGACTCCTTCAACGCAAACAGCGCGATGATGGCCACCCACACGGGCTGCGTGGCGACCAGCGTCACGGCCGCGGCGACGCTCGTCAGATTCACCGAGGCGATCCAGGTCGCGAAGTGCGCGGCGAGGAACACGCCGGCGAGCGCAGTCACCGCCAGCTCCCGGCGAGTCAGCGCGGCCAGCGCCCCCCACTCGCGGCGCGCGGTGAGGATGACGGCGATCAGCGGCAGCGAGATCGCCAGCCGCCAGAACGACACGAGTAGTGCGGGCACATCGGTGAACCGGATCAGCGGCGCCGACCAACTCACCGCGAGTACCGATACGACGAGTATGGGGACCGTCGCCGGCGGCACTCGCGAGCCCGGACCGTGGTCGTCGGCGCGCTCCTCGGCCAGTCGATCCACGTGCCGCGGATCTTCGGGCCTACCCCACGGTGGAATCACCCTCTGATTGCCGAAGTCGCCAGGGCAACCAGGTTCGCACCGGCGAGCCGGAGGCCGATCAGGATGAACAACGTACCGAACATCAGCTCCAGCCCTCGAGGCCGGAGCCGCTGGTTGAGCGTCGCGCCCCACCGCACCGACGAAGGCGATCGCCGCCGCCCGGATGGGAGGCACCGACACGACCGCCCCGATCAGCAGCCCCAGGCCCGCGGCGAAATCCACGTATCCGATCGACCAGCGTGGAAGCCCGGGTTCGCCGTACCCGAGGAACATGTACCCCAGCGCCCCCGCGGCGGCGGTGAAGCCCATGATTCCAATGGAGGTCGCCGCAACCTGCCGCAGATCCAGCTTCAACAGGTAGATGAGCAAGGGAATCCCGACCGTACCACCACCGACCCCCAGCATTGCGGAGAGGAGGCCGATCAACAAACCCGCCGATATCGTCCGGGGCAGCGAGAGTCGAGGTTCCACGGCTTCGGTCGCGCCCTCGCCGGCGACCCCCCCTCGCCGGTAGACGAGTCGGATCCCGGAGACGATGAGCAACGCGCCGAACCCCGTCTTCAGCGCCTCCGGCGGCAGGTTCACGGCGAGCGCTCCGCCGACGAACGCCGCGAGCACGGAAGCCGCGCCGATCGGCCACACGGCCCGCCACTCCACGAGGTTCGAGCGATCGAACGCGAAAGCACCCCGCACCGCCGTCGGCGTGATGACGAAGAGGCTCGTTCCGTGCGCCAGCACGACTCGCGCCTCCGGGCTCACAACCACCCCGAACAGGTCCGGTCGGTCATAAAAGAAATAGAGGAAGGGCACCATGAGCACCCCTCCTCCAATTCCTACGAGACCCGACAGCAGACCGACAGCGAGCCCGACAGCGATGATGACAAGCGGTGTCATCACCTCCATTCGTTATCGGAGACTCGCGCGCGTCTCGGCCGACGTGAACAGCGCCTGCTGGTTCGGAGCCTGCTTCAACAGTTCGATGGCGGTCTGGACCATGATATCGTCACGGTTGACCCGCTGCAGTGGACCTTCCTGACCCCAGCGCGACCGCGCGATCTCCATGCCGGCATCCCGATCCACGAGCCGCTTGGCGGCCTGGAACTGCTCCTGGGTGATGCCGATGTTCGCCTGCTGAAGCATCTCGAACAGCGTGCGATCCATTTCGGGCGTGATCGGAAAGTCCATCGAGATGTTTGGGTTCGCCTGCGTGTAGGCAAGCGCGAACTGGAAGATCACGTCCGTGTACCGATTGCCCGCGCGCGACACGACCTCGAAGAACTGGCGCTCCGCCAGCGTAAGCGTGTCTTCCTGAACGATCACGTCCGGCACGATTCCACCGCCCCCGTAGACGATCCGGCCACTGTCCGTACGGTAGGACTCACGCCCCGCCGTATCGACCCGCTCGGACGGATCCGGAATCTCGAGGGGCGCGCCACTCGCCGCCATCGCGATCGCATCCGGATCGGCATCCTTCTGAATCGACCGACCGACCGGCGTATACCACTTGCCGGTGGTCATCTTCAGGTAGTTGCCGCCCGAGAGCTGGAAGAGCGTCTGAACCGACCCCTTCCCGAAGGTCGGCATGCCGATAACGAGGGCGCGGTCATGATCCTGCAGCGCGCCGGCGACGATCTCGGCGGCGCTCGCCGAGTACTGGTTCACGAGCACGACGATCGGCATTCCCGGGAACTCTTCGTTCCTGGCTGACCGGAAGGTGAAGCTGTCACGTGGGTTGCGCGCGCGGGTCTCGACGATCGGCTGCCCCGGCTGCAGGAAGAGATCGGATACCGAGACGCCCTGGTCGAGCAACCCGCCCGGGTTGGACCGGAGGTCGAGCACCATCGAGCGCATGCCGTCTGCCTTGAGCCGGGCGATCGCCGCGCGAAGCTCATCCGTCGCGGTCTCACTGAAGACATCGAGCCGCGCGTAGCCGATGTCGGGCTCCAGCATGTACGAGGTCCGGACCGCGTTGATGTGGATCTCCTCGCGTACGAGCTGATACGCGATGGGCTGATCGACACCGGGACGCGCGATCCGGATGTTCACGGGCGCGCCGATCGGACCGCGAAGGACGTCGACCGCGTCCGAATCGGACCACCCCTGGGTCGACTCACCCTCGACCTCGACGATACGGTCGCCGGCAAGGAGCCCGGCCCGCTCGGCCGGGGTGCCCGGCAGCGGCGCCAGGATCGTGATCCAGCCGTCGCGCTCGGCGATCTGGATGCCGAGCCCGCCATACTCGCCGGTGGTGGAGACTCGCAGATCGTTGTATTCCGCCGCCGACATGAAGCTCGTATGCGGATCACCGAGTTCCTTGAGGAACCCGTCGACCGCCATCTGATAGAGCTCGTCGGAGTTGTGCTCGTCGACGTAGTCGCGAGAAACGCGTTCGAGGATCTCCGTCAGGGCGCGCGCGTCAAAGGCGCTCTGTCGGCTATCGACGCCGCGCTGAATCAGCCAACCCCCGGAGACGAAGGCGAAAAGCGCGACCAGGATCGGGCCGACAATCGTACGCTTGAGCTTCATTCGACCTCCGCGGCTCCTTGAGGATCGCCCCCGGTTCGCGCGGGGCGGAATGTGACTTCAGTGATAAACCCGGCTCAGCGGAATGTTTCTGGAAAATGGCCTTCGAGCGCCACTTCCACCCGGGCCCTTACTTCGTCGATCGACCCGCTGGCGTCGACCCGGATCAGCCCCTCGACCCGGTCCGCGAATTCCCGATAACCGCGCGCCACGCGCTGATGGAACTCACGGGCTTCCGCCTCCATGCGATCCGGCGCCTTGCCGGCGGCCATCTGCCGTTCGGCACCCAGCTCGGGCGGCAGGTCCAGGAGGATCGTAACCTGTGGAGAAACCCCTCCCGTCGCCACCCTGTTGGATCGAACGATCTCGTCGAGCGGGATCCCGCGGCCCGCGCCCTGATAGGCGAGCGTCGAGAGTTCGAAACGATCCGCGATCACCACACGGCTGCCGGCCAATCCCGGAATCACGACCTGTTCCACGAAGGCCGCTCGCGCCGCGAGCATCAGGAAGAGTTCGCTCCTGGCCGGAATCCCCAACCCCGTCTCCTCCAGAACGAGTCCCCTGACGCGTTCCCCGAGCGGAGTGGAGCCGGGCTCCCGCGCCAGCACGACCTCCATTCCAGCGGCTCCCAAGCGGTCCGCGAGCAGCCGCGCCTGAGTGCTCTTCCCGGAACCTTCAACACCCTCAAATGCAAGGAAGAGACCAACTTCGGCTACCTCACGGGTACCGTCCGACATGGTTCCGGTCATGGCATGAGGATCGCGCGTGGGGGTGGCGGGACACGCGGGACGACGAAGTGGAACGCGGTTCCCGTCGACTCCCCGCTCTCGACCCAGATCCGCCCTCCGTGCGCCTCGATGGCGACCTTGCAGAAGGTGAGGCCGAGCCCTGAGGTCGGCCGCGCGCCCGGGCGCTGGAGAGTTCCGAACTTCTGGAAGAT
>CAZUVK010000181.1:0-7898 GCA_964623785.1 uncultured Gemmatimonas sp. | reverse complement strand
TGACCCGCGGCCGTGGCCGCGTCGACCTGACCGGGATCAATGCGGACCAGTGGATCTCCCCGCGTCCGGGCACGGAGATCGTCCTCGCCCGCGCGCTCGCCGGTCAGGTCGACGCGGCCACGGCCGCGGGTCAGACGGACGTACCGGCCGAGACGATCCAGGCGCTCATCACCGAGTTCAACGCCGGCAACGGGGTGGCGCTCGGGCCGGGTGCCGCGATCTCCGGCGCGAACGCGTCCGAGATGCGCGACATCATCAACTCGCTCAACGCGGGACGCGGTGGTTCGGCCGCCGTCGATGTGACGCCGGGCGGCGCGATCACGGAACTCGTCGGACAGATGAACGCGGGGCAGGTCGGGGTGATCCTGGTCGACGCGCCGAACCCCGTCTACACGGTGCCGGGCGGGGTCGGGTTCGGGGAAGCCTTCTCCCGGGTCGCGACCCGCGTGTCATTCTCGCCATTCCCGGACGATACGGCGGCTGCGGCCACGCATCTTCTCCCGGACCATCACTTCCTTGAGGCCTGGGACGACGCGTTCCCGACCGAGGGTGTCGCCGCGCTCGTGCAGCCGGTGATGCGGCCGGTGTTCAACACCAAGCAGGTCGGCGACGTCCTCATCTCGCTGGCCCGCGGGCTCGGCGTCGAGGGTTTCGCGGGCGGTGCCAGCACCTACTACGACTATCTTCGCGCGCGCTGGGCGGGGATCAGCGGTGAAGGAGATGGCTGGCGCCAGGCGCTCCAGCGAGGCGGCGTATACGCCGCCGACGTCGCGGCTCCGGTGGCCGCTGCCGCGGCTGCCGCCGTCGCTGGCGACGCCGCCGCAGGTGACGCTGCCGCCGCCGTACCGGCGCAGCAGCCGGCGGCACCCGCTCCGCAGGCGCCGGTTGCCCAGACCGTCGTTGGCGCCGGGCAGCCGATTGCCTTCCAGGGTGACGCCGACGCGGACCTCCACCTCGTCGTCTACCCGTCGCTGCGCTACTACGACGGACGGTTCGCCAACCGCCCCTGGCTGCTCGAGCTGCCCGACCCGGTCACCAAGGTGGCGTGGGATTCGTGGGTGGAGATACATCCGAGGACGGCCTCGGCGATGGGCATCGGGCAGGGTGACGTCGTCGAAGTCGCGTCGGCGTTCGGCTCGGTCCAGACCTTCGCGTACGTCTACCCGGGCGTACGTCCGGACACCGTCGCGATTCAGGCCGGCCTCGGCCACACGTCGTTCGGACGATTCACGGACGGCGTCGGCGTGAACCCGAACGCGCTGCTCGGCCCGAATGCCGACGCGCGAACGGGCAGCTTCGGCTCCTACGGTCAGCGGGTCCGGGTACGCCGGATCGAAGGCCCGCTCATAAGGCGCGGCTATGACCCCGGCGAGGGTCTCTTCGAGCAGGGCGTCCGGATCCAGCACGACCGCGAGATCGCGAAGGCAGTCTCGGTCGCGGAACTGGCGGCGCTGGAGGCCCAGGGTCCGGGCGTCATCCCCGGCTCTGACGTGGAGATCACGACGCTGCGTGGCGCGGGTGGCTTCCTTCCGCGCACGCAGACGACCGACCCGGCCGCCTTCCCGCCGCCAGGTACCCACTACGGCGAGTACATCGAGGGGAATACGCGCTGGGCGATGGTCATCGACCTCGCGCGCTGTACCGGCTGCGCCGCCTGCGTCACGGCGTGTTACGCGGAGAACAACATCCCCGTCGTCGGGCCGAACGAGTTCAAGCGCGGGCGTGACCTCTCCTGGTTGCGGATCGAGCGGTACTTCGGTGTCACGCAGAATGAGGAGGAAGCGCTCGAGGACGGAGCGACGGACGACGTGCGCTTCCTGCCGATGCTCTGCCAGCACTGCGGCAACGCGCCGTGCGAGCCGGTCTGCCCGGTGTACGCCGCGTACCATACGCCGGACGGGTTGAACGCGCAGGTATACAACCGCTGTGTCGGTACGCGGTACTGCGCGAACAACTGCCCGTTCAAGGTCCGTGTCTTCAACTGGTTCACCTACAAGTTCGCGGAGCCGCTCAACTGGCAGCTCAACCCGGACGTGGCGGTTCGCGAGAAGGGCGTGATGGAGAAGTGCACGTTCTGCGTGCAGCGGATCCGTGAGAAGGAGCGCAACGCCGCGCTTGAGGATCGTACCGTGCGCGACGGCGAGGTCGTGCCGGCGTGCGTACAGACGTGTCCGAGTGAGGTCTTCGTGTTTGGCAACATCCAGGATCCCGAGAGCGCCGTGGCCCGCGCGGCCGCGTCGGTCCGAAGCTATCGCGTGCTCGAGGAGATCAACGTGCAGCCGGCGATCGTATATCTGAGCAAGGTTACGCTGGAAGAACCCGCGCGCGGTGGCCATGCCGCGTCGGGCTCGGAAGCCCACTGAGGGACAGGAAGCCACGAATGGCCACCGAAATCAGATCCGTCTTCCACCCCGAAGTCGAGAACTACGAGCAGGTCAACCGCGATGCGATGCGGTTGCTCACCAAGCCGAACAAGGGCTACCTGGCGCTGCTCGGGCTCGCGATCGCCATGGTCGGCATGGCCGCTGTCGCGTTCGGGTACCAGATCGTTATTGGCCTCGGCTACTCCGGGCTCACGAACCCGGTCGGCTGGGGGACGTTCATCACGACGTTCGTCTTCTGGGTCGGCATCGGCCACGCGGGGACGCTGATCTCGGCGATCCTCTTCCTCTTCCGGGCGCCGTGGCGGCAGTCCATCTACCGACTCGCCGAGGCGATGACGGTGTTCGCGGTTCTCACCGCCGCGCTCTTCCCGATCATCCACATCGGCCGGCCCTGGTTCTTCTACTGGCTTCTGCCGCTGCCCAGCCAGCGTGAACTCTGGCCGAACTTCCGGTCGCCGCTCCTCTGGGACGTGTTCGCGGTCACGACCTACCTGACCGTCTCGACCGTGTTCTTCTTCATCGGGCTCATCCCCGATATTGCGGCCGCCCGTGACTCGACGACGGTGCCGTGGCGGAAGAAGGTCTACACCGTGCTCGCCCTCGGTTGGCGCGGTACGGACCGGGAATGGAAGAACTTCACCCTGGCGTATCTGTTCCTCGCCGCCCTCGCGACCCCGCTCGTGCTCTCCGTGCACTCGGTGGTCTCCTGGGACTTCGCGGTGTCGATCGTGCCCGGCTGGCACACGACGATCTTCGCGCCCTACTTCGTCGCCGGCGCCATTCTCTCCGGTATCGCGATGGTGGTCACGATCTCGGTGCCGATCCGGAAGGTGTTTCGGCTCGAGGCATACCTCACCGACCTGCACTTCGACCGAATGGCGAAGCTGCTCCTGCTGACGTCGCTCATCGTGGGCTTCGCGTACAGTATGGAGTACTTCATGGCCTGGTACTCGGCGGAGCTCTACGAGCGGGATGTCTTCTGGGATCGCGTGTTCGGGCAGTACTGGTGGGCGGGCTGGTCGATGATCACCTACAACGCGCTCGTGCCGCAGCTCCTCTGGATCCCCAAGGTACGGCGGAACCTCAACGCGTTCTTCGTCATCTCGATCTTCGTGAACATCGGGATGTGGTACGAGCGGTTCGTCATCATCGTGCCCTCGCTCGCGCACTCGTACGAGCCATGGAAGTTCCTGAACTACCACATGAGCTATACGGAAGCGGCGATCCTGCTCGGGAGCTTCGGGTGGTTCTTCATGTGGTTCCTGCTCTTCCTGCGGTTCCTGCCGTCGCTCTCGATCGCGGAGATCAAGGAGATCCTGCCGCCGCCACTGAAGCGGCATCCGGGCGCGACGATCGAGCACAGCGAACAGGAACGGCTCGTCGAGGAATTGCCCGCCGGCTACAAGGAGTTCGAGCGTAGATGATCGCGAACGCAACGGTTACCCCTTTCGATCGATGAGCAAAGCTTCGACTGGAGTCCTGGGCGTCTTCGCCCATCTCGATACCGCGACCGACGCGATCCGCCGGCTTCGGCACGACGGCTACGACGCGCTGACGGTCTACTCGCCAACGCCCCGGCACGAGCTCGAGGAGGCGGTCGCCAAGCCGGCGAGCGCGGTCGGCATCTACACGCTGATGGGCGCATTCACCGGCAGCGCGGCCGGCGCGTCGCTGGCGATCTGGGCTTCGCTCCAGTGGCCGCTGATCGTGGGCGGCAAGGAGATCGTGGCTCTCCCCGCATTCAGCGTGATCATCTTCGAGCTGACGATCCTGCTCGGCGCGCTCTCGACGGTGGCCGGTCTGTTCATCACCAGCCAACTGCCTCGAATCGGGCGGCCTGAGGCGCTGTACCATCCGTCATTCAGCGCTGGCCGGTTCGGCGTGTTCGCGCACGTCGGATCGGATCGGTTCGACGCGGTCAGCGAGATCATGACGTCTAGCGGTTCGGAGGAGGTTCTCCTTGATCATGCGTGATTCGAATGTCCGCCTCACGGACCGACTGGCCAGCGCGGTCCGACGTGGGCGGTTCGCGACCATAGCGGTCGCGCTCCTGGCAATGCCCGCCTGTACGGACGCGGCTGGTTACGACCTCGACTACATCATGGGTAGGGCGTCGTTCGTCTCCACGATGCGCACGACGGTGGCGCTGGAGGCCAGCGTCATGCCTCGGCTTCCGGCCGAAGGGTCCGTGCCCTACGCCTCGCCCAACGGCGTGGCCGTGCGGCCGTTCGCGCAGACGGAGCTGGATTCGTTCGCGGCCGGCCTCGCCAACCCCCTTCCCGCTTCGGCGGAAGTGCTCGAGCGGGGAGCGGAGGTCTACGGCAACGTGTGCTTCGCGTGCCACGGGCCGAGCGGCGCCGGGAACGGTCCCGTCGTCGGCCCCGGGAAGTTCCCGCTCGGGCCGGCGCTGAACGACGCCGTCGCGGCGGGTCGGGCGGATGGGTACATCTACGGCGTGATGCGCGTCGGCCGCGGTCTGATGCCGGCCTACGCGGACCGCGTCAGCGCGGATGACCGGTGGGCGGTGGTGCACTACCTTCGGCAGATTCAGGGCGCGGCCGGAGTGCTGGCCGCGGCGCCAGCGGCCCCCGCGGCCGCGCCAGCGGCGGGTCAGTAGGGCCGAGGCCCGCGACCGACGGCCGCCGGGGCTGAGGCGAGCGGGGGCGGGGTAATACGCCAGACAAGAGAACACGAGCGGGGCGGCGCGCTTCGCCCCGATTTGAGACCGTAGAGTCGATCAGCAACCGTTCACGAAACAACTGACAGCATGTCGCACTTTTCGCCATTTCCGTCCACCATCCCGTACCGCACCCTCGGCCCGCTGAGTGGCGCGGTGAAGGGGCTGATCGCGGTGCTCGTGCTCCTGGGCGTTGCGTCGGTCTTCCTGGCGATGACGGCCTACGAGCCGGCCCGGCTCTGGCAGGGCCTGCTCTTCAACTGGCTCTTCTGGTCGTCGCTTGGAATCGGAATGGTGATGTTCGCGGTTGCACTGCACCTCACCAGCGCCGATTGGGCGTGGGCGATCCGCCGCTTCGCCCTTGCGGGGGTGGCGTTCCTGCCGGTGTCGTTCATCCTCCTGGCCGTGGTGTTCCTGGGGTCGGAGACGTACTTCCACCACTGGCTCCATCCGGAAGGCTACGATCCGATCATCGAGGGCAAGCGCTGGTGGCTGACGCTCTCGAACATGGTGATCCGGGACTACCTGGCGATCACGATCCTCTACGGCCTCGCGTTCGCGTTCGCGTACTTCAGCCTCCGGCCGGAGGTTTACGGGGTCACGGGCGATCGCGCGCGGGCGATCTTTGGCAGCATCACGAAGAACTGGCGGGGCGTGGAGGAGGAAGCGGCGCGGTCACACTCGATCCGCAACCGGCTCGGCGTGGTCATGGGTATTCTCTACGCGTTCCTCTGGGGGATGATCGCGATCGACCTCGCGATGACAATGGATCCGCACTTCTTCAGCACCATGTTCCCCGTGACGTTCTTCTGGGCCGCGTTCCACGGCGGTGTCGCGGCGACGGCGATCGCGGTCGTGCTCCTGCGGAAGAAGCTCGGCCTGGAGGAGTACATCGGGAAGAGCCAGTTCCACGACCTCGGAAAGCTTATCTTCGCCTTCTCCGTGTTCTGGATGTACATCAACTGGTCCCAGTACATCGTGATCTGGTACGGGTTGCTGCCGTGGGAACAGCCGTTCTTCGTGAACCGGTTCGTGGAGCCGTTCGGGCGGGTCGCGGCGGCGGTGGTGATCCTGGTGTTCCTGCTGCCGTTCCTGGGGCTGCTCACCCGGCCACCGAAGAAGGTGCCGGAGATCCTGGCTGGTTTCGCCGCCCTGATTCTGGTAGGACACTGGCTGGAGCGGTTCATGATCACCGTGCCGTCGATCTGGGAGGGGACGGAGCTGCCGCTCGGGGTGCCTGAGGTCGGGATAGGGCTCGGCTTCCTGGGGTTGTTCCTGGCGTGCTACCTCTGGTTCATGCGGACCTTCCCCGTGTTGCCGTCGCCGGCGACGCTGAACGCACAGCCCCCGATGGAAGTGCAGCTGCCGGTACCGGCGGGGCGGTAGGGGGCGCTTCGCGAGGGGCTCACGCGGAGACGCGGAGGGCTTAGATAGCGAGAAGACCGCTCTTCGGGGGATGCCCCGGGGGGCGGCTTTTCGCTGTGATGTTGGGAGATTCCATCCGGCCCCCCTTCCGCCCCGGGCAGCGTCAGCCATGTCAGCTGGTTGACGCTCCTGGACCTTCACCTCTCCCATCCAGATTCATCCCGTCTCATCCCGTCTGTCCCACCGGCGCGATCGTCAGCGCCTGAAGCTGCTCCAGCCGCCGCATCGCCTGCCGCGCCTGGCCGGCCATCCCCGCGTCGCCATAGAGCGCGCTCGCCTCGAGTAGCGCGCTCGTCTCGACGAGCGTGTCACCCTTCTCCCGCGCCTCGTTCGCCAGCGCGCTGAGCGTCCGCGCGGCCTGGCGGTAGTTGTTGCGCGCCCGGTGCAGCTCGGCGAGCGACCGGAGCGCCGAGGTCGGCAGCTCGCCCGCCACCCGGTACGCGCCGGCCGCGAGCTCGTATTCGGCGATGGCGTCGTCGAACCGGCCGTCCGAGGTAAACGTCTCGGCGCGCTCGAGGTGAATCGACGGGTCGACAGTCGTCTCCGCGCGCGCGCCCGGCGTGAAGGAGGACTGGGCCGCAGCGAGCGGGGCCATCGCGAACGAACTTGCGATGAGTGACAGCACGACGGCCGCGGCCGGGATCCGAGATTTCAGCTGAATGGCGAACATGTGACTGGCTCCTGGACTGATTGGTGACCGTTTTCCCGATCGAAGAGTCCGATCGTTGGTGCGCGCGGAATCGCTCCGCGCATACCGAACTACCGGGTCTCCGCGGTCCAGGATTCAGTTTCGGAACGAGTTCCGGGGATTCCGGGACGGAGTGCGGCCGTCCGCGGAACGAAATCGGAGTGAGGTGGAGTTGCGGTGCGGGTGGGAGGCGAGAGGGGGACCGCGAAGAACGCCAGGCTATTCGAGTGACACGGTGCCTGGAATCGCTTCTTCGGGCCTGGGCCCCGTGCCACGCCCGGGCAACCCGAGCGCCAGCAGGCCGGAGAGCGCGATCGCCGTCGCGTAGACGAAGACCGTCCCCTGGTGGGTGGCCGCGTCCGCGGCGTCGGTGAGGAAGAAGCCGAGCACCGCGATCCCCGCGACGCCGCCGAGGTATCGCATCGTGGAAAGCACGCCGGCGGCCATCCCCGCATCCTCGCGGCTCGCGCCGGCCATCGCGGCGGCCTGCGAGGGCGCGGACGAGAGCCCGAAGCCAGCGCCGAGCAGGATCAGGCCGGGCGCGGCATCGAACGCCGTATCGATCCACGTCCAGTCCATGAACCAGTAGAGGCCGGCGAGCGCCAGCGTTGCGCCGATCGCCACCTGGACGCGCGCGCCCAGCAGCTCGCTGAGCCGTCCGCCTCCCACCGAGGCGATGACCATCGTCAACGTCATCGCCAGGAGGGCGCGTCCCACTTCCGCC
>CAZUVK010000180.1:0-7992 GCA_964623785.1 uncultured Gemmatimonas sp. | reverse complement strand
CAGTGCGGCGAACTCCCTCGTTGCTGATTCGCTCGCGCCGAAGACCCCGCGCACGAGCGCCGCCGTATCCGCATGGGCCAGCGGCCGGAGTCGGCACGACCTTGCCGCACCGATGGTGTTCAGCGACTCCTCCATGGTGGTCAGGTCGCCCCGGTCCTGCGCAAGTTCGCTGTTGTATGCGGCGAGGACAGCCACCCGGTCGCCTCCCACCTGGCGCGCCAGGAAGTGGAGGAGCTCCAGCGAGGAGGCGTCGGCCCAGTGAAGGTCGTCGAGCACCAGGAGCACAGGCTGGCGCGCGGCGAGGCGGGAGACAAACTGCGTGAAGTTCCAGAGCAGACGGGCCTTCAGTTCGGTGGGATCGTGTGCCCCGTCGCCCCCCTTGAGCCCTTCGATCGTGGGGAAGATATGGCGGAGATCCGCCTCGCTCCCCCTGGTGAGGGTCGCCAGGCCTCCACTGTCCATCGTGCGCAGCAAGGGCAGGAACGCGTCGGCGAACGGTGAGTAGGGGATCCCCGTCTCGACGGGATACGCCCGCCCGACGAGGCAGCACCAGCCCTTCCGCTCCGCCTCTGCCGCCGCCGTCTTCAGCAGGCGGCTCTTCCCCACCCCACCATCCCCCGACACGATGACCATTCCGCCATGCCCCGACCCGGCGCTGTCCAGCAGCTGGCGCACCACCCCCAGCTCCGGGTCGCGTCCGATCATCGGTAGCGGCGGGAGTCCCGCCGGCCAGGTTTCGAGCGACGACTGCTTCACAACGGATACTCTTCCTCGCGTCCGGTACACGATCTGACTTCAATGTCGCGGATGTTACCTCTACGACCGCCGCCGCGCCACCGGCCCACCGCATTCGCGCGGCGCGCCGCCTTCGCCCCCGCGGCCCTTCCTTTCGGCGCCCAAATGGTACAGATTTTCCGCTTTTGCTGGCACTTCACAAACCTTGGTGGGAACCAGAATGGCACAGGATCCCTGGACGATAGAAAACGCTCTCGAGCTGTACAATGTCGAGGGATGGGGTGTCGGGTACTTCGGCGTCAACGCCGAGGGCCACGTTACGGTCCACCCCACCAAGGAAGAGTCGCGTAGTCTCGACCTTTTTGAGCTGGCGAAGGATCTCGCCCAGCAGGGTGTATCGCTCCCGCTCCTCCTACGATTCTCCGACATCCTTCGCACGCGTGTGGAGTCGCTCTCGGTCAAGTTCCAGAACGCGATCGAAGAGTTCGACTACGATGGTCGGTACATCACCGTGTACCCGATCAAGGTGAATCAGCAACGGCACGTTGTCGAGGAAATTCTCGAGTTCGGCCGGACCCACGGGGTCGGTATCGAGGTCGGTAGCAAGCCGGAACTGCAGGCCGCGCTCGCGCTGAGCGACCGCATCGACCACGTCATCATCTGCAATGGCTACAAGGACGAGGAATTCATCCGCCTCGCGCTGATGGGTCAGAAACTCGGCCATGAGGTCTTCATTGTGGTCGAGAAGATCAGCGAAGTCGACCTTCTTCTGCGCATCGCCGAGGAGATGAACGTCGTGCCGACCGTCGGCGTGCGGATCAAGCTCGCCTCCACGGGCTCCGGGAAGTGGGCGGAAACGGGCGGCGAGCGGAGCAAGTTCGGGCTGAATGCCTCGCAGCTCGTGCTCGTGCTCGACAAGCTGCAGTCCGCCGGTCGGCTCGACACGCTGAAGCTCATCCACTTCCACCTCGGTTCGCAGATTCCGGACATCCGCAACGTGAAGGCGGCGATGGCGGAAGTCGCCCGTTATTACGTCGAGTTGCGGAGGCTCGGGGTCGGAGTCGAGTACGTGGACGTGGGGGGGGGATTGGGCGTCGACTACGACGGCTCGCGCTCGACGGCGAACGCCAGCGTCAACTACTCGGTGCAGGAGTACGCGAACGACATCGTCTATACGCTGGCCGAGGCGTGTCGCGAGAGCGAGGTGCCGATGCCGAACGTCATCTCCGAATCGGGCCGAGCGCTCACCGCGCACCACGCGCTCCTGCTCATCAACGTCATCGATATCGAGACTCAACTGGTCGGCGAGATCGGCGAGATCGACGAGGATGCACCGGCGCTCGTCCACGACCTGGCCAGCTCTCTCGATGAGATGACCACGCGCAACCTTCGCGAGCTCTACCACGACGCCATCTTCGCCAAGGAGCAGGCACACCTGCTCTTCAACAGCGGCGTCATTTCGCTACGTGACCGGGCCACCGTCGAGCGCCTGCACCTCGCCATCATGAACCGGATCGCGGCTCTCGTCGAGAAGGATGCGGAAGAGCTGGGCGAGATCCTTCCTGACCTGGATGTCATCCTCACGGACCGGTACTTCTGTAACTTTTCGCTGTTCCAGTCACTGCCGGACTCGTGGGCGATCGATCAACTCTTCCCCATCATGCCGATCCACCGGCTGAACGAGGAACCCACGCAACGCGGGACGCTTCAGGATGTGACCTGTGACTCCGACGGCAAGATCGACCAGTTCGCGGGCGGCCGCGTCACGAAAAGAACCCTTGAGCTGCACACCGTGGCGCCTGACGAGCCGTACATTCTCGGGATCTTCCTGACCGGTGCCTATCAGGAGATTCTCGGTGACCTGCACAACCTGTTCGGGGACACGAACGCGGTGCATCTGCGGCTCTCGAAGGACGGCGAGGGTTACGAGATCACCGACCTGGTCCATGGTGACACCACGACCGAGGTGCTGAACTACGTGCAGTTCGACGCGCAGACGCTGGTGGCGACCTTCCGGCGGAAAGTACAACGCGCGCAGGGGATTACACGGCAGGAGGCGAATACCTTCATCGCCGACTACATCGAGGGGCTGGCCGGGTACACCTACCTGGAACAGCTCTGATTCCCAGAGGCACGTCAGGGGTCGAGAGTCGCCCGGATCTCGGCCAGAACCTGATCCACCGCCTCCCGCAGAGGAAGCTCGATCGTCGCGCCGGCCGCCTTCACGTGCCCGCCGCCGCCGAACGCGCGGGCGATCCGGTTCACGTCGATCCCGCCGGTCGAGCGGAGGGAGATCTTCGTTTCGTTGGGCTCGGCCTCGCGGAACATGATCGCGACGCGGGTACCCTCGATCGACCGGACGTGCTCGATCAGGCCGTCGTAGTCGTCGAGCGTGGAGCCGAGGCGGTCGGTGACCTCGCGGGTCACGACGATCCAGGCGATGCCGAGGTCTGCGTCCTGGTGAAGATTGGCGAGCGCCTCGCGCAGCAGATCGAGTCGGCGGATCGGCGCGGTCGCGAACATCTTCTCGAAGACTGACTCGGGATCGACCCCTCTCGCCAGCATCTCGGCGGCGATGGCGTGCGAGCGCGGCGTGGTGTTGCTGAACCGGAATGACCCCGTGTCGCTGACGATCGCGACATAGACGCCGAGGATCGACGCGAACGGCCAGGGGTCGCCCGAAACCGTGATGATGTCGTAGACCAGCTCGCCAGCCGCCGAAACCTCGGTATCCCGCACCCCGTCCTCGGCGATCACGGAAGGCCCGGCGGGGTGATGATCGACCACGAGCGTCGGCATCCCGCCGAAGATGGTGTCGAGGGGCGCGATCCGTCGCGGTTCGCTGGTATCGACCACGATCCCCAGGTCGGCGTCGGCGACCACTTCGGCGAGCCGCGGGTCGTCTGCGTCGAGCGTGAGGCCGGGGCGGTGGAGCAGGAACCTGTAGTTGTCGGGATACGGCGTCGGGTTGACGATCGTGACCCGAACGCCGACGCTCTCGAGCCAGGCGGCCAGCGCCGTCTCGGAGCCCGCGCCGTCGCCGTCCGCGTTGACGTGCGTCGTGAGCAGCACGTGCCGGGCCGAGCGAGCGCGGGCCACGATCTCAGCGATCTGAGCGCGCCGATGCTCGGGAACGCTGGCGAGATCGCTAGCCGACTCGCTCATTGGAAGCGCCGAAACAGAATCCGCCGTCCGCACCTCACCCCTCGCTCCCCGGCGCCGGCCGGGCCGCCGGCCCGCCGATACCACCGCCCACGTTAGTCTCGCCGTACATCGCCAATCTCCTCGTCACCTCGGTCAGCGCGCGGTTCGCGGGGGTGGTCGCATGCGCGGTTGCTCGCGACGGACCGAAGGATCCTGGCCGCCCGGACGGTCGGGACAGTATTGCCGCCGCGGGGGGAATGTCAAGCCGACCCGCCTCGAATCGCCCTGCCCGAACTCCTGTCCGACATGGTGAATGCATTGCGGTCACCCCGTGCGTGGGGTAGCTTTTCGGGGGCAAAGCGGTCGTTTGCCCTACCCACCCAGCGCCACTGACGATGGACACGCTCTTCGTCTCCTGCGCCGCGCTAGGCGCCTTCATTCTCGTCGCACAGATCGTACTCGGACTGTTCGGGCTCGATGGAATGCACGACTCGGTCAGCGGCGCGCACATGGGCGACGCCACGATCGGCGAAGGTCTGGAGCTACTCAGCGTGCGATCGGTCGCCGCGGGTGTCGGATTCTTCGGGCTCGCGGGTCTGGCGGCGCTCTCGCTCGGCATCCCCGGCTTCCTGGCGGGGCTTGCCGGCGTCGCGGCCGGTTCCGCCGCCCTCGTCGGCACTGCGTTTCTCATGCGCCAGGTCCAGCGGCTCGACAGCGACGGATCGATCCGACTCGACCGCGCGGTCGGGATCCCGGCGACCGTCTATCTCACGATTCCACCTGACCGTTCCGGCCCCGGCAAGGTCCAGCTTTCCCTCCAGGGGAGGACGGTCGAGATCGGCGCCGTAACGTCGGAACCTGAATCCCTGACCACCGGTTCTTCCGTAGTGGTCGTATCCGTCATCGACCCGGACACGGTCGAGGTTATCCCCGTCTCCCTGATCAACGAGGTCCTCAATGACGATGCCTAGCGCGGTCATCCTTCAGTTCGACCCGACGCCGGCGTTGACGGCGGTCGGCGCCGTGGGCTTCGCGGCGCTGATCTTCTTCAGCGCCGTCGTCCTTTTCATCGCCCGATACAAGCGGTGCCCGGCGAACCAGGTACTCGTGATCTCCGGCCGCGTCGGCGCTGGCCAGTCGGCGATCTGCCTGAGCGGCGGCGGCAAGTTCGTGTTTCCGGTGATCCAGGAACACGCCTTCCTCTCGCTCCTCCCGCTGACCGTCGACGTGAACCTGACGGACGCGCTCTCGTACGAGAACATCCGGGTCCGGGTCCCTTCGGTCTTCACGGTCGCCATCGGCACGACACCCGAGATCCAGCAGAACGCGGCGACCCGCCTGCTCGGGCTCACCCAGGACGACATCAAGACGCAGGCGGCGGACATCATCTTCGGCCAGATGCGGCAGGTCATCGCCTCGATGCGGATCGAGGAGATCAACCGGGACCGGGATGCCTTCCAGGCCCACATCCAGGCCGCGCTGGACCCCGAGCTACGGAAGATCGGCCTGGTCCTGTTGAACGTGAACATCAAGGACCTGGGGGACGAGTCCGGCTACATCGAGGCGATCGGCCGGAAGGCGGCGGCGGAGGCAGTGCAGAAGGCGCGGGGCGACGTTGCCGAACAGGAGAAAGTAGGTGAGATCCGGGTAGCTAACGCGGAGCAGGAGCGCACGATACAGGTCGCGAACGCGAACAAGCTGCGAGAGATTGGCGTGCAGGAAGCGGCGCGGGATCAGGAGGTGAGGGTCGCGGACCTGGAGAAGGAAACGGCGGTCGCGCAGCAGCGCGCGGCGTTCGAGCGCGATGCGCAGATCGCGGAAGCGGACCGCGCGAAGCGAATCTCGGTGGCCGCCGCGGAAGCGACCGCGATCCAGGGTGAGGCGGAGGCTGAGCAGCGGCGGCGTGTGGCGGTCGCGGCGGCGAACGCCGAAGCGATCAAGGGCGAGGCGACGGCGAAGGCGTTGATCGCGGCCGCCGAGGCGGAGCTTCAGGTCCGGCGCGCGGAGGCCTACCAGGAAGGCGAAACGCGGAAGCGCGTGGCGGAGGCGGCGGTCGAGGAAGCGCAGAACCGGGCGATGGCCCTGGCCGCGCTCGCGGAGGCGGAACGAGTCGAGGCGGAGCGGCGCGCGGAACTGGAGGCGCCGGCGAAGGCCGAGAAGGCCCGCCGCATCGTCGACGCGGAGGCCGATGGCGAGAGCATCCGCATCGAGGCCAACGCGCGAGCGGCGGCGACTCTTGCCCAGCTCCAGGCCGAGGCCCAGGGTGACTTCGAGAAGCTGGCCAAGAAGGGGGAGGGCCTCAAGGCGATCGTCGAAGCCTGCGGTGGGGCGGACGAGGCGTACCGGCTGCTGATGCTGGAGCACCTGGACCACCTCGCCCAGAGCGCGGCGCAGGCGATCTCGAACGTGAAGTTCGACAAGGTGGTCGTCTGGGGCGGCGGTGGCTCGGCGGGCGGGAACGGAACGGGGGATGGGGCGGGCGGAGCCGCGCGGTTCGTGCAGGATCTCGCCGCGGTGTTCCCGCCGGTCATGGAAGTGATGAAGGAGATCGGCGGGATCCAGCTTCCCGACTCGGTTCTCCGCTTCGTTCCGGATAGCGCGGACGGCAAGTCGACGCCCGTGGCCGACGTACCTCCGCGAAAGGTGAAGCTACCACCGCGGTTGGAGGAGTAGACAGAACTGTGTCCGATCCGCGAGAACCCCGGCACCGCTGGTGCCGGGGTTTCTTCTATCCCTCCCCGTCGACCTCGGCGCTCTGGATCACCAGACCCGACACCGGCAGACCTTCGGGCAACAGCGGATCGATCGCATCCATATTCAGCGGGTCCGCCACGAGGTTCACGTTCGCGAAGCTGACCCCGTCGATGGTGGAGATCACGCCGAACTCACCGGTTACATGAGTGCCGGGCGCATCGAACTCGAACTCGCGTGCCAGAAAAACGAGGTCGTCCGGCCGGTCCTGAAGCCAGAATCGGCCGGAACCATGGCCGGCCCCCGGCTCGGCCGGGAACCACTCGAAGAGCCATCTCATGTCTGAGAGTGCGTATGCGGGAGCCTCGATCGCGAGATCGAACATCGGCCGGTCACCACTGATATCCACCGCCCCGACCATCTCCCCTCGGGAGTCGGGTAGCTCGAAGCTCCGCGCCTGAAGGTTGATGAGGCCATCCCGCAAGTGAAGCTGGCCGACCGCACCGCGGATTTCGAGCGGTGGATTCCTGGAGCCGCGATAGTCGGCCCGCAATTGCTCCGCCTCGGCGTAGATCCCGCCACGCTCCGCCGCGCCGATGAACACTTCCACCAGGGTGGCTGAATCGACATCGGCGAAGGTGCCGCGCAGGTGGCCGCCCGGGACTTCTTCGATGTACCACCGCGCCGTATCGGCGATGATGCGATCGATCTCGAACTCCCGTCGCTCCAGGGGCAGACGAGGGTCGCCCTCGACGGGCCCGCGGATGGCGATCCGGCTATCATTCAGGATCAGGCGCTCGATGAGCGTCGCGCCGGGTGGGGCGTTCGGGTCCGGCGTCGGGTCGGTGAGTATCTCCTGGAAGTTCCAGGCTGTATCGCCCGGCATCTTGAGGAGGTTGATGCTGGCGTTCCAGACGGCGAGCCGATTGATGATGATGTCGCCACCAAGGAAGGTCACCACCCGGTACTGGATGTACGCGCTATCCAACTCCGCGAGCGGGACTCCGTCGTAGCCTCGCAGCGCAACCTCGTAGAGGCGCGCGCCGGTGAGCATGTTTCCCTCGACACGGCCGATGACCAGATCACCGCTGAGGCGGCCACCCAGCGTCCGGACCGTGTACGAGAGGATCTGCGAGCGGCCCCACGTTGTCTGGGTGAGGAGCACCGCGGCGATGAACGCCACGGCGAACGCGACACCGATGCCGAAGAGGAGCCACCCGGCCGGACGCTTCAGCCGGGGGGCGTCCGTCTTCCGGCGACCCGCGCGTGGCGGCTTCGCCTCACTCCCCCGGGTCGGGGCGTCGCCGTTCATTCGCGAAATGGAAGGCGCCGTCCCCCGCTTCCTCCGCCGTCAGCGGGGGTCGCCCGCCGCGGAAGAAGATGTGACGGCTCGTCGGCACGAACCCGCCCGCCGGGTCGAAG
>CAZUVK010000179.1:0-7993 GCA_964623785.1 uncultured Gemmatimonas sp. | reverse complement strand
GCTCGCAATAGCTCCGGCGCGAGCGACAACTGTTCGAACTTCATCTCGTCCTTTCGATTTTCTTCGACTTGGCCCGGGCTCTGACTTCCGGGTCCGCATCCATATTGTGTGGCGACATGATCGGTCGCCTCGCGCCGACGAGGGTCGTCAGCCATTCAGCATACACCCACCCGGGTGTTTTGTTACTCCGGGACTGCCTGACGATTTCATTGACTTCGATTTCGTCGGCGGGTAATGTAGACGACGGGCTTCTCTTGAGGGACCCCCAACCCCCTCCGCCAATGGCTCCCGCCACCGTACTCCTCATCGACAGCGACGCCGACAGCATCGCGATCTACTCGATGTTGTTGCGGCACCACGGTTATGCGGTGATCCACGCGCACGATGGTGAGACGGGGCTCCGCCTGGCGTTCGAGGCCCGGCCGGACCTCGTGGTTTCCGAGGTGTTCATGTCGCGGAATCGGGACGGCGATCTCGTAAACCAGCTGCGGCGCGACGATCGCACGGCGGAGACGCCGCTCATCGTGCTGGATTCCATCCCGGCGTTCACGCGGCACCGGTCCGAACGATTCCGCAACCTGAGCCGCCTCACGAAGCCCTGCGAGCCGAGCCGGCTCCTGCAGGAGGTCGAGCGCCTGCTCAGCGAACGCCTGCCGGTCGCGACCTGAGATCTACCCCGTCAGCGTTCCCCTCAGGACCGTGACCGCCTGTCCCCCCAGAACGACGCGATCGCCGCGAGGCGTGACCCGGACCGTACCGCCCCGCGACGAGACCTGGTAGCCCACTACCTCGGCCTTGCCCAGTTTCTCCGCCCAGTAGGGACCGAGTGTGCAATGGGCCGATCCCGTCACGGGGTCCTCGGGCACCCCTACCGCCGGTCCGAAGAACCGTGACACGAAATCGACCCCCGAAGTGATCGCGCGGCTGGTGACAATGACGCCGCGCGCATCGATCTTCGCGATCGCGGCCAGATCCGGCCGCAGCGTCCGCACTTTCTTCTCGTCAGCGATCTCCACCATCAGGTCGGATGCGCTGGCGCCGACCCAGAGCGGCTCGGCCCCGATCGCGGCGGCGAGACCTGTCGGCGGATCGATCCTTCTGGCGGGCATCGCGGGGAAGTCCATCTCGATCCAACCGTCGCGCCAGATTGCCGTGAGCACGCCGCTCCGGGTGTGGAACCGCGCAGGCTGGTCACGGGGAAGGTGGCCATCCTCCCAGAGCACGTGCGCGCTGGCGAGCGTCGCGTGGCCGCAAAGGTCGACTTCGGTCTCGGGCGTGAACCACCGAAGGTCGTAACCGTCCTCGTGCGCGAAGAGGAAAGCCGTCTCCGAAAGATTCATCTCGCGGGCGACGTCCCGGAGCCACCATTCGGCCGGCGGTTCCTCCAGCAGGCAGACGGCCGCCGGATTTCCGGTGAAAGGTTTCGACGTGAAGGCGTCAACCTGGACGATCTGGAAGGGCATCTTCTCCGGCTTTCGCGGCGGCGGTGTGGTCCTTCAGGGGGCTGGCTGGTCCGGTGCGCGGCCGGCCTGAAGCTCGGCGGCGAGCTGGTTGCTCGCAGCCTGGATCATCGCGCGGACCCGATCGCGAAGTTCCGGGACGTCCTTCACTGTCATGCCCGCGGTTTCCACGGGCTCCAGTACCCGTACCTCGGCGCGGGACCGGCTGAAGAGGAGCGATCCCTTCTTCATCGCCCCGCGGGTGCCCGCGACGGCCATCGGCAGAATCGGTACGCCGTTCTCGATCGCGAGGCGGAACGCGCCATCCTTGAACGGCAGGAGTTCACCCGTCGCTGATCGCGTTCCCTCGGGGAAGATCATCACCGAAACCTTCCGGTCGAGCCGCGCCTGACACTGTTCGAGTGCCTCGACCCGGCTCGATCGCTTGGAGCGCGTGACGGCCACGTCGTCGGCCATCCGCATCATCCAGCCCATGATGGGGATCTTGAAGATGGCGTCCTTCGAGAGCCACTTCATCTCCCAGGGAAGGTGGCTCAGGAGGAAGATGTCCGCCATCGATTGATGGTTGGAGACCGCGACGTACGGCCGCCGGGGATCCGAAGGGACGAATCCCGACGTGCGGAATGACCAGAGCGGGTTGAACTTGACGGTCGTGACGGCGCAGAGGCGGAACCAGCGGCCAACCGTGTAACGGCCGGGATCGCGCGGCGCGGTTACAAGGTAGATGCCCGTCAGCAGCGGGAACCAGAAAGCCGCGATGACGGCGATCGTCACCCAGATCCAGACCGAGAGTAGTCGTTGCGTCAAGTAGCCACGCCCCTGGTTCCTTCGGCGGTCAATCGCCCGGACATTCCCCACACGTTCGGGTCTCGGGGAAGACGAGTAATCGCTCGTGCGCGATCGGGTCGCGGCATGCGGTGCAGATCCCGTAGGTGCCCGCGTCGAGTCTGCCGAGGGCCTGCAATACCTCGTCGAACTGGGTCCGTTCCCGGTCGCGGAGGTTCTGCGTGAAGCCCTGGTTCTGAAGGGCCTCGATCCGCGAAAGCCGGCCCACGCTGGACTGGTCGATCTCGCGGGGCGCGCGCCCGTCGCCGTTCACACTCATGCTCCGTTCGAGCCGGCGCATCGTGCGTTCCAGATTGGAACGCAGCTCGGAAATCTGCGCATCCGTCAACGTGGATTGAGATGAAGCCACTGCGAGGTCCTTCCGCGGTTGAACGCCTTGCAGATTCGCGCGTGCGCGCGGTTCCTTTCAGATCTTCTCGATGAGAACGTCGAAGATGCCCCCGCATACGGCGGGGCTCCAGGAGAGGTAATCCTCCGTGAGATCGACCCGAACGATCTGCGAAGTACCTGTCTCGAAGACTTCCCTGGCGGTCTCGATCACCTGGGCTTCGCCGCAGCCGCCCCCTACCGTGCCGGTGAGTCCAAGCTCCAGGTCGATCAGCATCCGGCTGCCGACCCCGCGAGGAGTCGAGCCTTTCGCGTGGACGATCGTCGCGAGCACGGCCTGTCGACCCTCGCGCGCGGCGTCGAGCGCGGCTTCGAATACGGTACGAGTCTCGTTCATCCAGTTCTCCGTCTTGACCGCACACGGTGAGGGCCGGGGGCGCGTCGTCCGCGCGCATCCGTGGCCGGTCCCCGCCGTGATGGGGGTTCAGATACGACCGCTCATTCGCGGATCCACCGCTCGACGACCCGCGCGCGGTCTCGCATGGAGGCGCCCGTGCCCCCGCGGCGCACCCGGATGAGCTCCGCGGCGATCGAGATCGCGATCTCCTCGGGCGTCTCCGCCTCGATGTCCAGGCCGATGGGCGCGTACACGTTCGAGAGTCGCGCGGTCGGGATGCCCTCGCGCACGAGCTGCTCGAGCGCGGCGCGGACCCGGCGCTGACTCCCGACCATCCCGATATACGCCAACTCAACGTCGCGCAGCAACACGTCGCGGAGCGCGTCGTAGTCGTACTTGTGGCCGCGCGTCACGAGGATGAGGTGCGTCCCCGGCCCCAACAGCACCTCGCGGAACGGGTCGCTGAAGTCCGCTTTCAGCAGCCGCGACGCCTCGGGGAAGCGCTCACGCGTGGCGAACCCGGGCCGGTCGTCCAGAATGATGACGCGGTAGCCGAGCATCGCCCCGATCCGCGAGAGCGGCCGCGCGATGTGGCCGGCGCCAACGATCACCAGGTCATCCGGCGAGAAGTGCGGCTCGAGGAAGACCGAGATCGCCCGTCCGTCCGAATCCAGCCGCGCTGTGGCGGGCTTCCTGGACCGCAGCACGTCGCGGCCGAGTCGTTCAGCCTCGGTGTCGAGCGCCGCCGTCCCCAGACTTCCCTCGGTCAGGTCGTCGAACACGAGCATGCGGGAGCCGACCAGACAGAGCGGCGACTCGCTCGCCACGACCACGATCTCGACCACGGGCGGGCCGCCGCCCAGGGCAGCAAGCACATGTTGCGCGACGTCCGCCGGTTTCATGATCGCCCCGCGGCGAGCCGTCCGTAGTCTTCCGGCGTGTCGACGTCGAGCAGTACCCGCGGGTCCTCGCATACGACATCCACGAGATCGTCCGGGTGCCTGCGGATCACCGTCCGCAGCCCTTCTGGCAGATCTTCCTCGACCAGCTCGGGCAGCACCCTCGCGGCGATCGCGACCGGATGCCCGCGGCGACCCTCGTGGCTCGGGACCGCGATCGCCGCGCCCTGACGCACCGCGTCGACGACGCGGGCGACGATGGCGGGCGGACAATCCGGCGAATCGACGGGCGACATCAGCATCATTGTCGTCTCCGCCGGCAGCGCCCGGACGGCGAGACGCAGCGAGTCGATCTGCTGCGAGCCGACGACCGGGTTCACGACGGTAGCCGCGCCAAGTTCGGCCGCCAGCTCGGCGATCCGCGACGCGGCCGGGTCATCCGCCGGCCCGGTCACCACGATCACGGAGTCACACCCGCCTTCCCGCATCGCGCCGATCACACGGCCGAGAAACGGTTCACCTCGAAAGGTGAGGAGCGCTTTCGGGGAGCCCATGCGGCTCGACCGGCCCGCGGCCAGTACGACGCCAATGATCACTCGCGCGACGGGAAGATAGGAGGGCGAAAAAGACGGAGGCGCGAGAAACCCGCTCCTCGCGCGCCCTCGTTCATTGCGGATGCTGATAACCGACGATCTTGATTATGGCACGGCGGGCGGGGAATAGGAAGAGCCCGGGAAATCTCCGGGAACGGAGCGCATCCCCCGACTCGTTCCCCCGGCCCGCTACGCGGTCGGCGCTTCGAGACGCGGGGCGAGGATCCGGAACCAGGCGGTGAAGGTTCCGCCGGCCTCCTCCAGCTCCCGCCGGAGGTCCTCCGGCGCGACCCACCGCCACTCCATCACCTCGCGCGGATCCGGTTTGGGGTCGCGGTCCGAGACGCCGATGAAGACGTGGTCGAGCTCGTGCTCGGTGAGGCCGGCGTCCAGCTCGGCGCGGTAGATGAACGCGAAGGCGTGGTCGAGCGAAGTCTCCAGTCCCATCTCCTCTCCGAGGCGCCGCGTCGCCGCCCGGTGAGGGTCTTCGCCGGGCCGGGGGTGCGTGCAGCACGCATTCGACCAGAGTCCGCCCGAGTGATACTTTTCCGCCGCGCGGCGCTGCAGCAGCATGCGCCCGTCGCGGTCGTAGACGCACACGGACACGGCCCGGTGCAGGGCGCCATCGATGTGGGCCTGTAGTTTGGGCGCGGTGCCCAGTTCGTTGTCATGGGCGTCGACGAGGACGACCAGATCGTCGGTCATTGTTTCGGTTGCGGCGTTCTTCAAGGAGCTTACGAGCCGGGTGGCCACAAGAGGCACAAGAAACACAAGGGCCGAAGCGCGGCCCGGGAATGCGAGGTGACGGGAAGGCAACGTTACCCCGGGGCGACGGGACAATACCGCCTGTGACACGGTTCTGATACCCGGCGATTCCGGGGTCGGTCGCCGCGCCTCTCGATGACTCAGTTCCGGGCGGGGGCGCCAGGCACTCGCACCACCTGGGTATCTACGGTGAAGCCGGACTCCAGGGGTTCAATGGCGGTCTCACCCGCGGCCTGGGCGTCGAGCTCGGGCACGGCCGCGGAGTCTTCCGCATCCCCCGAACAGGCGGTAGTGGTGGCTAGAATCGCGTATAGCGCGACGACGGTTGAGGTTCGCATCTTCGCCTCGGGTCCGGCCCTTTGACGGGCGTCACAAGTCCAATCGTTTCAACAACCTGGATCGGCAACTCGTATGCCGGCCACTCGCTCCGTGGAAATCGATGATCCTGCTCCTGACGGCCGCTCTCCTGGTTCAGCTTCCGGACACGGTTCGGGTCTTCGATTCACCCGCGACGGAATCCCTCGTGGTCCGCGTGATCGAAACGACCGGCGACATCCCGGCCGACCTGATCGACTACCGCGCGCGGGTCCAGAGCACGATGCAGATTTCGATCGCCGCGGACACCGCCGGCCTCGCGGATCTGCCCGCGACGGTCGACGAGGTCGTCTCGGAGGTGAGCTGGCACCGGAACGGCGATCTGCATCAGGACGTGATCGGGCACCGGACGCGAGTGCTCGTGCCGCTGCCGTACACGCTCGCCACGATCTTCGAGACGGTGTGGATCACGCCGCACCTCTACGGCGCGCGGATCTACTCTCCGCTCGGGGAGCCGCCCGCGCTCAACCCGTTCAGCGCGAGCGGGCCGCAGTACTACCGCTACGTGGCCGAGGACACGGTCCGCATCCGATTGCCGGACCAGTTGCTGACGCTCGTGCCGATCAACGTGCGCCCGAGGGTTCCCGTCAGCTCGAGCGACCTGCCGCTGGTGGTCGGCACCTTCTACGTCGACATCGACCGGGCGGCCGTGGCGCGGGCGCGGGTGGGGTTCGCCGGCGGCGGTGGGGTGCTGCCGCGCATGCTTGGCCAGATCGAAACCTTCCTCGAGTTCGAGAACGGACTCTGGGAGGGGCGCTACTGGCTTCCGTTCCGCCAGCGTCGCGACATCCTCTTCGAGTCGCGGCTCCTGGGTGGCGGGGTCACGGCGCGCGTGGTCAACCGCTTCGGTGACATCCAGCTGAACACCGGATGGGAGCCGTCGGGCCCGATGATTCGACTGAACTGGGACCGGAACGGTGAACCTGGCGCGTTCGCCGATTGGCGGGCGCCGGTCGGCGACGAGGAATCGGAGCTCTCGACGCGGGACTTTTCGGACCTCCGCATGGCGACTGCCCTGGACGGAACCGAATCCGAGGGCAACGTCCGGCCGCGCCTCCACTACGACCGCGGGAGCCATCTCTTCCGCTTCAACCGAGTGGAGGGCCCCTTCTTCGGGGTCGGCGCGCAGATCGCGCCGGTCTTCCCGCGGCTGAACCGGTGGGAGCTGTACGGTACCGCCGGCTGGGCGTTCGCGGAGAACACGCCGCGCGGCGAGATCGTCTACCGGCGGGGCACGGCGGTCATGCCGCTGGAGGCGGAGGGGATCGATTGGGGGGTCGAGATCGCGGCCTACCGGCGGCTCAACGACATCCAGTCGTTCCGGCCGACGTTCATGTGGGACTGGTTCTACACGCTGCCCGCGCTGCTCTGGGGATCCGACGCCCGCGACTACTACGACGCGATCGGGGCGGAGGCGGCGCTGATCGGGCGGCGCGGGCGGTGGAGCGGGCGCGGCGGGCTGCGCTTCGAGCAACAGGACTCGGTATCGGTCAACACCGACTGGTTCCTCTTCGGCACTACCGAGGAGGTCGAGCCGCTGGCGGGCGTCGAACCGGGCAACCTCTTCACCGTCGAACTCGGGAGCCAGTACTCGCGCGGGCCGGGCGCCTTCGGGATCGGCAACAGCCTGCTGATGCGCGGGGAGACGGAGGCGGGCTTCGGCGACTTCCAGTACCAGCGCGCGTCGGGGCTGGTGAGCGGGCGGTATTCGCTCGGCCCACTCACCGTCGCGGCGCGCGGGGACGCGGGGTTCGTCACCGGCGACGCGCCACCCCAGAAGCTCTTTCGCTTCGGCTCGATCGAGGGGCTGCGCGGCTACGAGCCCAACGAGTTCGGCGGATCGACCGCGCTGCTCGGCCGCACGCGCGTCCTGCTCGGCATCCCGCCCCGGTCGACCTCACCGCTCGCGCGCGTCGGCCTCTTCATGATCCCGCCGCTCCGGCCCAGCCTGGTCTTTCTGGGCGAGACGGGGTGGACGACGATCGCGGATGACCTGGTGGATGCGCTCGATCTGCTGGGTTCGCGCACGACGGATGGGTTCCGGAGCTCGGTGGGCGTGGGGATCAGCATCTTCGACGACGCGCTGACCGCTGAGCGGATCTTTCCGGTCGGCGCGGCGGAAGAGGATCTGGAGGCGCGGTGGTACTTCGGGTTTACGTACTGGTACTGAGGGAGGCGGGGCGGGACAGACGGGCGGGTGGCCACAAAAGGCACAAACGACACAAAAGGCGAAACGCGGCGGACGGTTTCGGTGACGACATCGGCGTTGTCGGGCATCTGCGGATTCGGCACGAGTGGCGCGTGGCTCTCAACAAACCAATGCCTGACGGG
>CAZUVK010000178.1:4948-8031 GCA_964623785.1 uncultured Gemmatimonas sp. | reverse complement strand
CGCGCGACCTCGGGCTTCGATTTCGCCGGTGATTTCCGGATCCCGTTCGTGAACATTCCGGTTACTACGTGGGGCCCGAGTCACATCGTGACGAGCAAGCTGCTCAATCAGGACCTGCCGTACATCCGGACGCTCTCTGCGTTGACCGGCCCAGCAACCGTCACCGCGCCCGTTCTCCCGACGATGGTCCGATTCGTGGCCTTCGATCACTCGAGCCCGCTCGGCGCGTTCTCCACGCAGGCGAACAACATCGTGCCGAATACGCGGGACACGGCTTTCGTCAACTGGCTCGCTACTGATCCCGCTCCGAACTCGGGCATAATGATCACCGAGACGGATTCCCTGACCTGGGTGATCGGCGGACAGACAGGCGTCTTCCAGAACCCGTTCAAACAGGTGCTCTTCTACGTTCAGCTGGACGGGCTCGACGACGGTTCGGGACGAGATCTGAACTATCTGATCGGCCCCGCCGGTCCTCCACAGATCCAGGATGGATATCTAACGGTCTATCGCGTATTCCGATTCACGTCGCCCCCGATCCCGCAGGAGATCATCGACTGGGGTGGTGACTACACCGTATTCGCCATCGGCATCTCAGGGGAAGGTGACGCGCTGTCGTCTGAAGCCGGATACAGCACCCTGCCGTGATAGCCCGGTAGGAGTACAGGTCTCGGGGGCTCGGGCTTCGGCCGGGGCCCCCATTCCTTTGTTACTCGTAGAGACGCCGTTGACGGCGCGTCAGACGAGAACGGGGTCGCCCGCTCCACCGCGAACTTTTTCTGCGCGGACGGGGTAAGTCGCGCACAACCGTCGTGCGGCTCCCGTGGTCGATATCGTCAATATGTGAATGGAAGAGAAATGAAACCGTCAGCCTGGGTTCTCGGAGTCCTCGGTGCCGTCCTTCTCGCCGCGTGCGACCTGAGCGGCGACATCGTCGGCGAATGGGAAGCTGCCCTCGGCGAAGAGAACAACATGAAGTTGACGTTCGCGGCCGACAGCACCTTCACCATGGACACGGGCTCGTTCGTGGGCGAGGGCCGTTATATCCTGGAGGAGTACAACCTCGTACTCGAGCCGACCGGGACGCTCGCCAACGTGGTCCCCGGCGGATTCAAGGGCGAGGTGACCGATTGGAGCAGGATGAGCGTCTGCAGCCCATCCGGCGTCTGCACGGAGTTCAGAAAGCAGTAGAACCGGGAAACCACGGGTTTCCAGCGAGAATCCGTGGTTCACCGTCCTCCGCCCCCCCGCCCCCTCCCCGCGTGATCCCGCGTCCAGCGCGCCCGCTGTCGCACGCTTGATGCACAGGTTCGATCATCCACCTTGACCTCCGGGTCACGGCATGCCATTATGCCGATGTTTGATTGAGAATCAATCTCATCTGGAGAGGGGACCTTCCGAATGATCGAAATACCGGCCGGCCGCATGGCGCGGTGCGCGGCGTTTATCCTTACATCGGTGTTCATGGCCGCGCCGTCCGCGCTGGCGCAGTCGCCAGCGGGCGGATCCCCCGATGTCGGCGTGCTCATCATGGCGCACGGCGGGACGCCGGCATGGGACGGGGCCGTCGTCGACGCGATCGCGGGTGTGCGGGCGCACCTTCCGACCGCGCTCGCGCTCGGGATGGCGGATCCCGCAACCATGCAGGCGGCGCTCGACTCGCTCGCGAGCCAGGGCGTCGAAACGGTCGCGGTCGTGCGCCTCTTCCTGTCGGGCGAATCATTCCTCCAGGACACGGAGTTCTACCTGGGCATGCGGGACGACCCGTCGCCGATGGCGGGGATGATGATGATGCACGGCGGTGGTGGTGGCGGCGCCGACGCGCACGCAGCGCACTCGGGCCCGCCGACGGCGCTCACGCACTCTGCGGAGATCCTTCTCGAGCGGCGCGGGCTGTCTGAGGCGCCGGTGGCCTCCTCGATCGTCCTCGACCGAACGATGGACGTCAGCGTCGACCCCGCGCGGGAGAGCGTGATCGTGGTCGCGCACGGGATGGGCGACGAGGGAGAGAACCAGCGGGTGCTGGACAACATGGCGGCGTCGGTCGAGGCACTTCGCGCGGCGGGCTTCCGGGAGGCGCGCGCGGCGACGCTCCGCGAGGACTGGCCCGAGGCGCGCGTGATCGCCGAGGCGGAGATCCGGGAGTGGGTTACAGCGCGCTCGGCCGCGGGCGACCGGGTCATCGTCGTTCCGTTCCGGCTCTTCGGGTTCGGCGGCTACGCGCAGGTACTGGACGGCCTCTCCTACGTTCCGGCGGACGGGCTGCTCCCGCACGAGCTGGTCTCCACCTGGGTGGAGGAGTCCGCGGCGTCGCTCTTCTGCGGCGCGGGGATCGAGCATCCGCTGGGGGTGTGTCCGCGGTGATTTGCATGTTGGGCCCGGGTTCTCGCTGAGGGCGCTGAGGACGGCAGCAGCGGGGGTTCTCGCGGAGAGCGCTGAGGGGTCCACCTGTGCCAAGAGGTACGCCGCGGGAATTAGGGGCCGAGCGCACCGATCGGGATAACCTGAACCCCGTCCGGGCGGGCATACCCGAGGCCGAAGCCGGTAATCACCGCGAGAAACCGCGGGTGTCCGCACTTCCTCGTGTCGACCCTATCGGCAATCGCCAGCAACGTCGCGGCACCCTGATCGACCATGCCTGGCCCCAGCTTCACCTCGATCGCACCCCAGCGTCTCCGCGTGGGCCCTGTAGTTGCCGTTTGTAGTCCTCAGCGTCCCCGCACCCCCGTCCGACACACCCGACTCCAGATTCAGATCGTCCGCGCGCGCGCGTCTTCCGTCGTGACGAGATGCCGGAAATACGGAATCGTCCGGTCGAGCCCTTGATCCAGCGTGGTCACCGGCTCCCAGTCGAGCGCCGCGCGCGCGAGGGTGATGTCCGGCTGGCGGGTCTTGGGGTCGTCCTCGGGGAGCGGCATGTACTCGATCCGCGAGTCGCCGCCGATCTTGGCGACCACGAGCTCGGCCAGATCGCGGACGGTGAACTCGCCGGGGTTCCCGATGTTGGTGGGGTCCACCCGGTCGGAGAAGAAGAGCCGGTAGATCCCCTCGACCTCGTCGGCGACGAAGCAGAACGACCGTGT
>CAZUVK010000178.1:4228-4938 GCA_964623785.1 uncultured Gemmatimonas sp. | reverse complement strand
TCGACCTGCGGGTGGACCTGCGGGTCGCCGTATACCTCGGACGTGGACGCGAGGAGGTACCGGGCGCCCTTGGCCTTCGCGAGGCCGAGCGTCTTGTGGGTGCCCAGCGAACCAACCTTCAGTGTCTGGATCGGCTTCTCCAGGTAGTCGATCGGGCTGGCGGGGCTGGCGAAGTGGAGCACGCCGTCGAGACCGCCTTCGACGTAGACGAAGTTGGTGACGTCATGCTCGATGAACCGGAACCGCGCATCGCCCATGAGATGGGCGATGTTGTCGGGCGAGCCGGTGATGAAGTTGTCGATGCCCACCACGTCGTGACCGCCCGCGATGAAGCGGTCGGAGAGGTGGGAGCCGAGGAACCCCGCGGCTCCGGTGATCAGAATCCGCATTTGATCATCCGGTCGCGACGGCCGGTGTGTCGACCAGCCTTATCGGGGTCGCGCGGGGCCGGCCGGTCGGGTAGTAGTGGAAGCCCAGCGCACCCATCTTCTCCGGTTGCCAGAGGTTACGACCGTCGAACACGACGGGGTCGCGCAACATCGACTTGATCCGGTTGAAGTCGGGCCGGCGGTACGGCTGCCACTCGGTAAGGATCAGCAGGGCGTCAGCGTCGGGCAGGCAGTCGTAGTTGCGGTCGCGGAGCGTCACCTGACCGTTTTCGATCAGGTCGGCGAAGTAGGTCCGCGCTTCGTGGGTCGCTTCCGGATCGT
>CAZUVK010000178.1:0-4218 GCA_964623785.1 uncultured Gemmatimonas sp. | reverse complement strand
CGTGAGGCTCGGCGCTTCCCGCATGTCGTCGGTCTCGGGCTTGAAACTCAGGCCCCACACCGCGAAGGTCTTCCCCTCCAGATCCTCCCCGTATCGCTCCACCACGCGGTTGAGCAGCGCCCTCTTCTGATGCGCGTTGATCTTCTCGACGCCGTCCAGGATCGACGAGTCGACGCCAGCCTCACGCAGCGTATGGACGAGCGCCTTTACGTCCTTCGGGAAACAACTGCCGCCGTACCCGATACCGGCGAAGAGGAATCCCGGCCCGATCCGCTCGTCGGTACCGATCCCGGCGCGCACGAGCGAGACGTCGGCGCCTACCGCTTCACAGAGGCCGGCGATCATGTTCATGAAGCTGATGCGGGTCGCGAGCATCGCGTTCGCCGCGTACTTGGTGATCTCGGCGCTGGCGATGTCCATGAAAAGGATCGGGTTGCCGGTCCGGACGAACGGCGTGTACAACTCGCCGAGCCGCTCCTTCGCGTAGTCCGAATCGACGCCGATCACCACGCGGTCCGGCTTCATGAAATCCTGGACGGCGGCGCCCTCCTTCAGGAACTCGGGGTTGCTGCAGACGTGGACCCGTCGGTTGGTGAATCGGGCGATCGTCTGTCGCACCTTCGCCGCTGTCCCTACTGGAACGGTGCTCTTGGTGATGACCACCTTTTCAGGGCCGTCGGCGGGCATGTTGCGGCCGATCGTCTCCGCGACTGCGAGCACGTGCTGGAGGTCGGCCGAGCCATCCTCGCCGGGCGGGGTGCCGACCGCGATGAAGATGATCTCGCCCGCCGCGACAGCGGAGGCCACGTCGGTTGTGAAGGTGAGGCGGCCATCAGCCAGGTTGCGCGCGACGAGCGGCTTGAGGCCCGGCTCGTAGATGGGGATCTCGCCGGCGTTGAGGCGTGCCACCTTCCCGGCGTCGATGTCGCAGCATATGACGTCATTGCCGGTCTCGGCGAGCCCGGCGCCGACCACCAGACCCACATAACCTGTTCCGACTACAGTAATTAGCATACCACTGAAATCTGGATTGCGAGAGCGTTCATTCGCGGCCCGACACTCACCACCCGCATGCGTGGCGCGAGAACTTCCCCGCGTCGCGACTCCGCCACCGATCGGATGGCGAAGCGTGAGTCAAAGGCACTACTCATTGCCCAGTTGTTCCGCAAGAACCGACGCCGGTAGCCCAACGTTCTCGACGTACCATGCGAGCGCCTCGGCCATCCCCTGCCGCACCGAATAGTCCGGCCGGTAGCCTAGCAGATCGCGGGCCTTCGAGATGTCGGCGAGCGAATGCCGGACATCCCCCTCGCGAAACTCGCGATGGATCGGCACCGCGGCGGCGACGTCGCGCCGGTAGGGGACGAGTCCGTCGCGGATCAGCTCGAACAGCTGGTTCAGCGTCGTGCGTTCGCCGACCGCCACGTTGTAGACCTGGGAGATCGCGCGCTCATCGGTAGTGACGGCAGCGAGCAGGTTGATCTGGACGACATTGTCGATGAAGCAGAAATCGCGGCTCGTCTCGCCGTCGCCGTTGATGTAGCACTCCTCACCGGCGAGCAGGCTGCCGATCCAGCGGGGGATGACGGCGGCGTAGGCACCCTCCGGATCCTGGCGCCGGCCGAAGACGTTGAAGTAGCGGAGCCCGATCGATTCGAGTCCGTACGCGCGGCCGAAGACGGAGGCATACAGCTCGCCGACATACTTGGTTACCGCGTAGGGGCTGAGGGGAGCGCCGATCTGGTCTTCAACCTTGGGGAGGCCGGGGTGGTCGCCGTACGTCGAGCTGGAGGCCGCGTAGACGACGCGTCCGACGCCTTGGTCGCGCGCGGCGACGAGCACGTTCAGCGTCCCGTCCACATTCGACTGGTTGGAGGAGATCGGGTCCTCGATCGAGCGAGGGACGGAGCCGATGGCGGCCTGGTGGAGCACGATGTCCGCACCCTCGAACGCCCGCTGGCAGTCATCGAGATCGCGGATGTCGCCCTCGATGAACGTGTAGCGCCCCGCGGCCTCGCCGGCGGCGGCGATCACGCCATCGACGTTCCGGCGGTGGCCGGTCGAGAAGTTGTCGATCCCGACCACGCGCTGATCCAGTTGGAGGAGGCTCTCGACCAGGTTGGACCCGATGAAGCCGGCCGCACCCGTGACCGCCCAGGTGCGCGGCCGTGCGACCAACTGCTTCCGAACGCTCTCGTATTCCGTCACGTGTTCCCGTTCTCTGTATCGATGGTGTGTTATCTGCGGTCATCGGGCCTGCCGGCGCCGGAGATCGCCGGCACGATGCTTCTACCGCAAAGCCAGGCCGATGATTCATTTCCCGCGCCCACGAGCCCGACGGCAGTCGCCACGCGTTTCGCCGCGACTGGTCGTGATCCTCGCGTTCCTGCTCTTTCCCCGGCCGCTCGTCGCGCAGGCCACGCCCGACGCGAGCGCGCCCGCGAGCACCGTCCTTCAGCCCGGCGACGTGCTCGGGATCGAAATCTGGCGCGAACCCGACCTGAGCGGCCAGTTCCTCGTGAACGAGGACGGCACCGTAACCCTTCCCATGCTCGGGGACCGGCGCGTCATCGGGATCGCGGTCCCGGCGCTTCGGGACGAGCTGATCTCCGCGTACCGCGATCAGCTGCGCAATCCTTCGATCTCCATCACGCCGCTGCGCCGGGTCTACGTACTCGGCGAGGTCAACCGACCGGGCCTGCACGCCGTGGACCCAACCGTCAGCCTCGCGGGCGCGGTCGCGCTCGCGGGCGGCGCGAACTTCCAGGGCGATCTGCGGCGGATCCGCGTGATCCGCGGCAGCGAGGAGATCCTGCACGGGATCCCCCTGGAAACCGCGCTCGCGGCCGTCGACATCCGCTCCGGCGATCAGATCTTCGTCGACCGGCGGAACTGGTTCGAGCGCAACTCCGCGGTGCTGGTGAGCAGCGCGGTCGGTCTAACGAGTATCGTCATCTCGCTCCTCCGCTGAATCGAGGTTCCTGGGCTGGAGCGGGACTGCTTGACCCCCGGACACGACAATCACCGTGTCAACCCTCGAGCACGCGGCTGAGCACCTGGCTCGTGCTCCGCGCGCAGGCCTCCCACGTAAACCGCCGAGCCCGCTGTCGGCCCGCGTCGATCAGCTCCGCCCGCAACACCGCATCGCACGCGATCCGTGCGAGTCGCGAGGCCAGTTCGGCCGCGTTGTCCGGGTCGAAGTAGAGGGCCGCGTCACCGCACACTTCGGGGAGCGAGGCCGCGCGGGAGACGAGCGCGGGGCAGCCGGCTGCCATCGCCTCCAGGGCGGGCAGGCCGAAACCCTCGTAGCGGGACGGGAGGACGAGCGCCTCGGCGCCGGCGACGAGCGATTTCAGCGCGTCGTCGTCGACTTCCCCGGTGAAGGCGACGCGCGGGCCGAGGGCGGCGGCCTTTGCCTCCACGACCTGGTCCCCCCCGCGCAGACCCTCCTTCCGTCCCACGATCAGAAGGTCGTGCGGAAGGTCGGGCGCCACCATCCCGAACGCCGCGATCAACCGCGACAGGTTCTTGTGCGGCTTCACGTTGCCGACAAACAGGAAGTATGGCCGGGTATGCGGGATTTCGCCAACCTTGGCGTCGAACCACTCGGGGTCGACGCCAAGGTGGATGACCTCCAGGCGCGCCGCGTCGATGCCGGCGTGGCGGATGAGTTCGTCGGCGGTGAAACGCGAATCGCAGATGATCGCGTGAGCGCGACGGCGGAGTTGCGCGAACATCGCCCGGGCATAGAGGCGGCGGTGCGAACCGCGTACGTACTCCGGCCTCGCGAGGTGCAGGGCGTCGTGGACGGTCACGATGAGGCGTGCCGGGGTGAAGATCGGGAAGTTGTAATGTGGTGACCAGAACGCATCGACATCGGCTGGCGTGGCCCGGGGGATTTCCAACTGCTCGCCCGCCGAGTAGATCGATGCGCGACACGCGTGGACCGTGGCCGCGTGTCCCCCGGACCCATTGCCGCTGCCGTTGTTCGAGGTGAGGCCGAGGCGTCCCACTTCCGCCGGGTCGCCGAGCAGCGCGATCCGTGGCGCCCCCGGCATCCGGCTCACGAGCGGGACGACCTGGCGGATGTACCGGCCGATGCCTGAGGAGCGCATCATCCGCACGTCGATCGCCAGGCGGGGGTCGGTGGCGCTCACGCGGTGACGGTGACGCTGGTCTCGGCGGGAACGCCCACGACGACCGACGGGTCCGTGAGGT
>CAZUVK010000177.1:0-8097 GCA_964623785.1 uncultured Gemmatimonas sp. | reverse complement strand
CCCGCGGGGCCCGCAGGGCCTATGCCACCGGACTCGGCCTGCGGGCCAGCCGGACCCTGCGGGCCAGCGGGGCCTGGTTCACCCTGTGGCCCGGCCTCGCCCTGCGGGCCGGCAGGTCCGGCCGGCCCAGCAGGACCTTCGGGACCGACAGGGCCCTCAGGACCGACAGGACCCTCGGGTCCCGCCTGGCCTTCGTCGTTGATCGTAAACTCCAGATGACCGCTGGCCGTACAGGCTTGCGGCAGGCCAGGTCCCTTGATCAGGTACACTGTTCCCGTGCCGGGCACCGCGCAGGCGCTCCGCGCGGCCGCGGTCGAGTTCGCTTGAATCCCATCCTGCGAAGTCTGCGCGGAGAGCGTCGTCGAGATCAGCAACAGCCCGGCGCCAAGGAAGGAGGTTCGGATTGTCGTCAGCAGAAAGCGATGCATGGAACTTCGAGTTGTGGTTGGTTCGGTTGCCACGGGGTCGTATCACCGCTGAAGCGCCGCCACACGGGACTCATCGGGGTGTGATCGCCGTGCGTCACCTCGACGGCTGACTCAACGTGTTCACGAGGTCGGTTCGGAAAGGAGCCGCTGAACCGCGTCGACGACGAGTTCGATGGCGGAAAGGTCCGCCCCATCCTCCGCGCGCGACACCGGAGCGTACTGGGCGATCAAGTCACGAATTGATCGGAGTGCGTCGCGCACCCGTCTGGCATCCCGATCGCGCAGGTGTCGATCGAGTCGCGAGAGCTCGGCTCCAATTGTGGCTCCGGTCCGGGTGTCGCTGAGACCGGGTACGATTCGCGCGCCGGCATCAGTTACACTGGCGAAGTAGATCTCGACTTCGGCTTGCGGTGCGAGGACGACGGCGGGTTCTGGACTCGTGGTACGGTTGTCACACGCCACGAGACCGGCGGCGAGGACCAGCGCGGGAAGTGCTCTTCTCTTCATTCCTGAATGCCGATACACGAATGGACTCCGAACGATGCTGGGGTGTGCCTGGAGTATCGGTTGGGGGAGGGGAACGCTGGAACGGGAAGCGTCGTTCGGGCAGAACCCGCGGGTGTTTCGACAGCGCGCCGGCGTCCTTCTGCGCCGATTCGGTGACGAGGCCGCGCGGGATCTCGATGTCCTCCTCCGCGAACTCGCCTTGACCCAGATGGTGTTCACGGCGGATCACGCCGCGATCGCCCGCGAAGCATTTCGCCGTTTCGGCAAGGGCCGGCACCCGGCATCACTCAATTTCGGCGACTGCATCCCCTACGCGCTCGCCCGCGCCCTCAACGAACCACTTCTCTTCGTCGGCGACGACTTCTCCCGGACCGATGTCGAGGTGGCCGCCTACTGAGGCCGGATCGCCCATCATAACGTTCGTCCCCCACCCCACCGATTCCCCTTCCGAATCAACGAGATGCCGACAGGCACGGCGGGCCGCGGTCCAGGTTGCGCCGCGCAGCAGGGCAGTCGGGCTCCCGGTTCACGTCTCCGGGGCGTAACGCAGGAGCAGACCGCCAGTCTGCAGGCTCCGGCTCTCCAGCAACCGCAGGCGCTCCATCTCACCTCCCGGCTTGAACAAGGGTGTCCCCTCGCGGAGCACGACCGGGGCGATGCACAAGCGATATTCATCGATCAATCCCTGCCGCATCAGGGAATCGCACAGCTTCGCGCTCCCGAAGATGAAGAGGTCCTTCCCCTCTTCGGCCTTGAGCTGACGTACGGTGTCCGCGGCTTCGCCCCCGACCAGTCTGGTGTTGTTCCAGGTCGCCTCCGCCATCGTGTTGGAGAACACTACCTTGGGCACACTGTTCATGAAGTCGGCGATCTCATCAGTTGCTTTCGACCAGTGGTCGGCCATCCCCTCGTACGTTGTGCGGCCGAAGAGCAGGACGCCGATTTCCCGCCCCTGGTCGAGGCTGAACTGCCTGAGCTCATCTCCCCAGACCGTCGTGTGAAAGTCGAGCGACCACAACTCCGGCCCTTCGAAATAGCCGTCGAGGCTCTGCAGGTTCCACGTGATGAGTCGCCTTCCCGGTCGACCTTCCTCCGCACCCGCCGCGACGTACTCGGCCAGCCTGCCGAGCGTCTGCCTGCCTCCCTCGATGGCCCCGAACTTCTCCACCACTTCGTCTCGCTGAGCCCTGGTCCTGAACTCGGAGCGAAGCGTCAGCTCGGTTCCGCCGGCCACCACTCGGAACGATGCGGTGGACTCGAAGGCATCGGGGTCGTCCGGACGGGAGCCGTGGATGAAGTGGATTCGTTCGGGGTGAACGATCTCGCGCCACTGGATCCAGTTCGGATAGTCGGTTCCGTCGGGCCCGTGCATGGTGTAATCCCACACGCCCCCCTCGCGGAACTCGAACGCTCGCGTGCTGGTCGTGAACCCGTTCGGGCCGAACCACCGCGCCAGGTGGCGCTCCTCGGTCCATGCCTCGAAGACACGCTCCCGGGGGGCGGAGATCGTCCGGCTGACGACGATCTCGCGCTCGGACACGGGTTCATTTCTGCTGTCCATGCTCATCCTCCCCCCGAAGCTGTTGTACGTAGGTGTCGAGACGGCCGAAGCTTTCGCCCCAGAACTGCTCGAAGCCGCCGACCCATCGATGCACCGGTCGAAGACCGTGCGCGTCCAGCGAATAGAGCCGCTGCTGCCCCGCCTCCCGAACCCGCACCAGGTCCACCTCGCGCAGGACTCGCAGGTGTTTGGACACGCGCGATTGCGAAATCTGCAGAGCGTCGGAGATCTCGTTCACCGAGCGCTCGTGTCCCTTCAGCAACGTCAGAATGGTCCGCCGTTGCGGCTCGGCGATCGCGTTGAAGACGTCGGAAGTCGTGGCGGCGCGTGGCATGGGAAGAAGATATTCCTATATGGGAAAATGTCAACGGTGTCTGAAAGGGCGTCCGAGCTGGGAGGGTTCAGGCAGAAAGAGGAGAGAGAGAGGAGGAGGCGTCCTCGAGGGGGTTTGGCCGCCCCGAAGATCTCGGCCACTCCCCGCGCGTTCTACGACGACTTGGGTCGATACTCCACACCGGCAATGTGTTCGAAGTCCGCATCCTGGGTCCAGAGCGTGGCTCCGAAGACATCGGCGGTCGCCAGCAAGATGCTGCCGGCCAACGGAAGCTTGTGCTGGAGACCGAGCTTGGCGGCACGTATCGCAAGAGTGGTATCCAGATCAACCACATGACCTTGCTGCATCAGCGCGACCGCGCGAAGCGCATTCGATTCTCCGTGCTCGCGATAAACCCACCGGAAGACCTCCAGCACACTCACGCTGGCCACGAGGAGTTGCTCGGTGCCCTCTATCGGCGGCGCGAAGAACTCGGCGTTGGGTGAGGCGGTGAAGTACTCGATCCACCCCGAGGAGTCGACGACGTTCAGGCTCGCCTCACTCACAAGCGATCGGGCTCGCGCTCGAAGGTGTTCGGGCCCCGGAGAAAACCGCGGAGCTCCTTCGCTGGCCGCACCGGGATAACCTCGATGCGGTCTTCGTAGGCAACCATCTGGACCTGCTGGCCGGGCCGGATGTCGAGTCGCTCGCGCACTGAGCGGGGGATGACGACCTGATACTTCGGCGAAACGGTGACTTTTTCCATTGAATCTCTTCGATAATCTCTTCGATCGAGGTGTCGTCATACGATAACAAGATCGATCGAACAAACGCAAGAGGAGTACCACCCGACCGGAGCCCCACCCACGTCATTCCGTGATCAGGCCCGTCCGCACGCGCCGCCGCAGATCGTCGACGCGATCGCAAGGAAGGCGCGCGCGATCTCGCGCGTCGTGAGCCCCGCCACCAACGGAGCGTAAGAGGGGTTGTGAACGCCCCGGCGAAACCGGAGCGTCCTCATACCCGCGAAGCGGGAGCGGGATATCGACTTTCGGGTTTAGAGCTTCACGACGAGGGCGAGACGGAACTGGAGGTCCGTCTTGTCCAGCGGCGTGAGTGCCCGCGCGCCGAGCGGGACGTCGCCGACGGTGAACAGCTCCACCTCGGCCAGGGCCGGCAGGTTCCGCCACATGACCTGCAGACTCGGCTTCAGCGCGAACGTGTCACTGATCGAGACGGTAAGCGAGTTCGTGAAATCGGCGCGAACATCGTCCGTCTCGTCGAGATTCACGTCACCCACCAGCTTGCTCTCGAACACCGTGGTCGAGGTCGCCTGGCGCCAGTATTCCCACCCCACGCGCGCTCCGGCGAACCGGCTCGAGACGTCCGGGTTGTCGACCACGTCCGACTGGAAGGTATAGGTGACCGCGTAGTTCGTGCGCAGCCGCGCGTTCTCCCGTTCGAACCAGATGTTGCCCGCGCCGGCCGCGAGCACGATACGGCTGTCGATGCCGGCGAAGGTGTTGCGCATCCAGTCCGTGCCGCCATAGAGGAAGAACCGCGGGGTCAACGTACGATCGTAGCGCGCCCCGGCGTTGTACGCCTCCGCCGTCGTCTCCCGGTCCTCATCCACGCGGATCTCGAACGCCTCCAGAGTACCGACCGCCCGGCGCGTGATGATCGTCGACTCCGTGCGCAGGGCGCCGAACTCGAGCTTCAGCAGGCCGGGACCCGACCGGTTCTCCACGGTCGACCCGAGCCCGAGAGTAAGCGCCTTGGCGTTGCCCCTCGACATGACCGAGGTGAGCTCTCCCACGAACGACCAGCCGTCGGGGGGCCCGTCCTGCGCCTGCAGCAGATCCAGTGGCACAGTTGCGAACACAACCGACAATCCCACGACCGCCCCGAGACGAAAGCACTGATTGCGAAGATACATCGATCCTCCGTTGACAATGATTGTTGGTCCTGCCACCAGCCACGAAACTACGCGCCCACCGATCCGCCCGTCGAGGGCGACGAGCCCCTGGCCAGCTCCACTTCCTTCGATGCAACTGGCCAGGAGGCCCTCCTCATCCGTTGCCGAAACCGCTTCAGTGCGTCACGACCCGGTCGAGGGTCTTCGCCTGCTCCACCCAGACCGCCACCTCCTTGATCGACGGAACGCGGCGGACAAGTCTCTTTTCCGCGTTGACCACACGCATCACCGCGGCGAGGTTCACGGGCTTCCTCTGGGCGAGTTCCGGAACGGAATCAACCCCCGCCGCCTCGAGAAGCTCCGAGAACTGGCCGCCCACGCCCTTTACCCGCATCAGGTCGGCGTGGTTGACGAAACGCAACAGCCGACCCTCGTCGACTCCCGACTCGATCGCGATCCGCTTGCGCCCCTTCTTGTCCGCGCAGACCTCGAGGAGCTGTCGGATGGAGCCAATCCCCGCGGCATTCAGTTTGCCCTCCAGGAACTCGCCGATTCCCTCGATCGCGTTCAACTTCGGCATCGTATCTTTCCCCTGTTTTCGGTGGTCCTGAGATTCGTGGGACACCCTCCTGAAGCCATGGTTCGGACCGGTGGACCGGCCCGGCCGGCTGGGGGTTGCACCCGCGTGAAGGTGTGGTACCTTGCCAGCGACTATCCTCGAGCTCCGGCCCTGAGCAGGTCCCGGATCTCGCCGAGCAGCCGTTCCTCGGCCGAAGGTTCGGGCGCGGATACCGGCGCTGGCGCTTCCTCTCGCTTTAGCTGGTTGAAGCCCTTGACGAGCATGAAGACCGCCCAGCCAACGATCAGGAAGGAGAGGGCGTTGTTGAGGAAGGCGCCCCAGTTGATCGTCACCGCCCCTGCTTCCGCCGCCGCCTCGAGCGTGGCGTAGGGTCCGGCCGGGCTGCCCTGCTGCACGACGAAGTGGAGGTGCGAGAAGTCCACTCCACCCAGCAACACGCCGATCGGCGGCATGAGCATGTCGTTGACGAGCGAGGCGACAACGGTTCCGAATGCGGCGCCGATGATGATCCCGACGGCCATGTCGAGCACGTTGCCCTTGAATGCGAATTCCTTGAACTCGTTCAGCATCTCCCCTCCTTCCAGATGGTTATCCCGGAGTCCGGCGCCCGGCCGGGAGTGCTCCATCGGGATCGTTGTGCGCGAACCCGGATCATCACTCCACGGCCGCCCGGAATGCAGCGTCCGCGTTCTAAGACAGACAACCGTCCGGGAAGTCACATCCAACCCCCTCCCGGCACCGCGACCGGCTGCGGGCCCGGAGCATGTGACCGATCCACGTCATACGGGTCCATAGGATCATGACTACGGGCGTCGGATTCGGGTCGCGGTCGGACGAGGAGCTCGTCAGGGCGGTGCAGGAGGCCGGGAGCGGTGATCTGCGCGCGTTCGACGTGCTGGTGGACCGCCATTGCGGGCGCGTCCTCGCCAACTGCCGCTACCTGACCCGGGTGGCCGACGAGGCGGAAGACCTCGCCCAGGAGGTCTTCGTACGCGCCTACTTCGGGCTGCCGAGCTTCCGGCGGGACGCGGCGTTCGGCACCTGGCTGAACCGGATCAAGGTGAACCACTGTCTCAACTTCCTGGCGAAGCGAGAGCGGCGCCCGCGGCAGGTATCCGTGGACGACTTCGAGCTTCACGCGCGCCACGAGCTGATCGAGGAGCCGGTAGGCGAGAAGGATCTCGAAGCGCAGAGCCAGCGCGAGCGAATCGGAACCGTGCTCGATGCCATGGCCGAATCGCTCCGTGTCCCGCTCCTCCTGCGCGACCTGGACGGACTCTCGTACCAGGAGATCGCCGATTCACTCGGCGTGGGACTCTCCGCCGCGAAGATGCGGATCAAGCGCGCGAGAGAGGAGTTCCGGCGTCGGTACGAGCTCGAGGCGGGGGCGGACGAATGGCATCCGGCCGGCGCGGGTCGGATTCGCGCGGCCGCCGGCGATGAGGATGGATAGGGACGAGCGTGATGGACTCGACCCGGAAGGGGCCGATGACCCTCACACGGAGATCGATACCGGTGAGCCGATCGCGCAGCTTCGCGACCTGGCGCTCTCGACGAGCCCGCGGTTCCTCTCCCGGGTAAGGGGCCGCATCGACCGGAGACTCCTTTGGAGAGACGTCGCGGTCTTCTCCTTGTCGGGCCTGGCGCACACGACCTTCGAGTACCTCGCCATGTTTTTCCACTTCCTGCAACCCGGGGATCACGGAGACGAAAGGGAAGGCGGTGATGGAGCAGATCCGGATTGAGTTGGGGGCGGCGTTCCAGGGACTTCTACAGACGATGGTCGCGGGGATCCCCAGGGTTGTCGTCGGGATTGTACTCGTTCTTGTCGCGTTGCTCGTGGCCCGGGGAATCGAGAGAGTCCTCCGGGCCGCCCTCGTGCGTGTCCACCTGGATGGCACACTCGAGAGGTTGGGGATCGGCCAGATCCTGCGGCGGATCGGTGTGACCCGTCCCGCCTCCGAGTTGCTCGCACGATTCGCCTATTTCTTCCTTCTTCTGGTCTTCCTGAGCACGGCGGCGGAGGGCCTCGGTCTGCAGTCGATCGCGGATGGGGTAAACTCGTTCTTCGCCTACCTGCCGAACATCCTGGGTGCGGTGCTGATCCTCGTCCTCGGCTCGCTGGCCGCGCAGACCGCGGGACGTGTCGTTTCTCGCGCGGGCGAGAGCGCGGGGATCGAGTTCGCGCCTTCGCTGGGCGGCGCGGTCACCGGCGTCCTGATGTTCGTCATCGGCATCATGGCGATCGGTCAGCTACGGATCAGCACCGAGATCGTGCAGCTGGTGACGACGGGGCTGCTCGCGGCATTCGCCCTTGCGTTCGGCCTGTCGTTCGGGCTGGGGACGCGCGAGATCACGAGGAACATTCTCGCCGGCTTCTACGCCAGAAAGACGTTCCGGATGGGGGAACGGCTGAGCGTCGGTTCCGCGAACGGTGTCCTCAGCGCGATCACACCCATGCAGACGGTCCTCCGCAACGGGGAGGAGATGGTGGTGGTGGCGAACTCGGTGTTCCTCGAGGAGGTGGCGCGCCAGTAGCGTTGCGCCGCGATGACCTCCGGTCATCAACGGGCCGCAAGGCTCCCGATGGCCTTCTCTCCAGAGCGCCCTACGGCGAGCCTCAGCGGGCGGCGGCATGGGATCATCTCCACTCCGCCGCGCCCAGCGGCAGCTCGTTCAACTCCGCCCGTGCCTCGCGCCACGTGGGATAGTGCTCATTCATCAGCGCCATGAACCGCTCGCTGTGCGTCGGCGCGATCAGGTGCACCATCTCGTGCACCACCACGTACTCCA
>CAZUVK010000176.1:2258-8142 GCA_964623785.1 uncultured Gemmatimonas sp. | reverse complement strand
CCGGAACATCCGGATCGTGTCCGCGAGAACCGATTGCACGGTCACCGGCTTCACGTCGATCAGCGGGCCAACGGAATCCAGCCTCGCCACGTCGAGCAGGTCCTGAATCATCTGGTTCATGTTGTTCCCCGCCCGCTGAATGATCTCCAGATGCTTTCGCAGAAGGACGGGATCGCCCTCCGCACCGGCGAAGTCGAGGAGAAACGTCGAGCTCATGATCACCGTTCCCAGCGGGTCGCGGAGATCGTGGGAAGCGAGAGAAAGGACGTCGTCGCGAACCCGGACCGCGGCTTCGGCGCGCGCCCGAGCCGCCCGCTCGCGCTCCAGCAGGCTCTCGCCGTCGCGTGCTCGCTCCAGGTGGTCGGTGATATCGTCGCAGACGAGGAGGACCACGATCTCCCCGTCCTTCCGCCGCACCGCCCGCGCCGCCTGCCTGACCCAGATGCGCCCCCCATCGCGGCGAAGCTGCCTGCAGTCCCACCTGCGACAGGGTCCGACGGCCCGGAAACACTCGGTCACCCTCCGCCGCACCATCTCGCGGTCGCCCTCGTGAATGAGGTCGAAAACCGGCCTCCCTTCGAGCTCATCCACGGCATACTGGAGGTGCCGGGCACCCAGCCGGTTGACAGAGACGATTCTCCCGGCATCGTCGATGACGAAGTACATCGCCGGGTTGCTCTCGAAGAGCAATCGGTAGAGATCGTCATTCCCGGGGCCGGAGCCGGTCCGGCCCGCCAGGTCACCGCGCGTCGGGTGGTTCTCCATGCCGTGACTCCCGAGGTTCCCGCCGGGCCGCGCTTCCGCGCACGGCGCCCTGACGAATCGGTCGCAAGACGCGCACCGGTCCCGAATGGGCGTCGCCCGGCGACGCAAACGCATCCCTTCGCGCTCGTGTACATCCACTGGGTAGATGCGAGCGGCTTTCGGGTCGCGGCGTCACGGACTCGCCGAATCTGGGAGGCAGATGAAAAGCATTCACAGTCGCACGACCCGGATCGCGCTCGCGGCCCTGGTGGTCACCTCTCCCGCGCTGGCGCAGACGAACGACCCGTTCCCTCAGCCGATCGAGGCCACGGCTGACGTGATTCGCGTAAACGTCGTCGAGTTCGCCTCGATACCGGACATCGACGGGCAGCCGGCACGCCTGATGACCGCGGTGACCGAGGCCGGAACGCAGCGCATCTTCGTCAGCGATATGCGCGGCCCGATCTACAGCGTCAGCTACGACGGCGGCACCGTGCTGGAGTACATCAACGTCAACGACGCGCGCTGGGGAGTCCCGGTCGAGTCGGGCAGCCGGGAGCGGGGGATCCAGAGCTTCGCGTTCCACCCTCAGTTCGCGCAGCAGGGCGCGCCGGGGTACGGGAAGTTCTATACATGGTTCGACTCGAGCGACACCACGCCGCCCCCTGACTTCACCGCCAGCGGCGGCGCGGACCCGCACGATACCGTGCTGCTCGAATGGACCACCCGGAACCCCGCCGCCGCGACCTACGACGGTGTGGCGCCGCGCGAACTGATGCGGTTCCAGCAGCCGTTCCCGAACCACAACGGCGGCCACATCTCATTCCGGACCACGGCCTCGCCAGGCGACGCGGACTTCGGCCTCCTCTACGTCGGCGTGGGCGACGGCGGCTCTGGCGGCGACCCGCTGGGCGCCGGGCAGGACCTGAGCGTCGGGTTCGGCAAGATCCTCCGGATCGACCCGCTCGGCTCCAACAGCGCGAACGGCGAGTACGGGATCCCGGCGGACAACCCCTTCGCCGGCGACAACGACGACAATGCGCTCGGCGAGATATTCGCGTACGGCGTGCGAAACGCGCAGCGGTTCGCGTGGGATCCGGTTACCGGGAACATGTTCCTCGCCGACATCGGCCAGAACATCGTGGAGAAGCTCACGCTGGTCACGCGCGGCGCGAACCTGGGCTGGAACACGTGGGAGGGCAGCTTCCGGTTCATCAGCGCGCGCGAAGTCGGCACCGACGACCCGCGCGGCGACCCGACCGTCACCTACCCGATCGCCGAGTACGACCAGATCGACCCGATCATTCAGAGCAGCGCGGCGGCCACGGGACTGCATGTGTACCGTTCGAACGAGATCCCCCAGCTCGCCAACCTCGTCCTCTGGGGCGACATGCCGAGCGGAGAGATCTTCTACCTGCCCGCCGACAACCTCCCGAGCGGCGGGCAGGCTTCGATTCGCAGGATCCTCTTCAACGATGGCGGGACCGCGAAGACGCTGCTTCAGCTCGTGCAGGAGAAGAATGAGTCGCAGGGGAGGACGCCTGCCACGCGGGCCGACATGCGGATGAGCCCGGGCCCCGACGGTCGAGTTCTCATCCTCAACAAGTACGACGGCACGATCCGAATGCCGGTACCGTAGCCGGGGCCTGGATCCGTTCGCCTCCCGTTCGGGTATCGCAGGGCGAACCCGTCTGGTATCGTCTTCGCGGTATTGTCGCGGCGGCGGCGGCGGTTCATCCTTCATCTCCGCCGCCCGCGGGCGAGCGGTGTGTCTCGAGTCGTCCCATCCACATCCCTGGCCGGGAGCGCCCCATGAGCCCGATCCGCAGAACGATTCGCCCACGACGGGCCGCTGTTTCCGCGCTATTGGTGCTCGCCGGTTGCGCGTCCGGGAGCGGCGGCGGCGGCGAATTCATCGGGGTCGAGGCCGTGCCGTTTGAGGTGAACAACACCTTCGTATACCGCTGCTCCAACGATTTCCGTTTCAGTGTTCGAGTCCGACCGGACACGGTCGATGTCCGCTACGGAACGGAGACCGCGACGCTGCCGCTGGTGACCTCCGCATCCGGCGAGAGGTACAGCGCCGACGGCGTCACCTTCTGGAACCGCGGGGACGAGGGGCTGCTGGAGACGTCGCGGATTTCCTACGCCGAATGCGAGTCGCGCCATGCGCCCGACCCCTGGGTCGAGTCGGGGTTGCTCGGCTACGACTTCCGGGCGATCGGCCAGGAGCCCGGCTGGCTGCTGGAGATCGACAACGAGAAGGGGATGCGCGTGCTCACCGACTACGGTGAGACGGAGATTCACATCGGCGAAACGCCGGACCGGATCGCCGAATCCTCGACGAGCTGGAGCTACACCGTGCGGGGCGGGCCAGCGGAACTGCGCGTGGTGATCGCCGACACAACGTGCCAGGACTTGATGAGCGGCGAGGAGTTTCCAAGCTCCGTCACCCTGACCGTCGATGGGCGGGACCTTGCCGGGTGCGGGCAGTCTCTCGCGGGGATCACGACGTCACCGCTCGCGAGAAACGACTGGATCCTGACCTATCTCGCGTTCTGGCCAATCAATCGGGCCAGCGGACAACCCGCGGCGATCCAGTTCGACGTGGAGAGATTCCGCATCTTCGGCTATTCCGGGTGCAACAGCTTCATCGGGCCCTACTCGATGAACGGAGAGAGAATCCTCTTCCGCCCGTTGATCGTCACCTCGCAAATGTCCTGCATGGGGTCCGGCGATTCAGAGCAGGAGCGCCGTCTCTTCGGTGCGATTCAGCGGACCGACCGATGGGCGCTCGAGGATGGGACCCTGACCTTCTACTCCGGCAATTCGCCGGTGGCGCGGTTCTCCGAGGAATCCCCTGGGCAGTAGGACCCTATCTGCTGCCTTCACTCTTCGCCCTTCCTACTCCCATCCATTGCGCGGAAGACCGGGGAGTAGTTCAAGCGCGTTCCCGTAGTAGAGCTTCCGCAGAACCTCGTCCGGGAGATCCATCCCGTAGAGCTTCCAGAAGGCGTGGTAGTCGCGGTAGTAGTCGAAGTACTCGTCGTCGGTCTCGAAGACGCGCCAGTAGTACGGGTACTCGGCTGGCTGGAAGCTGTCCTTCCCGAAGAGAATCCGGTCCTGATACTCGATGAAGAATTCGCGGGCGGCGCGTGGTTGGCGACCTAGTTCGTAGAGGATCGCGCCGACCTCGACGTAGACGTTCGGGAACTCGTCGAGCATGCGCGCCGCGCGTTCCAGGTCGTTCGCGTGCCAGCCCATGTGGGCGGCGATGAACTTCGTGTTCGGATGCCGGCGGAAGAGGTTGTCCCGCTCGACCATCAGCTCATCGAAGGTCACCTGGCCAGGCTCGTTGTTGCGCCGATCGGGGAAGAGCGCGAGTTCCAGCCAGCGCTCGTTCTCGAAGTCCAGCGGCTGAAAGAACTCGCTCGGTTCGGCCGTGTGGATGAACGCCGGCACGCCGAGCCTGCCGAGTGTCGCCCAGACGGGATCGAGTTCCGGGTCATCGACGCGGAGCCGCGACCCATCCGCCTTGCGTGTGGTCAGCCCGAATCCCTTCGGCACCTCGCCGACGCCCACCGCGCCCGCGCGGATCGCCGCCTCGACGGACTCCGCAGCACGCTGCCCCCAGCCTGGCCCCGTATCCCTGAAATCGATCCCGGCGAGGACCCGGAACCGGTCGCGGTGCGGGCTGGCCGCGATCGACTCCAGGGTGCGCGTGAGTCGATCGCCCGTGAGGTTGTCGGCGGCGACGTACACGCGGACGTTCAGCTCGTCGAGCGACGCGACCATCGACTCGATGGCGCCGGGGTTGGAGAGCGTCGGCGCGTGCCCGTGGATGTCGACGACCGGGAATCGGGCCGCGGGGACCATCGTCTCCGCCACGACGAGGGTGGACTCGGGGCGATAATCGAGGATGCTCGGCGGCGGGAGGTCAGGGGCGCGGCAGTTGCCGGGCCGCACTTCGGTGGTGCCAGGCGGGCAGGCGCCGCCCGCGGGTTGGACCGGAGCCGCCTGCGCCGCCAGAGTGGCCGCCCCGCCATGAAACACCATCACCACGGCCGCGACGATCACGGCGCCGAACAGGGATTTGCGGGAGAAAGGCATGTTGTTTCAGGCTGGGGAGTGGGCAACGCGGCCGGAGCACCGCCCGGTAGCGGCACGCGACGCAAGCTAGGAATACGGATCCCGAACGGTCAAGCGCGGCGTGGACCCTATCGCCATGCGGGAGGTATACTCCCTTCCAGGTCATTCACCGCGGCGCCACTCGCGCCGCCCGACGCCGGTCTCGATGAAGCCTCGCCGCCCGTTCGCGCTGTTGGTGTTGCTCTGCCAGTTGATACTGGCGGCGGCCGCGCCCGTGGCCGACGCCAGGCTCGAGACGGAAGCCATCCTCGCCGGTTCGGAGTTGCACGTCGAGGACGCGGATTCGGGTGCGTGTAACCCGACGCACAATCACGAGACGTGCGTGATCTGCCGCGGGCTGCAAGTGTTCGACGCGGGACCGACCGCGGACATGCGACTTGTCCCGACGTCCACGTTCAGCCGTCCCTCCACACCCTGCCCCGAACACGACCCGCGCGTCGCGACCCTGGTCGCGGCGCACGGACCCCGAGCGCCACCCGTCTGATCCTTCGCGACAATACGACGGATACCGTCGGATAGACCTGGGCCAGGAAGCCAGCCGGCTTTCCAATCGGTTCAGGACTGTCCCGGCCGATCCGTCCACTCGATGCGTTGCGGCACGGCACGGCGTTGAAAGCGCCGGGGCCCTGCCCCCAACCGATCAGACGGACAACAATGCAGAAGACCGATCTCGGCAGAGTGTGCCGGATTCTGGTGTTTTCCCTCGCGACAATGGCCCATACCGGCGCCGGCACGGCCGCGTTGGCGCAGGCAGGCACTCCGGGCGCAGCCGCCCCATCCGCCCGCGCGGAGGGCACGATCTCGGGTCGCGTGGTTGACGCGGTGACGGGCGCGCCGGTGTCCGGCGTCACGATCAGGTTCCCCGCGCTGGGCAGGAGCAACCTGTCCGGCGCGGACGGCAGCTTCGTGCTGCGGGAGGTTCCGGTCGGGTCCCATACGCTTTCGTTGCAGCGCGTTGGCTATGCCTCAACCGAGGCATTGGTGGATGTCG
>CAZUVK010000176.1:0-2248 GCA_964623785.1 uncultured Gemmatimonas sp. | reverse complement strand
GCAGGGCGAGGTCAGCTTCACCTTTCCCGCAAAGGATGTCGTCACGGCGGGCGAGACGTCGACCATCGAGGTATCGATGCGCCCGACGGCGCTGGAACTGGTGGGGCTCGTGGTCACGGCGAGCGGCTCCGCGAGGCGTGCCGACGAAGTCTTCCAACCGGTCTCGGCACTCAGCGGCGCGGAGCTTCGAGCGCGGCTCGGCACATCTGTCGCGGCGACGATCGCCGGTGAGCCCGGGATCTCGGAGCGGTACAACGGGCCTGCCGCGTCCCAGCCGGTGATTCGGGGGCTCTCCGGTGACCGGGTGCTGGTTCTGGAGGACGGGAATCGGACTGGCGACGTGTCATCGACATCGGGGGACCACGCGGTCTCGGTCGACCCGGCCGGCGCGAGCAGGATCGAGGTGGTGCGGGGTCCGGCGGGCCTTCTCTACGGAAGCAACGCGCTCGGTGGGGTGATCAACGTGATCCGCGACGACGTGCCGCGAACGCTGCCGGAACGGATCTCGGGCCGGGTCGGGGGCAACGCGGGGTCGGTCAACGGCGGCATCTCGGCGTCGGGCGAGCTGCGGGGCGCGGTGGGCGAGGTCGCCTGGCGCGCGGCGCTCTCCGGACGGACGGCGGGGGACACGCGGACACCGCTGGGCAACCTTCCCTCGACCGGCCTCTCCGGCCGGGAGGCGGGCGTCGGCGCGGCGTGGGTGCGGCCGGCTGGATTCGCGGGCGTCGCGATCCGCGATTTCGCCCTCGAGTACGGTGTGCCCGGCAGCTTCGGGGGCGCCGCGATCCCCGGCGCCCACGAGGAAGGGGTCGAGATCGAGATGCGCCGGATCTCCGGCACCGGCACGGCGGCGCGCACCATACCCTGGGGGCCGTTCAGCTCCGTGGCGTTCGACGCGACCTACGCCTGGTACCGCCACCTCGAACTCGAGGACGGCGGGGTGGTTGGCACCGAGTTCGGCCAGCTGAGCGGTACCGGCCGGCTCGTCGCCCGCCACCGGCATGAAGGCGACGGGCTGCAGCGCGAAGGTGCCGTCGGACTCTGGACATCGGGGCGCGACTTCAGTGTCGCCGGGTCGAATACGGGGTCCCGCCCCGCGCGCGAATACGTGGCCGCCGCGTTCGGCTACGAGGAGCTGGAGTGGGAACGGTTCCGCCTGCAATTTGGCGCACGCTACGATCGCATCCGCGTGGATCCGGAAGGCGAATCGACGGCCGGGATCGGCGGCGTCCGCACCCGGGATTTCGGCGCCTTCACCGGCTCCGCGTCCGCGATCCTGCAGGTCGTTCCCGATCTCGGGCTCGGCGTGACGGGCTCGCGCGCGTTCCGCGCGCCTTCCATCGAAGAACTCTTCTCCGCGGGGCCGCACCTGGCGGACTTCTCATACAACGTGGGCAACCCCGACCTCGAGCCGGAATACGGCCACGGGGTGGACCTCTTCCTCCGATACACCCGCCCGGGCGCCCGCGCCGAGGCGGGTGTCTTCCACAACCAGATCTCCGACTTCGTCTTCTACGCCCCCACCGGGGAGCTCGACCCGCGCTTCAACCGCTACCCCGTTTACCAGGCATCGCAGACGAAGGCGAGGTTGCGCGGGGCCGAGGCGGTCGTGGAGTGGGAGATCGCCCCGTCGCTCGTGGTCCGCGCCACGGGCAGCTATGTCGAGGGCGAGCGGACGGACAGAGGCGAGCCGCTGCCGGAGATCCCCCCGCTCCAGGGGACGGTCGGCGCGCGGTACGAGACGCCGGGATGGTTCGCGCTCGCGAGTTGGCACGGCGCCGCGCGACAGGCCCGCGTCGCCGAGAATGAACTCGCGACCAACGGATACTCGCTCCTCGAGGCCGGCGGCGGGATCCGCTGGAGTGCGTGGGGCGGGTTCCACTCGCTCACCGTGATGGTCGACAACGTCGCGGACACCGTGTGGCGTGACCATCTCTCGCGTGCGCGGGCGGTGGCGCCACAGCCGGGGCGGGATGTCCGGATCATCTACCAGTATGAGTTCTGAGGAAGGACGGCAGTGCGTCCGCGATGGATTCGGCGCACGGCCATGAATGACCTGTTCCGGTGGATTGGCCGGCCCGGTCGGCCAACGACTATCTACAAGGAGACCAGACGATGATGCATTCAGCTCGCGTTCCCGGTGGGGCCGCCGTCGCTCGCGCGAAGGCCGCTGCGCTTCTTGTCGCTGGGCTCGCCTGGTTCGCGGGGTGCAGCAACCCGGTCGACGGCGACCATGACCACGGCGAGG
>CAZUVK010000175.1:7593-8153 GCA_964623785.1 uncultured Gemmatimonas sp. | reverse complement strand
TGATTACCGGTGGACTCCGCGGGCTGGGACTCCGGGTGGCCCGATGGATGGCCGATCGGGGCGCGGGCACGCTGGTGCTCGCGGGGCGCGGCGAACCGGAGGCGGAGGCGCGCACCGCAATCGCGGAAATCGAGGCCGCCGGCGCGACCGTCCGGATCGCGCTCGGTGATGTATCGCGCCTGGACGACGTCCGGCGAATGATCGCCGCGGCGGACGAAGTACCGCTGCGCGGCGTGATGCACGCCGCCGGCGCTACGGACGACGCCTCCCTCGCCTCGCTCGACTGGGAGCGGACCGAACGGGTGATGCGCGCCAAGGTCGCCGGGAGCTGGAACCTGCACCTGGCCACCCACGATCTCCCACTCGACCATTTCGTGCTCTTCTCCTCCGGCGCGGCGTTTCTGGGATCGCCCGGTCAGACGAATCACGCGATGGCCAACAACGTTCTCGGTGCCCTGGCCACGAGTCGGCGTGCCGCGGGGCTGCCGGGGCTCTCCGTCGATTGGGGCCCCTGGAGCGAGATCGGCCGCATCAGCGCCATGCTGGGCGGGGTCCAGACG
>CAZUVK010000175.1:4127-7583 GCA_964623785.1 uncultured Gemmatimonas sp. | reverse complement strand
TGGATATGCTCGGCCGCCTGATGCTCGGGGACCGCGCCCGCGTCGCCGCCGTGCCGGTCGAGTGGGGTACCTACCTGCGGCGGATTCCGGGCGGAGCTGGCCGGGGATGGTTCGATGTCGTGCGGCCCGCGGTGAGTGGTGGCACGGGCGAGATGACGCACGAGCCCGGAAGCGCGGTCGCCTCGGAGGTCGTGGCCCCCGCTCCCGATCAGGCCTGGCTCGCCGACCGCCTCTCGGGTGTGCTGGCGGCCAGACGGCTCGAAGTCGCGCTCGACGGCATCCGCGGAATCGCCGGGCGCGTGCTTGGCGCGGTGGACACCGCCGAAATCGATCCCGAGACGCCGCTCACGGAGCTGGGCCTCGACTCGCTGATGGCGGTCGAGATGCGGAACCGGCTTGCCACCGCTCTCGGCGTTCGGCTCCCCGCGACGCTGCTCTACAACTACCCGTCGCTCAACGCGCTCGCCGAGTTCGTCGTCGGCGCGCTCGAGCCGGCCGCCACCGCCGTGCCGGTCGCACGGGAAACGCCCCCCGTCCCCGCGGGCACTGACGATGTCGACCTGGACTCGATGAGCGAGGACGAGGTGGCGGACCTGCTCGCCGCAAGATTGAGAGATGTCTGAGACGCCAGTGGCGGATACGTCCGACCGGAAGGATCTGCTCAAGCGCGCGTTCGTGCGGATGGACCAGCTCGAGCGCGAGCTCAGGGCCGTGCGCGGTCGCGCAACGGAACCGATCGCCGTCATCGGGATGGGCTGCCGGTTCCCCGGCGGTGCCAGCAATCCCGAACGCTTTCGCGAGCTGCTCTTCGCCGGCTTTGACGCCACCGGGGAAATCCCCAACGATCGCTGGGACGTGGACCGGTACTACGACCCGGATCCCGACTCGATCGGCACGATGTACGTGCGCCGGGGCGCCTTCCTGAAGGAGCCGGTGGGCGATTTCGATGCCCCGTTCTTCGGCATCGCGCCGCGCGAGGCGGATGGCATGGACCCGCAGCAGCGGCTCCTCGCCGAGGTGGTCTGGGAGACCTTCGAGCAGGCCGGGCAGTCGCCGGACGCGCTTCGCGGGTCGGCCACGGGCGTTTTTGTGGGCATGGCGGCGCACGACTGGTCGCGGATGCAGGCCGGGGGCGGCGACACCGGAGGGATCGGTACCTACTACGGCACCGGGGCCGCGCATAGTGTCGCGGCGGGACGGATCTCCTACCTGTTCGGGCTGAAGGGCCCGGCACTCACGATCGATACGGCCTGCTCCTCCTCCCTGGTGGCGCTCCACGAAGCCTGCCAGAGCCTGCGTTCCGGTGAGACGCGGATGGCCCTCGCCGCCGGGGTGTCGCTCATCCTCGCGCCGGATGGCCACGTGATCGCTTCGCGCGGCCGGATGCTGTCACCGCGCGGCTTCTGCAGCACTTTCGACGCCTCGGCCGATGGCTACGTGCGTGGCGAGGGGTGCGCCGTCGTGCTGCTCAAACGGCTCGAGGACGCGCGCGCGGATGGCGATCGCGTCCTTGCCGTGGTGCGCGGCACCGCCGCGAATCAGGACGGGCGCAGTGGAGGGCTCACGGTGCCGAGCGGAACTGCGCAGGAGGAGGTGATGCGCGCGGCGTTGGCGGCGTCCGGCCTCCAGCCGGAGGACGTGGATTACGTCGAGGCACATGGGACCGGTACGGAGCTGGGTGACCCCATTGAGATACACGCTCTCGCGGCCGTACATGCCGGCAGGCCGGCCGAGCGGCCGTTGCTGGTGGGGTCGGTGAAGACCAACGTGGGGCATCTCGAGGGCGCGGCAGGGCTGGCAGGGGTGATCAAGATGGTGATCGCCTTCGGAGAGGACGTGATCCCGAAGCATCTGCACTTCGAGACCCCCAACCCGCACATCACCTGGGACACCGCGCCGATCGCCGTGACCGCGGAGGCCACGCCATGGCCGCGCGCGGAGCGGCGGGTGGCGGGGGTGAGCTCCTTCGGGTTCTCCGGGACCAACGTGCATGTCGTGCTCGAGGCGGCGCCACGACAGGATTCCGGGCAGGGGGAGGTGCTCTCCGGCCGGCCCCCTCTCGTCGTGCCGATCTCCGCCCGCGATTCGATGGCTCTCCGCGAGGCCGCCGGTCGGCTCGCCGACGCGCTGGACGCCGCCGCCGCTTCCACCTCCGACGACGAGGCAGTGGCGCGCACCCTGGCCCGCGGCCGAGCGCATTGGGAAGAGCGCGCCGCGATCGTCGCCGGCGACGAGGATGAACTGCGCCGGAGTCTGCGAGCGCTCGCCCGGGGGGCATCCGCCGACGATGTCGGGTTGCGGGAGGGCGTGGTGAGCCGGACGCACGTGCCGCGGGTGGCGTTCCTCTTCACCGGTCAGGGCGCGCAGCGGGTCGGCATGGGCCGCGAACTGCTCGAGACGGAGCCCGTCTTCCGCGCCGCCGTCGAGCGCTGCGACGCGCTCATCGCGCCGCGGATCGGTGTGTCGATCGCCGAGCTGATGCGCGCGGCTTCCGATGATTCCGGTGCCGCTGAGGCGTTGCGGCGAACCGAGGTCACCCAGCCCGCGCTCTTCGTGCTAGAGTATGCGCTCGCCGAGTTGTGGCGTTCGTGGGGTGTCACCCCCACCGTCGTGCTCGGCCACAGTGTCGGCGAATTCGCCGCCGCCTGCGTGGCGGGTGTGCTCCAGCTGGAGGACGCGCTCAACCTGGTGGCCGAGCGGGCCCGCCTCATGGGCTCCCTCCCCGACGGTGGTGCAATGGCGACCCTATTCGCCGACGAGGCCCACGTCCGCGCCCTGGTGGCCGATGCGGGCGGTGAGGTGGACGTCGCCGGCGTAAACGCACCCGGGACGATCGTCGTCTCCGGACCGGAGGCGGCGATCGCGACGGTGCTGGGTCGGGCCGCCGAAGAGGGGATCCAGGCGCGCCGGCTGGAGGTCTCGCATGCCTTCCATTCGCGGTTGATGGAACCCATCGTCGACCGGTTCCGCGCGGTCGCCCTGGAGGCGCCGCATGCCGCACCCTCCATCGATCTGATCGCGGCCGCAACCGGCGAACGGGCCGGTCCCTCGACCTTCGGGGCCGACTACTGGGCCCGGCAGATCCGCGAGCCCGTGCTCTTTGCGCGCTCCATGGAATCGTTGCGCGCCGAGGGGGTGACGGTACTCGTGGAGATCGGCCCCGCTCCCGTGCTCCTGAGCCTGGCCGCCAGCTGCTCCGGAGCACCAGAGAAGGAAATCCGCCAGCCGACGCTGCGTCCGGGAGCCGACGCCGCCCGGTCGGCGCGCGAGGCGCTCGCTTCCCTGTACGTCGCCGGCGTCCCGATCGATTGGAGCGGCGTGTATCCCGGCCCGATCCGGCCGGTAAACCTGCCCACGTATCCATTCCAGCGCAGCCGCCACTGGTTCCAGGAGCGGCGCCGGCGGGGGGAGTACGGGGCGGATGACCACCCGCTGCTGGGTCGGCGCATCGAGTCG
>CAZUVK010000175.1:1994-4117 GCA_964623785.1 uncultured Gemmatimonas sp. | reverse complement strand
AGTCGCCGCACTTCTCGGGGACGATCTTCGAAGTCGCGCTGACCGAGGACGACCCCGCGTGGGTCGCCCAGCATCGCGTCTTTGACCGTCCGGTCCTGCCCGCCGCCGCGTATGTGGAGATGTGCCGGGCCGCGGTGGCGGCGGTGGCGGGGGAGGGGCAGCGCCCGGTTCGGCTACGGATTCTCGAGCCGCTGGTGATCGCCGGCGAAACCGCCGTTCAAACGATAGTGGATCCGACCGAGCGCACCATCCGAATCGCCAGCCGCGATGCGAACGGTCAGTGGCGGATCAACGCCGAGTCGGAATTCGAGGCGTCCCGCGGGTCTGCCCTCGCCCTGCCCGACTTCGATTCCGAAGCAGGCATCCCGATTGACGTGGCGGCCATGCTGGCGAGCATCGAGGCAAACGGCGTGTCCTACGGACCGGCGTTCCGCGGGCTGACGGACGTGCGGCGACACGGGGATGCGGCCGTGGGAACGGTGTCGATCAACGGGATTCCAGGCCGTGAGCGCGCGTCGTACGGCCTGCATCCCGCGCTTCTCGACGCCGCCTTCCAGCTCTGCGGCGCCTGCGTCGACGCGAGCGATTCGGTCTACCTGCCTGTGGAGATCGAGTCGATTGACGCTGGCCCTCTGGAGGGTGGCCATCGCGGCGATGCGCTTCACGCGAAAGCTATTCTGCGGGAAGGGGACGTGGACGCCTCCGCGCTGGTGTGCGACGTGGAGATGGTGGGTGCGGACAGGTGGCTGCGGGTCTCGGGCCTCCGCTTTCAGCGCGCCCGCCGCCCGGCGCGGACAGTCGAAGATCGGATCGCCACGTGGTTATACGAGCCCGTATGGGATCGGGTCGAGATCCCGGCGGGAATCGTACCGGCGCGGATCGTCGTGTACGGGCAGGGGGAAATCTCCGAGGCGATCGCCGCAGGAGCCGGGGCCAGGGGCGCTGATGTTCAGGCCCACTCGCCCTCCGACCTGGCGGATTGGCTGGCGGGGTCAGGAGACGGGTCCGGCGCGGATGTGATCGTCGTAGTGCCCGGCTCCGAAGTTCTGGTCGACGAGAGCGATCCGGTTGGCGCGATGCGTTCCGCACTCGATCCTCTGATCAGCCTGGGGAGGGCCGCCGCCAGCGGCAGCGCCGGGATCCGCTCCCTCGCGATCGTGACCACGGGAGCGGCCGCGGTGGCTCCGTACGAATGCGTTGACCCGGTGGCGAGCGCCGCCCGTGCGATGGCGCACACGATGGCCGCCGAACTCGGCGGACTGGCCTGTCGCCGCATCGATCTGGGAGCTGATCTGGATGCGGATGTCGCCGGCGCGCTGATCCTCGACGTGGTCGGGACACACTCCGACGAGGACCGCCTGGCGCTGCGCCGCGATGGATGGTACGCGGAGCGGCTCGATCGCATCCCCGCACCTCCCGTCGGCGAGATTCGGCCCGACGGCGACTATCAACTCGGGATCCGCGTTCGCGGCGATCTCGGGACGCTCGATCTTGCGCCAACCGTCGTCCCGCCCCCGGCAGCCGGGGAGGTGACGATCCGGGTAGAAGCGACCGGTCTGAACTTCCGCGATGTGCTGAACGCCCTCAACATGTACCCGGGGGACGCGGGTGCGCTGGGCAGCGAGTGCGTCGGTATCGTTGAAAGGGTCGGAGAAGGGGTGGAAGGGCTCGAGGTTGGCGACCGCGTGATGTCGGTGACACCGTCGGGATTCTGTTCCAGGGTGAATGCGTCCGCGGCGCTAACCGTCCCTGTTCCGGCGGGGATGACGGCCGGCGATGCCGCGGGCATCCCCATCGCGTTCCTGACGGCGGACTGGGCGCTTTCAGTACTCGCTCGCCTGATCGCCGGAGAACGGGTGCTGATCCATGCGGCGGCCGGCGGCGTCGGTCTCGCGGCGGTTCAGCTCGCCCAGGCGGTCGGCGCGGAGATCTTCGCGACGGCGGGTAGCCCACGAAAGCGCTCCCTGCTTCGTCGGCTCGGCGTGCAACACGTTTATAGTTCGCGATCCCTGGACTTCCGGGAGGGGATCCTACGCGACACGGACGGGGCCGGCGTGGATGTTGTTCTCAATTCGCTCGCCGATGACTTCATTCCCGCATCGCTGGACGTGCTGGCGGAGCGG
>CAZUVK010000175.1:0-1984 GCA_964623785.1 uncultured Gemmatimonas sp. | reverse complement strand
GATCTCGACGAAACGACCCCGCTCCGCCAGCACGTCCAGCGATGCGGGAATGAAGTCATCGGCGAGATCGGCAAGACCGGGGTCTGGGACTCACGACGCGTCGCCGAGATGAAACCCGATGCGTCATACCACGTCCTCTATCTCGGCGAAGCCTGTGAGAGCGAACCACAGCGTGTCCGCGCCAGGTTCCTGCATCTGATTGAAGAGTTCGAGCGGGGGGTGCTGCGACCCCTTCCCTATCGGGGTTTCGTCGTCGACGATGCAGTGTCTGCCTTCCCTTTTATGGCTCAGGCGCGGCATATCGGAAAGATCGTACTCTTTGACGATTCCGCCGTCCTGCACGAGTTGGGCGACGGGGCCGTGTGGATCACGGGTGGTCTGGGAGGCATGGGGCTGGAGCTGGGGCGCCAGTTTGCTCAGCGCGGCGTGCGCCGGGTGGTGCTCACCAGCCGGAGCGAGCCGTCTCCCGAGGTCCTTCGGGAACTCGAAGAACTCCGAGCCCGCGGCGTTGACGTCGCGGTGCTCCGGGGCGACGTCGGTGTGCTCTCCGAGGTCGAGCGGATCCGGGACGAGATCGAGGCGCTGGGCTGGCGTCTCGATCACGTGGTTCATGCGGCGGCGGTACTGGATGACGCTGCTCTGATCCGGCAGAGTTGGACGCGGTTCGCCACGGTGCTTTCTCCCAAAGCGCTGGGCGCGTGGAATCTCCATGTCGCAACCCGGCGTCTGCCCCTGCGCTCCTTCGTCCTGTGCTCGGCCGGGGCGGGTCTGCTCGGTTCGCCGGGCCAGGCGGGCTACGCCGCCGCGAACGGCTTTCTCGACGGGCTGGCGCATCTCCGGCGCAGCGAGGGGCTTCCGGCGACCTCGATTGCCTGGGGCCCATGGGCGAACGTGGGTATGGCGGCGCGAGCGGGACTCGACTGGTCCGATCAGGGACTTCAGGGGATCGATGGCCCGGGCGGGATGGCCGCGCTTCTCCGGCTCAAGGCGGAGGAGGTGCCCACACCTGCTGTCCTGCCGACCGATTGGCGTCGGTTCCCGGCGCGGGATGCTGACGGGAGGCCGTTTCCGTTGTTCCATCTCGTCGCAGGGGACGCTTCCGTACCCACGGCGGGTGAGTCAGCGGCTGGTTGGCGTCGACAGCTCGAGACGCCGGTGCGAATCGATCCCTCGGAGTTCGCCGCGCTGTCCCCTGAAGAACTCTCTACTCGGCTGTTGACCTACGTCGTGTCGACTCTGGCTTCCGTACTTCGAATGAAGGCGGATCGCATCCACCAGGACACCTCGATCGCCCAGCTTGGTTTCGACTCCCTCATGGCTGTGGATTTTCGCAATCGCGTCGAAACTGATACAGGCGTTTCGCTGACTACGGCGGCAATCCTTGCCGCGGGTTCGCCGGCCGAACTCGCATCCGAGCTGTGGGAGGCGTTCGACACGACAACGGCCACCCCAACGCAGGAAGTGACCGCCGGAGAGCTCCTGACGGTGGAGACCTTCGAGTTCTGAATCCGCGATCGCCGTAGCGGTGATGATCCGGTTCGGGCCGACGCAGGACCAATGAACAACTATCGGGTGCGTGGGGCTTCGCCTTACCGGACTATCCCTTGATTCTGGCAGCGACCGTGATGGACCATGATGGCTGGGGGTCGATCGCGCTGGCGCCGACGGCCTCTGTCGGTCCGCGTTGATGGCCAACGCGGCGGGTGCGCGGGGGAGTGCCGTGGCACTCCTGATTCTTGTCACGCTTTGCTGGCCGGCACAAGAGCTGTCCGGTGGCATCCTGGCACGCAATGGCCATCACCTGGTTCAGGTGGTGGGGTTCCGATACGCTAGTCATCTCCTGCTTCTCTGTGTTCTCCTGTTGCCGCTGCGGGGGGCACGCGCCTTTGCCACTACCCGGCCGGGTCTTCAGCTACTCCGGGGGCTCTGCATGTTCGTGATGCCCGCGGGGTACATACTTGCCGCCGAGTTCACCAGCAACGAC
>CAZUVK010000174.1:6795-8170 GCA_964623785.1 uncultured Gemmatimonas sp. | reverse complement strand
CGACTCGAAGCCGTCCATCTCCACGAGGAGCTGGTTGAGCGTCTGCTCGCGTTCGTCGTGTCCGCCGCCGAGTCCCGCGCCGCGGTGCCGTCCCACGGCGTCGATCTCGTCGATGAAGATGATGCACGGCGCGTGCGCCTTGCCCTGCTCGAACAGATCGCGCACCCGCGAGGCACCGACGCCCACGAACATTTCGACGAAGTCGGAGCCCGACATCGAGAAGAATGGCCGACCCGCTTCGCCGGCCACGGCGCGCGCGAGCAGGGTCTTCCCCGTCCCCGGCGGTCCCACCAGCAGGGCTCCCTTCGGGATCCGGCCACCGAGCCGCGAGAACTTCTTGGGGTCCTTCAGGAACTCCACGATCTCCTGGAGTTCGTACTTGGCTTCGTCCGCGCCCGCAACGTTCTCGAACGTGACCTTCGGCGTATCCGCGGAGAGCAGCTTCGCCTTCGACTTGCCGAACTGGAAGGCCTTCGCGCCGCCCGATTGCATCTGGCGAATGATGAAGATCCAGAACGCGATGATCAGGATCCAGGGGAGGAAACCGATGATCGTCGTCCACCAGTCGCGGGCGGCGAGGCTGCCTTCGACATCGACCCCGGCCGCGATGAAGCGGTTGACGAGTTCGGCGTCGTCGCGGACCGGGAGCACCGTGCGGAACCGGGTCATCGGACCCTGCTCGCCAGTGACCGGCGCCCGGAACTCGCCCTCCACGACCATCCCCTCGATGACCGTGACCTGGGCGATGTTCCCCCGATCCAGTTCCTCCATGAGGAGGTGGTACTGAAATTCCTGACCCACCTCCCGCGATCCCATCATCTGCATGAGGATCAGCGGGATCAGGAATACGACCACCCAGAATGACGTCACCTTCGAGCGATGACCCCACCCCTTCTGGTTTGGACCTTTTGAATCACGTTCCGCCATTATCCGCTTCCTTGCGGCGGGACTCCGCCACCCGCCGTCTCAACACATTCAGAGACTTCCAATGTATGGCAGATGCCGATAGTCCTCGTTCTGATCGAGCCCGTAGCCGACGACGAATTCGTCGGGTGCATCGAAACCGACCCAGCGAGGTTCGAGCGTCAGCCCGGTCGCGATCCGCTTGTGGAGCAACGTACACAGCTCCAGCGATCGCGGCTCGCGTTCCAGCAGCCTTGGGACGACCCGGTTCAGCGTCGTCCCCGTGTCCACGATGTCCTCCACGAGGAGGACGTGCCGACCCTTCAGCGGGGCCTCGGGATCGTAGAGCAGGCGAACGTCACCCGAACTCGTCGTCCCGCTTCCGTAACTCGCCGCGACCAGAAAGTCGACCCGATGCGGCCGCTCGATCGCCCGCACGAGATCGGCGACGAAGACGAACGTCCCCTTCAGG
>CAZUVK010000174.1:5634-6785 GCA_964623785.1 uncultured Gemmatimonas sp. | reverse complement strand
CCCCCGGGGGCCGCACCTCGCCGTGCCGCACGCCGAGGAGATCCTCGTCCGGGGGGTAGTGCGAGGCGATCTCGCGGCCCAGCGTCACCACCCGCCTCCCGATCGAATCCGCCGGGAAGAGAACTCGCGGGGCGGAAGTCCGCGCTCTCCGCGAATCCGGTTCCACTCCGTCACGCATCGGTGATCACAATCTCGAACTCCCACGCGCGGGGTGCCGCCTCCAGCGCACTCGCACCGATCCCGGCGATCCACAGGACCGTATCCGAAGTGTCGACCACGAGAGGCAATCCTGAGCGCAAGCCCGCCGGCACTCGATGCTCGATCATGAGCCTCTTCACCGACTTCGAACCACCGGTCGTCCGGAACCGGTCCCCCTGAGCCCTCGCGCGCATCGTGAGCGGGAACTGGTCCACCCCGATCGGGAGCCGAACTCGCCAGCGAGCGACGCCGGCAGGCTCCTCGGCGATTCTCGCGGAGCGCACGGCCACCCGGTACTCCGCGCCGCCGAGGCGGAGCGCCCCGACAAACTCGTCCCGTGGTCCATCTGGCCGGGGAATCCGGAGCGGTAAGTCCGGCGCGACGTCGACGTTCCGGAAGATCCTCGCGACGTCGAATTCCGCCCGGATCCGCACCCCTTCGGCCAACTGCATCTCGCGACCACTGGGAGCGTCGGTAATAAACGTGAGTACGGCTCCGGTTCCCGCCCTGTCAGGCACGATCCCGAAGTGTTGCAGGGCTTTGCGCGCCACGCGGGAAGCGATCGCCGGGGCGTGCTTCGCGAGTGCCCGCCGGTCGATCCGGATCTCAGTTCCGACGGTCTCGGCGACCTTCGGATACACCGATCGGAGCACTGTCGCCCACCCCTGTTCGGACTCCCGGGCGAGATCCGCGAGTGATACCAGGTTTCGTCGCGCGCTGGCGCTGATTTCGCGCTCGATCTCGGGCAGGATGTTCAGGCGGAGCCGGTTGCGCGCGGGGCCAGTGGTGGCGTTCGAGGGATCGGCTCGCCAGGCGATCCCGTTCTCCCCCGCGAACGCCTCGATCTCCGACCGCCAGAAGGTCAACATCGGGCGCAGGATGCCCGACGCGGTCGCGGCGGGGATCCCCGCCAGGCCCGGAATTCCGGTTCCGCGGAGGATCCGGAAGAGGAC
>CAZUVK010000174.1:0-5624 GCA_964623785.1 uncultured Gemmatimonas sp. | reverse complement strand
GCATGGTGCGCCGTGACGATCCGGTCCGCGCCCACGCGGGTGGCGACCTCACGCAGGAACTGGTACCGCGCCGCGCGGGCCGCTGTTTCGGTCGCCAGACCGGGCGCCGCGACTCCCGTTTCGACCGGGACACCCCATGCATGGCAAAGCCCGCGTGACCATTCCGCGTCGCCCGCGCTCGATACGCGCATACCGTGGTCCAGGTGGGCGGCGGTCACCATGATCGGCATCCCCGCGCACCGGAACCGCAGCAGATACAGCAGCACCGCGGAATCCAGGCCTCCGGAGAACGCGACGAGAAGGTGGATCGGCTCGCCCCCGACACCCAGCCCCCGCAACGATTCAGCGAAGCGGACGTCCAGCCGCAAGTCGGTCGACTCCTGATCGCGCGTCGACGCGCGTATCGCGGACCTCACGGTCTCCTCAGAAGCTGCTGGAGGAATGCCTCGGGAAGCGGATCCGGTGGACCGGGCGGGAGCGGTCGGCCGAATCGCTCGTGAAGCACGCGGGCCAACCGGTCAGGGCGATCGCTGATGACGCCGTCCACACCCATGTCGAGCAGGTCGTTCATTTCGTCGGGCTCGTCGACGGTCCAGACGTGCACAGCCATGTTCCTGGCATGCGCCGCCTCGACGAGGTTGCGGGTTGCCACCGCCCTGCCCTCCCAGCGCGCGGGAATCTGGAGTGCATCCACCGCGGGGGGGAAAGGGAGCACGCCGAGTCGCAGCTGCCCGAGCATGATGCGCAACTCATCGCCTGAAGCGCTCACGGGAACCGGATGCCTGGAAAGCCGAGCTCGGTTGCGTACCTTCTCGGCGGCAATCAGTACGCGATCGACCGCGTCCGCCTCGACGACGGACGCCCAGACTCGTTCCTGGGCCCGCCCGTCCTTGATCTCGATGTTCACTCGCGTGCGCGGGAGCGCGGCAAGGACCTCGAGAAGCGTCGGGACCCGGATACCCTGACCACGAAACGGATAGGTGACCCCGGCGTCCGGTGTAAAGTTGGCCCCGGCATCGAGGGCGCGGATGGTGTCGAGATCGTGGTCGGCGACCGGACCGGCTCCGTCGGTCGTGCGATCGAGTGTGTCGTCATGGAAGACGACGACTTCGCCATCGCGCGTCGGGTGGACGTCGAGTTCCAGAACATCGGCGTTCCACCACGTGACGGCCCGCTCGAAGGCAAGCAGGGTGTTCTCCGGAGCGAGCCTGGAGCCGCCGCGGTGGGCGATGAGCAGCGGAGCGCCCGCGAAGTAGGGGAACCCCGGTCGTCGCCGACCACGCACATGGCGCGTCCAGATCAGGCCGGCGGCGACGAGCGGGCCCGCGATCGCGGCAAGCGCCGCGCTGGTGCTACCCCTGCGCTTCGAGCGACTCACGCTCCTCCCGGCTCAGGCCGTAGAGCCTGTAGAGGACCAGGTCGATCAGGTGTCCGGTCATCACCCTGGCCCAGACCAGATTCTCGGAATCCGCGCCGCGCCCCAGCTCCTCCGTGGACGCCGCCTGGCGTTCCGCGAGGAAGAGGAGAATCTCTTCGACCACCTCCGGCCGGGCCGCCTGACCGCCAGGCTCCAGAGTCGATTCCCCGTCGAACATCAGCGCGTCCACGAACGAAAGAAGCCCGGGGAAGACGAGTTCGGTGAGCGGACAGCCGCTGATGCGTTCCTCGTCGGTCAGCTCCTCCCACGCGAGCTCGTTCCAGTATAGCTCCTCGGCCTCCTTCAGGAGGTACTCCCGCCGATCGGGGGGCAGGGGCACGCCGCTACCCGCCGGCGCGGCGACGTGCCGGCCCAGTGTATCGAGCAGCCGGGCGCGACGAGCTTCGACGAGCGGGTGGGGCTTCCGGGAGGCGGCGTGGGGCGTCATCTTCGTCGGTCCGGCGAACGGTTGGCGGAGACTCGAAGGTGATAATGCCACTCCCGCGCACACGCCAGCAAGTCCGCGCCGAGCTGGCGCCCGCAATGGGCTGGCCGTAACCCCCGAGCCACCTGTTTTCCGGCCCCCGCGAACTGCTTGACAGCGCGACGGCCGATTGGTATCGTCTGAACAGGGACTTCGTCCCCGACACCCTGCCGAAGGAGTGATCGTGCAAGGAACCGTCCCAGGTCAGAGAACTCTTACTTTTTTTGCGGCCGCGTTACTTATGACGCCCACGTAGAGCGCTACGTGGGCGTTTCTATTTTCCTCCCAACCTCCCGCGAGGCCACATGCTCGATTCCGGAATGATCAACAAGATCCAGAAGGCAAAGAGCTATGCCGATCAACCCGAGCGCATTCACTTCAAGGATCTGCGCGTCGAGTTCGACGGCAACCATTCCCAGCACACCGTTGAGTTCCGCGACGGCAACTGGCGGTGCGATTGCGGCTACTTCCACGGTCACGCGACGTGCAGCCACGTGATGGCGCTCGACCGCGTGCTCGGGGTGATGTCTCCTGTCTAGTGCTGTGTGTCTGAAGTCCCGTGGCCATGCGGCTGGCGAAGCGCTCGCCGCGCGAGGCGAGACGACGAAGGCGTAGCACCGCTACCCCGAGGAGGAACAACGCGGCGCGGCGGGATGTGGCGTCTGTCGCATGGCCACGGGACTTCAGACACACAGCACTAGCTCAATCCAGACTCGCTGGCCAACCAGGCGCCCCTCCGGATGGGGCGCCTTTTTTATGCTCCCGGCCACCTCGCGTCGGTGGCCTCATCAGAAACGATCCGACGCGCCGCTGACCCTTCCGCGGTCCGATGGCAACGATGCGATACACCGCAGCGATGAAACGTTGCGTGCAGCGCAGGGCTTCTCGATTGCCGGGGCGAAGCTAACCGTTTGTATGGACGACGCTTGCGATTACAGGACGTCGCGGCGCGAGGCATGCCCCTTCCGTCCTCGCTTGAGATCGTCGCACCAGCTGATCCGGAGGCCCGTTATGATCGTGAATGCGGAGAGATTGCTCGCGAAGCGGGACATGTGGGACCACGTCGCCGTGGAGTTCGACTATTCCTGCGCCCGGTGCAGGCGGCGTCCGGCGCTGGACGACTCTGAATCGTACCTTCTCACCGGGTACTGCCGGAGCTGCTGGCGTGATCGACCGAGTCGGGAGGCCGCGCCGGCCCGAGTTCCCTCGCACCTGTAGTCCCCGCACTCACCTCGAATACGTCTCCCGTCTTCTCAGCGACCAACCGGATCTTCGCGCTGGAATGCCGCAAGTTTCGGGAATCGCCGCCGATACTCATTCTCGTGAAATCCGACGTCGAGCGGTCACCGCGCGAGATCCCGCTTGCGGGCGGGCGACCGAACGACCGAGCGACCGCGTATGACAATCCGAACCTCGTCACTGATCCGGTATGACTCCGACGTCCTCCGCGCGCACCGGCGCCCCTGAAAACGGCCACGCTCCCCGCATCGCCCTCCTGGTGGTGGTCGCGGCATGCGCGCTGGCGGAGGTGCTGATCCAGGTCGGCGTTCCGATGGTACTTGCCCTGTCGCTTCCAATCCTGGCTACCGGCGGTGCTGTCTTCCGCGCCGGAACGCGTCTCGCCGCGCCAGCGGTTGGCCTGGCGGCCGCCTACGGCATGGGCCGGCTCGTCCTCGCCGGCTACGCCCCGCTGAGTCCCGTCGTGCTCGTGTTCCTGGCCTTCACCCTGTTGCTCATGCCGGTGGCCGCGCTCCAGATCCGGCGATTGAGTGTCGGTTGGAGAAGGCAGGCCGTTGCCCGCGCCATCGCGGCGACCCAGGAGGAAGGACTCGCCACAATCGCCGCGGTCCAGACGGACGAACGGGTCGCGCTCAACGCGCTCGACGCGCTCGTATGGGAGAGCGCCGCGGACCTGACGACGGTTCGGTTCGTCAACAATCACGCGGAGAACCTGCTCGGGTATCCGGGCGGCGATGACGAACGCTCGACGTTCCGCTGGGACGAGATCGTCCATTCTGACGATGCGAAGAAGCTGCACACCACGCTGGAGGCGGTGCTGGAGGACGGGCAGCCCAGACGCATCGAGTACCGCGTCCGCGCTCGCGACGGGTATGCGCTGTGGATCGGCGACAGAGTCTGCCGGCTCGACGCCGCGGCGGGTCGCGGGCCGCGCCTCCGCGGAATGGGGGTGGACATCAGCAGCCGGAAGACGACCGAGGAGGAGCTCAATCGGGAGAAGGAACGGTACCGCAGCCTCTTCGAGGGTGTTCCGGTCGGCCTCTACCGGATGAATCCGCAGGGCGAGTTCCTCGTGGCGAACTCCGCCCTCGTCAACATGATGGGCTACACCAACCACCAGGCGCTCTACGCGACGAACGCGAACGAGATCTACAGCGATTCGATGGATCGGTGGCGGTGGCAGAATGCCATGGTCCACGTCCATGGTCTGAGGAGCTTCGAACTCCCGTGCCGGAGGGCGGACGGATCCACGCTCTGGGTTCGCAACACCGCCCGCGCGGTGCGCGCGGCATCGGGGGAGATCGCGTACTACGAAGGAGTGGTGGAGGACATTTCCGACGGCAAGCGGGCGCTCGTCGCCGAGGAGGCGGCCGAGGCCAAGTTCCGCGGGCTCGTCGAGCAGTCGCTCGTCGGCATCTTCATGCTGCAGAATGGCATTCTGGTCTACGCCAACCCCAAGCTGGCGGAGATCTTCGGCTACTCGCACGGAGAGCTGCTCAACCTCCCCGAGGTGACGACGCTCGTGGCCGAGGAGCACAAGACGAAGGTCGAGAGCTACCTCGCCGATCGGTTGGAGCTGGAGGACGCCACGCCTGTCGGCTTCCGAGGCATCTGCAAGGACGGATCCCTGGTCGATGTGGAGGTCCATTGCACGCAGGTCAGCTTCAACGACGCTCCCGCCGTGCTGGGCACACTTCTCGACGTTACCGCGAGGAAGGAGACCGAAGAGCGCCTCTTCCAGGCCGCGTTCCACGACCCGCTCACCAGCCTGCCGAACCGGATCCTGTTCATGGAGAGGCTGGAGCACGCGTTCCTGCGGCAGAAGCGCGGCAGGGAGTTCGCTGTGCTCTTCGTGGACCTGAACCGCTTCAAGTCGCTCAATGACTCGCTGGGTCACGCCGCCGGCGATGAGATGCTGACTCTGGTGGGACATCGATTGAACCAGTGCATCCGGCCGGGCGACACCGTGGCCCGATTCGGTGGCGACGAGTTCGCCATCCTGGTCGAGGATATCTCCCACATCAGCGACGCGACACAGATCGCGGAGCGCGTGCGCGAGGCGATCTCGACACCGGCGCTCATCAACGGCCAGGAGGTCACGACGGGCGGAAGCATCGGGATCGCGCTGAGTTCCGCGGGATACCGCACGCCGGAGGAGATCCTTCGCGACGCGGACCTGGCGATGTACCGGGCAAAGGGAGCGGGCAGCTCGCATTTCGAGATCTTCGACGAGGCGATGCACGGCGAGGCACTCGAGCGGATCGAGATGGAGAACGACCTCCAGCGCGCAACGGAGCGCGGGGATTTTCACCTCCAGTTCCTGCCCATCGTTTGCCTCAAGACGGGCGAGATGTCCGGAGTCGAGGCGCTCGTCCGATGGACGCACGCCGAACGCGGTGACATCAGTCCGACGACGTTCATCCCGCTGGCCGAAGACATCGGCGTGATCACGCCGCTCGGACGGCAGGTCCTGCGGATGGCGTG
>CAZUVK010000173.1:1519-8267 GCA_964623785.1 uncultured Gemmatimonas sp. | reverse complement strand
AGCTGGGCATCCAGAAGAAGGAAGGCTTCGTCGTGCGCACGATGGCGAGCATCGATCCCGACCACCCGGGCAGCGCATTCGATCAGCGGCACGAACAGATCGGTCTGATAGTTGGACCGATGCCCTTGCATCACCGAAGCAATGCGCTCCAACCCAGCCCCGGTGTCGATCGACGGCGCGGGGAGTGGGTTCAAGGTGCCGTCCGCGTCCCGGTCATACTGCATGAAGACCAGGTTCCAGATCTCGAGAAACTCACCGCGTTCCCCCCGCACGACGAACTCTTCGACCGAAACGTCACTTCCCCGTTCCCCTTCCGGCCGGAGGTCGAAGTGGATCTCGGAACACGGTCCGCATGGGCCGGTTTCGGCCATCTGCCAGAAGTTGTCGGCGTCGCCCAGCCTGAAGATCCTCTCCGGCGGGAGCCCGGCCAGCTCCTCCCACAACGCGGCAGCCTCGTCGTCCGTGTAGTGCACGGTGGCCCACAACCGCTCTCGCGGAATCCCCAGCTCCTCTGTCAGGAACTCCCAGGCGAAGAGGATCGCATCGCGCTTGAAGTAGTCCCCGAATGAAAAGTTGCCGAGCATCTCGAAGAAGGTGTGGTGCCGGGCCGTGAACCCCACCTGCTCCAGGTCGTTATGCTTCCCTCCCGCGCGCACGCACTTCTGCGACGTGGTCGCCCGCCGGTAGTCGACCGACTCCCCGCCCAGAAAGACCTGCTTGAACTGCACCATCCCCGCATTCGTGAACAACAGCGTCGGATCGTTCGCGGGAATGAGCGAAGACGAAGGGACGACCTGGTGCCCGCGATTCGCGAAGAACTCCAGGAACCGGGACCTGATCTCTTTTGCGTGCATCAACGGCATCCTATGAAAGTACCAGCGATGAATCGCGTAACATAACGCGCGCGGCGCGGGCCGCTCAAGCGCCGACACGAAAGTCGGTGGCCGGGGAAAGGCGAGCTCTGCCCCGCGAATTCGGCGAAAAAATCCGATTGGGGTGAAGAAAGCTCGAACGGCCCCAGTCTCGCACTCGAGACGGGGCCGTTCGGGGTCGCGTCAGGCTTCCGCCAGGCTATGCGGCGAGCACCGCTCCACTGGGAGCCCGGTGGCTCCGACAGCCGATCACTCCCCTTCCCCCTCGGCGTCAGGCTTACCGTTCAGGCCCACTTCACCCTTCACCTTCGCCTCGATCTCCACCGCGATGTTCGGGTTCTCCATGAGAAACGCCTTCGCGTTCTCCCTGCCCTGTCCCAGCCGGACCTCACCGTAGGAGAACCACGCGCCCGACTTCTGGACGATATTCGATTCGACGCCCAGATCGATAACGATTCCGTAGTGGTCGATCCCGACATTGAACATGATGTCGAAGTCGGCCTGTTTGAACGGCGGAGCGACCTTGTTCTTGACGACTTTCACCCGGACCTTGTTGCCGACCAGCTCCTCGCGATCCTTGATCGAGCCGATCCGCCGGATGTCCATCCGCAGGCTCGCGTAGAACTTCAGTGCCCGACCACCGGTCGTGGTTTCCGGATTCCCGAACATCACGCCGATCTTCTCGCGGATCTGGTTCGTGAACACGACCGCCGTGTGCGACCGGTTGATCGCACCCGTCAACTTCCTCAGGGCCTGACTCATGAGGCGCGCCTGAAGACCGACATGGCTGTCTCCCATCTCGCCCTCGATCTCCGCGCGCGGAACCAGCGCCGCAACCGAGTCGATCACGATCACATCGAGCGCCCCGCTTCGAACCAGTGTCTCGGCGATCTCCAGCGCCTGCTCTCCCGTATCGGGCTGTGACACCAGAAGATTGTCCGCATCCACTCCGAGCTTCCGCGCATACTCGATGTCCAGCGCGTGTTCGGCGTCGATGAACGCCGCGATCCCCCCGGATCGCTGCGCGTTCGCGATCACGTGCAGACACAACGTCGTCTTGCCGGACGATTCGGGCCCATACACTTCCGTGATTCGACCTCGCGGGATCCCGCCAATCCCGATCGCGGCATCCAGGTTGATCGCGCCCGTCGGGATCGCGGCGATCCGGACCTGCGGTCCGTCGATCCCCAATCGCATGATCGACCCCTTACCATGGGCCTTCTCGATCTGCGAGATCGCGACGTTCAATGCCTTTTTCTTTTCGTCGCTTACCTCAAGCGTCATCACGCGGTCCTCGGTTGGATTGCGAATCGGCGGCCCTTTCGGAGGCGCCTGGAAGAGGGATTCGCCCGGCTGGCGCGAACCCGAACAAATTACGAAGAAACGAAAAGTCGCGCAAGGCGGAAGACCACCGTCAGCAGTCCGCCGAATCCGCCATCCGGATCGCCGACGCCGTGCGAAGGACGGCGGCGACCGCTCTCTCCAGGCCGGCATCCTCGATGTCGCCGTGAAAGACCGCCCGAATCCGGGCGGGCCCGAAACGTGTGGTCAGAATACCTTCCGAATCGAGGTCGGCGATCATCGCCTCAGTGGCCGCAACCCCTGCTTCAACACCAACCATGACGATGTTCGTTTCGGGCCGAGGAACGACAAGGCCCGGGATCTCGCTCACACGCTCCGCGAACACCTTCGCGCGAGCGTGATCGGCCGCGATTCGGTCGAAGTTGTGGCGAAGTGCGTGGAGCCCGGCAGCCGCGATGATCCCGACCTGTCGCATGCCGCCGCCGAGACGGCGCCGAACCCGAATCGCCCTTTCCATCAACTCGCTACTACCGGCGAGCACCGACCCGATCGGGGCACCCAGCCCCTTGGACAGCGACACCATGACCGTGTCCGCCAGCGCCGCCCACTCCCGCATCGGGGTTCCAGTGGCGACGGCCGCGTTCGGAAGCCTCGCGCCGTCGAGGTGAACGGGCACACCTCGTTCACGCGCGACCGCGACCACCGCCGCCATCCGATCGACCGGGACCACTCGGCCACCGGCGCTGTTGTGCGTGTTCTCCAGGCAGACGAGGCCCCGCACCGGCAGGAAACGCGACGGCGTCCCGATCGCTTCCGCGAATCGCGCGGGCACGGGCAACCCATCGTCGGAGTGGACCGGTCGTGCCTGCACCCCGGCCCACGCGCTCGCCGCGCCTTCCTCGAAGTTGAGAATGTGTGAGTCAGCATCCAGCACGATCTCCATTCCTGGTGTCGTCTGGACCAGAATCGCGGTCTGGTTGGCCATGATACCGCTCGGGAAGAAGAGCGCGGCTTCCTTCCCGAGGAGTTCGGCCACGTACCGTTCCAGCTCCGCCGAGGTCGGGTCGTCCCCGAGGACGTGGTCGCCGACCTCGGCTTCCGCCATCGCGAGCCGCATCCGCGGATCCGGCCTGGTGACGGTGTCCGACCTCAGATCTACGACGAGTTTCTCGGAAGGATCCACGGAAATCGGGAGAGGAAGATGGCCCGACGGAAGGGTCACGCACGGCTGGGTACTCGACCGTGCGCTTGCGACAAACCCATACTACGAGATCCGGCCGGATCGTCAACCATAAACCATGGTTTCGTGATCCGGCCGGCGAAGCCCATCGCTCCCGGCACCATCTCCGGGAGCACGACGCGAATGGCTCTAGCCGCGCGCCGCCCCGAACCGCTGGTCCACCGCGCGCCAATCGACCACGTTCCACCACGCCTTGATATAGTCCGGTCGGCGGTTCTGGTAGTTCAGGTAGTAGGCATGCTCCCAGACGTCGAGGCCGAGGACCGGGATCCGACCCTGCATGAGAGGGCTGTCCTGATTGGGCAGGTCGATCAACTCGACGCCGTCACCCGCGACCACCAGCCACACCCACCCGCTACCGAACCGCCCGACACCGGCCGCCGCGAACTTCTCCTGGAACGCCGCGAAGTCGCCGAACGCCGACCGGATGGCCTCCCCGATCGCGCCGCCGGGCTCGCCACCCGCGTTCGGCCCCATGATCTGCCAGAAGAGCGAGTGGTTCGCGTGTCCACCACCGTTGTTGCGAATGGCCGTCCGGACATCGCTCGGGACGCTCTCGATGTCCCGTAGAAGGTCCTCCACGCTCTTTCCCGCCAACTCCGAATGCTTGGCTACGGCTTCATTAAGCTTGGCGACGTAGGCGCCATGATGCTTCTGATGATGGATCTCCATCGTGCGCGCGTCGATATGCGGCTCGAGGGCGTCGTAGGCATAGGGGAGATCGGGCACTGTGAACTCGGACATGCGAACACCTCCGTCGTCGAACGAAACGAGAAAAAAATGAGCGAGCGAGTCGGCTCGTCTGTGGGCGGTGCAACGCGCGGGTGGCCCGGCAAGTGCCGGGCCCGAAACCCACGGCTTCGGTGAATGTAGGATGCGCCGCATGTTTCACCATCCGGCGCGCTCCCGCAACCCTCGGGATCAGATTCGTGACCTATCGACCTCCGCTCATCCGTTGGATCTCCACTTCAAGTCTGCCGAATCGCCGACCAATCGACAGCGCGAAGCCGAAGATGAGCGCCCACGTGATCCCGAAGGCAATGAAGACGTGCCAGTACGGCCTCATCGACCGAGCGGGAGCGGACTGCGCCGGGAGGTCACCTGCCTGGATGCCCTGGGTCCCGGATGTTGCGGCCTGTTCCGCCTGGGCACCTGGCGCGACGGATCCGGCGTCCGCCGACGCCGTGAGCGGGCTGACAACTGCCGATGCGAGAACGAGCATCGCGAACAACAGGATCGAACGCATCGCCGTGTACTCCTTCCGCGGGAAAAGAGGGTGCTTCATGCCGCCTGCCTGGCCCGGATCGAGTCGACCTGGCGCCGCAGTCGCTCGACATCGTACCGATACAACAGGAGGGCAAGGAATGCGAGTGCAAATGCAACGGTACCCACGAGCACGGCCCGCCAGACTTCCGGATCGGCCGCGACCGTGAGATCTTCGCGACCGAGTCCGCCCGGACCGGGACGCTCGTCGCGGAACCATTGGATGCTCATATGGATGAGCGGAATATCGATAGCCCCGATGATTCCGAGTATAGCGGCGTACCGCTTCCCCCGCTCCGCGTTCTCCGTGGAATGGCGGATGACGAAGTACGATACATAGATCAGCCAGAGGAGCAGACAGAGGAGCAGAGTGGACGTCGTTCGGGCATCCCAGACCCACCATTCGCCCCACGATAGCCACGCCTGGAGTGGTCCCTGCACGAGAACCGCCGACGTGAAGACCACACCAAGCTCCGCCGCCGAAAGGCTGATCGCATCGAGCCGATCGTCCTTCAGCCAAAGGTAGCCCGCCGAACAGACCGCGACGATCCCGAACGCGAGATATGCAGTGAGCGCGGAGGGCAGCTCGACATAAGGAGTCCGCTGCACGAACCCGACCGAGTCCTCCACCGGAACCCGGAAGAAGACGAGATAGAGCAGCCAGAGGCCAGCCAGGGTGGCGAGGGCACTCGACGTTGCGGCCAGGATCGGCACGGTTCGATCGAAGCGCACATCGGTCATCTCGACCCGGCCCCACTCATTCCTCGACTACCGAAGCGAAGACCATCGTGCACACGAGCAGGAAGATCAGGTCGAAGGCCGCCAGGACCCTGACGTTTCCCATGACTTCCCCGATCGGCCGATTCAGGATAAGGCGCTGAGTCGCACCGGTCCCCAGGATGACCACTGGAGTCAGAAGCGGGAGAAGCACGATCGGAATCAGCATGTCGCCGAGCCGCGTCCCACCCGCGATCGCGCTGAAGAGCGTCCCGAGCGCCATGAAGCCCACGCACGACAGGAACGTAACCAGCGCCAGCCCCCCGGCGCGCCCAACCAGGGGAATCTGAAAAAAGAAGGCGTACGCCAGGTAGATCACGACGGACGTACCCAGGAGCAACACAAGGTTCGCCAGGAACTTTCCCAGGTACAGCGCGCCTCGATCGATCGGCGTGAGCAGGATTCCCACAAGCGCGTCCTGCTCCCGCTCGAGACTGAACGATCGTCCGAGCCCCAGCATGCCGGCAAAGAGGATCGTGACCCACACCATCGCGCCCGCCATGAGCCTCACCTCGACCGCTGGCGAGAGCGAGAACCCGAACACGATCGCAACCAGCACCGCGAAGGTGAACATCGTCACCACGCGCTCGCGGGTCCGGAACTCGAGCCGCAGGTCCTTCTCCGCGATGACCATCGTCTGCCGAAGGAATTCCATCAGCCCGCCCCGCCGACCCGTTCCCCGTAGAGGCTCTCGAAGCCCCCGGCGTCGATCTCCGATCGCGGTGCGTCGAGAACCCAGCGACCTCCCGCCTGAACGACCACCCGGTCCGCCATTTCCAGGCCTTCGGCGAGGTTGTGCGTCACGAGCAGTACGGTGCGCCGACCGTCGCGAAGCTGGTCGAGCACGGCGCGCAGCATCTTCGACGCATGCGGATCGAGGCCGGTATACGGCTCATCCAGAAGGACGAGTTCCGGTTCGTGGAGCAGCGTCCTCGCCAGCGCCAGCCGCTGCTGCATCCCCCGAGAGTAGGTTCGCACCAGATCTGAGCGGCGGTCGACGAGGCCGACCTGCTGGAGCCGCGACTCGACGCGAGCGTCGAGGTCGTCGAGCGCATAGAGCCGCCCATAGAAGCGAAGGTTCTCATCGGCCGTGAGCTGGCCATAGAGGAAGGTCTGATGGGAGAGTACACCGATGCGCCGACGCCATGCTCGCTCGTCCATCCGGGAATCCGAATCGACGAACCGGATCTCGCCTCGAGTGGGACGGAGGGAGCCGGCAAGCAGCCGGAGAAGTGTCGTCTTCCCCGCGCCGTTCGGCCCGAACAGCGTCACGAACTCCCCGGCGCGAAGCTCG
>CAZUVK010000173.1:0-1509 GCA_964623785.1 uncultured Gemmatimonas sp. | reverse complement strand
ACAAATCTCAATTTCTTAAGCGATACTCAATTGAAAGAACGCTTAGCCAATACATCTGCCACGCCGGAACAGTTGAACGAAGCACTGCAGATCAACGCCGAAGCTCGAATCCGATCCCTCGAACCGCGGCGTGGGGTCCGTACCACTTCTCCAACGCCCGGGCTTCGAGCAGGGGCTGTCCCGTCGCGCGTGATACGACGGTTTCGGCGTCCGTCACGTCAGAGGCTGGCCACATCCCGCGCAATACCGGCTGCCCCCGGGGTTCGCGAAGCCGCAGACATGGGTTGCGGGGGCCGCGGCAACATCCCGGCCGACCGCACGAACCGCGTCGAGCGCCTCGGCCTCGAGCCGCCCGCGCATCTCCCGGTAGTCCGCGTCATCCAGCTTGCCGGCGGCCCGATCGTACTCCACATCCTTCAGCGCCGCGAGCGCGACGCGCTTCCGCGTCTCACGATCGACGACATCCGCGGCCGTGATGTCCCCCAACGCGCCCCATCGCCGGAAGATCATCGGGTGGGTCACCCAGGCCGAAACGAGAAGCGCGAGCGCGACGGCGCTGATGAGAAGGCTCATACGTCCTCCCCGCCCGAGGCCTCCCAGTCCCGCAGAGCGGCCGTCAACTCGAGCCGATCCGAGTCGGTCAGCGGATCCGCGCCTTCGGCGGAAGTCCCTTCGTCCCGTCCGCGGTGTTTCTTCATCCAGAGCGCCACGCCCGCCACCGCCATGAGCACCGCGAAAGGCGGGATGACCCACGCCAGCAAGGCGTTCCCCGAACGCTGGGGCAGCGCGCGCCATTCCTCGCCGTGGCGGCCGATCATCCACTCGACCAGTTCGTCCGAACTCATGCCCTGCGCGGCCAGGTCATAGATACTGTCGCGCAGCGCGGCCGCCGGCGCGCTCGTGCACACGCGGAGCATGAAGCCCGGGCAGTACGGCGAGCGAAGCAGGTCGATCGCGCGATCCGCCACCTCGACGTTCGGTCGGTCCTGGATCCGCTGACCCGCCACCGGCTCCGCGATCAGGAGCAGGGCAAGCGAAGCGACCAGGATCAACGGGCCGCGAAGCCATGAGCCCCTCGGCGATATCACGACGCCCTCGAGCGAGGGCGTCGGCGAGAAACGGAATATCGAAACATCATACCTCCACAAGGTCCCGCTCCCTGCGCGCCGTGCGCGCGCCGGTCCCTGGCGCCGTCTCGCCAGGCGCCGATCCGGGTGGCGCGGTCGGCCACATCGCCACCAGCGTTCCGAACGCCATGATCAGACCGCCAGTCCAGATCCATGGAACGAGCGGGTTTACGTGGATCGAGAAGGTCGCCATCGGTCGCGGATTCGTTCCCGCGAGGAATGCGTTCGGGTCGTCGATCGCCGCCAGGATCAGGTAGAGATCCTCGTTCCACACTCGCCGGATCCCGACATCGGTATTCATCTCCTGCCGCTGACGGAACGACTTCTGATCCGCGGTCAGCACCCCAACCGGCTTCCCATCTCTCTCCACCCGCATCGATGC
>CAZUVK010000172.1:0-8279 GCA_964623785.1 uncultured Gemmatimonas sp. | reverse complement strand
CGGACGCCACCCGCACCGGCCCGCAGCGCGCCCATCGAGACCATCACGGCCGCGCCCCCGTACCCCGCCCTGCCGGCGACGACCCCCACGAGCCCCGCCGAGCCCTTGTGCGCATCCGGCGGGATCACGGGCAGTCGATTGCGCGCCCAGGCATCCGTCACGACCTCCGCCTGATCGGGATCCGAGCGGGGCGGGAACCCAACCTCCGCGAGAAGGATCCGACCCGCACGCGTGCGCCCCGGATACAGCAGCAGTCCCCGCTTCACCACCCCGAAAGTCACCGTAGCAGTGGCGCGGATCGCCTCGCCGGCCACCGCGCCCGTGGTGAGGTCCACCCCACTCGGCCCGTCGATCGCGACGATCGGGGCGCCCGCCGCGTTCATCGCGCGGATCACCCCCGCGTGGGGTTCGCGCGGGGCTCCGCTGGCGCCTGTCCCGAGGATCCCGTCGATCAGCACACTCGCCGAATCGAGCGCATTCAGGCCACCGATCGGAATCGCCCAGCCGTGGGCAAGGCTGGCTCGGAAACCGGGGGCGCCAATCGGAACGGCAACCACGTCGCGCCCGGCCGCCATGAGCGACCGGAGCGCGACGACCGCGTCGCCGCCGTTGTTGCCAGCGCCCAGGACCCCGACAACGCGCCCGGACGGCCATCGCTCCGCCACCACCGCCGCGACGGCGCGACCGGCGGATTCCATCACGACTCGCTCATCGGCGATCCCCGACCCGAATACGGATTTCTCCCACTCGCGCATCGCCGCAGCCGTGAGCACGGGCACGCTCGCGACTGGGACCTGCTCGTCTGTCGGCCCTCCGGATCGGGATGTCACGGGAGCGGGCGCCGAACGGACATGGAGGAAAATGAAATGCCCGCGAGAGGTTCGCGGGCATGACGCAGGCAGTGACGCGGCCGCCTATTTGTGGCTCTGACCGATGGAGCGCCCGAAGCTGATCTCACCGTTGTCGATGCGGATGTTGAATCCGCATTCCGGGCTGTTGCAGACCCAGGCCTTGAATGTGATGGGTGCGCCGTCGCGCCCATAGTCCGACAGGGGAACAAGCTTCCCATCCTCACACTTTCTGCATTCCGGCAGCTCGAAGTTTCCCATCGAGCACCCCCTCCCCTCATCGGTGACTGCCGTCGCACCCGTGTGCGTTCACAAACGCATGGAATAAGCAAGCGTCGTTCCAGAGACGGTGTCAGGCGCGCGCCACTCCCGGCCAGGGATACGAGTATTCGAAAGCCTGCGCGAAGTCGTACACATCGTCGAAAGACTCGATGTTGTCATCCGCCTGTTTGACGAGGACGCCCAGTTCGACGAGCGCGAATACGATCTCGCCAAGGTCGCGGGTGCTGCCGATCCCCCAGTACTCGAGTACCGAACGCGCCATCAATCCCCACCGGTGCAGCGCGAGGTCGCGGCACCCCTCCGCGAGTTCCTGCCCACTGATGTGACGGGGTTCGCCGAGCCGGTCGATCGAGAAATGCAGTGCCGAGAGAATGAAAACGTACGCCGTCTCGTGGTAGGAAGGGTACCTGCGACGGAGCCGGTCGATGACGTTATCTGCGAGGAGAATTCCACTCATCGGACGGATGGGTGTCGAGACCACGCGGCGATGAGACGCCGCCGCGGGCTGGTACAGAAGGTCATACGTGCCGAATGGTCGGATTTCATTCCGTCGGACCATCGCTGAAGGTTGACGCTCCCTTCAAGCTAGGGATCGGTCACAACCCGAGCAAGTAGCCGGTTCGGATGGGGCGCCGGCCCTCAGGAAAGATAGACGACGGTGCTCCCCAGCGACTCGATCGTTACTCGTCCTGAAGTCTGCTCGGTGAGAAACATGCCAACCGCGCCGACCTCGCCGGAAGGAACCGTGAACGAGACCAGGCAATCCTGGTCGGCGGGAAAATCGTAGTCGACCGCCGAAGCGCCACTACGCTCGAGCGCGCGCATGACGGGAGACGTGTCGGCGAACGAGTACCGGGCGGCGAGTCTTTCCGCAAAGGCTCCCCGGCGAAGCGGCGCGACGCCGACCGCTTGGGCTGCGGCCTCGCCATACGCCCGAGCCAGCCCACCGACGCCGAGCTTCGTGCCGCCAAAGTACCGGGTCACGACAATCGCGACATCGACCAGACCGGCCCCATCGATCGCGGCAAGAATCGGTGCGCCCGCGCTTCCCGATGGTTCGCCGGCATCGATCGCTCGCCAGCCACCATCGCGGAAGCGCCAGGCGACGCAGTGATGCGTGGCATCGAACCGAGCCCGGGATCGCGCGTCCAGTACGGCCCGCGCTTCAGGCTCATCGACCGCGGGGAACGCGAGGGCAAGAAAGCGTGAGCCCTTCACCCGAGTCTCCGCCTCCGCCGGTCCCGCAAGCGTGGTGAATTCGTTGGATGACAAGAAGTTACTCTCCTCGCCCCACTGGCCCGGCACCCCCCGTTCCGGTGCGTTGCCCGCGTATCCGCGCGCGGCCGTCGACCCGGGAAGCCGGGCCGACGGCCGCCTTCAGGATCAGCTCACTTCGGCGGGCGAGAGGTAGTACTCCAGACCGAGGTGGGTAATCTGCTCCTCGCCCATCATCCAGCGAAGCGTATTCTTGAGCTTCGTGTGCTGAATGAAGAGATCGTGCTCCGGATAGAGCCCCTCGGCGACCATCGGGCTCTTGAGGAAGAACGACAACCACTCCTGAATGCCCGACATACCCGCGCGGGACGCGAGATCGAGGAAGAGGGCCAGGTCGAGCGCGATCGGGGCCGCGAGGATGCTGTCCCGGCAGAGGAAATCCACCTTGATCTGCATCGGGTAGTCGAGCCACCCGCGGATGTCGATGTTGTCCCACCCTTCCTTGGCGTCCCCACGAGGCGGGTAGTAGTTGATCCGGACCTTGTGGTAGTAGTCCTTGTACAGTTCCGGATAGAGGTCCGGCTGAAGGATGTACTCGAGCACCGAGAGCTTGGATTCTTCCTTCGTCTTGAACGACTCGGGGTCGTCCAGTACGGCGCCGTCGCGGTTGCCGAGGATGTTCGTGGAGAACCACCCGTCCAGTCCGAGCATGCGTGCCTTCAGGCCGGGCGCGATGATCGTCTTCATCAGCGTCTGACCCGTCTTGAAGTCCTTGCCGGCGACGGGCACCTGGTTATCGGCGGCGAGCTGAAGGAACGCCGGGAAATCCACCGACAGGTTGGGCGCGCCGTTCGCGTACGGGACGCCCTCCTTCAGCGCCGCGTAGGCGTAGAGCATACTGGGCGCGATGCTGGCGTCGTTCGCGTCGAGCGCCGCCTCGAACGCCTCGAGCGACTCGTGCGTCGGGCCCTGCTTGATGAATACCTCGGTGGACCCGCACCAGACCATCACGAGTCGCTCACAATCGTGCGTCGTCCGGAAGTTCCGAATGTCCGCCCGGAGCGCCTCGGCCCATTCACGCTTGGAGTGTCCGGGAATCACGTTCGAGCCCTGCAACCGCTTCACGTACCTCTGGTCGAACGCGGCGGGCATCGGCTCGATTCCGCGGAGGAAGCCCGCGATCGGATCAATGTGCGTGTGGCGATCGAGGACGCCAGCTTTCAGCGCGGAATCGAACGCGTTGTCGGGAATCGGGTCCCAGGCGCCGAATACGAGGTCGTCGAGCCCGGCGAGCGGGACGAAATCCTTGATCTTCGGAGTTCTTCCCTCCGAACGCTTGCCGAGACGGATGGTCGCGAGTTGGGTGATGCTGCCGATCGGTCGACCAAGACCGCGCCGAGCGAGTTCGACGCCAGCGATGAGGGTGGTGGAAACGGCTCCCAAGCCTGGGAGAAGAACACCGAGCTTGCCGCTCGCGGGCGCGGGCGGGGTTCTTGTGGTTGTCACGGGTTGGCTCACGAGTCAGAGGTTACTTTATGCCGCTTCCGCTTGACCGGCGCTGGTTCGGAGGGCCGGGGCCTGGCGGTGTTTCGATATACCCAGACGATTCGCTGGATGGCGGTGAAGTTGGTGAGTACAGCCATGATGATCAGCACCCACGTGAGTACCGCCCCCTCGAATGCGCCTCCAAAGATAAGCGCCGCGCCGCCGATCAGCACGACTCGCTCGAGGCGCTGCATCACGCCGACGTTGCAATCGACGCCGAGTGCCTCCGCCTTGGCCCTCGTGTACGAGATCATGAGAGAGCCGGCCATCGCCAGCGCCACGGTGTAGACCATCCACGGATAGTCGAAGTCCGGGTGGCCGCCGCTGTAGAGCGAGAAGATCCCGATGAACACCGCGATCTCGGAGATCCGATCGAGCGTCGAGTCGTAGAACGACCCGAAGACCGAGGCCTGACCGGACCGCCGGGCAACCTGACCGTCGATGATGTCGACAGCACCGCCGAGCAGCACGAGCGCGCCGGCGATCCGGGTGTGCCCCATGAAAAAGGCGACGGCCGCGGAGATCGTGACGAGGAAGCCGACCGTGGTCACGTAGTTCGGGTCGACACGACGGCGAACGAGAGGCTCGTAGATGAACGCGAGTAGCTGGACGCCCCGATCCTGGATGTGCTTGGGGATGTTGGCCGCTGCCATGGGTTCCGCCCCTCAGGGTAGGATGATGCGACTCTGGTCGCCGGCCTCGATGCCGCGCGCGATCTCTTCGTTGACCCGCGCCATCAGTCGCTCGAAGTTGGCCTGAGCGGCCACCACCGACTGATAGATGGTCTGCTGCTGGACCTGTTCAGCGACCTGCGCGTACTCCTCCTGCAGTTCCGCGGATGGCTCCCGGCCGGCCCGCAGATACGACGTGATCTGATCCTCCAGATCGGCGATCCGGTTCATCAGCGCGACGGCCTCGCGATCCTCGCCGAGTCGTTCGTTCGCCCTCTTCATTGCCTTGTACTCGTCGGTCCGTGAGAGGACCCGGCCGAGCTCGCGCGCGCGCTCCTGAAATGAATCCAGTTCCATGATATCCGAGGTTCAGCCGACACGGTCGCCGACAATGTCGGCGAAGCGTTCGGCGATGATGATCCGGTCCCGGCCGGCGTAATCCTTCCGAACCCGGGGCTCGTTGAATGCGCCCGTCGCGCGAATCAGCGCGGTTGCGGCGGGCGCCTGTGTGTCGCCGATCTCGATCGCGAGGAGTCCGCCGCCGCGGAGATGTTCGGGTGCGTGCGACACGATCTGGCGAATCACGTCCAGCCCGTCGGCGCCGGCGAAGAGCGCCTCCGCCGGCTCCCATTCGCCGACCTCGGCCGCCAGCGTCGACCGGTCCCGCAGGCCAACGTACGGCGGGTTGGATACGATCACATCGAATGCTTCCGGCGCGACCGGCGCGAAGAGTGAGCCCTCGCGAAAGTCGACCAGATCGGCGACGCCGGCGCGACGCGCGTTCTCGCGCGCCACCTCGAGCGCCGCCGCGGAGACGTCCGTCGCGACGATGCGACCGAACCGACCCTCGCGACGCAGGCTCAGCGCGATCGCGCCGGAACCAGTGCCCAGATCGAGCACGTCGCCACCCGGCCGACCCGTGGCCCAGGCCAGAACCTCTCCGACGAGCAGCTCCGTCTCGGGCCGTGGTATCAACACCCGCCGATCGACCGTGAGTTCCAGTGCCCTGAACGCGGCCGTGCCCTCGATATACTGCAGCGGCTCATGCCGGAGCCGCCGCTTCAGGCGGACCTTGAACTCGGCGAGCTCCTCCACCGTCAGTGGCCGGTCAAACTGAAGATACAGGTCGAGACGCTTCAAGCCCAACACACCCGCGAGCAGCAGTTCCGCGTTGAGTCGCGGGTCGGCGAACCCACGGGCGGCAAGGTAGCCGTCCGTCCAGCGAACGAGTTCAACGGGTGTCCAGACTTGTTCCGCCACCGCGCTCACGCCGCCCTTTCCTCCTGACCGGCCAGACGCAGTTGCTCGATTACCTCATCGAGGTCGCCGTCCAGGACCTGCGGCAGGGCGTGCGTCGTGAAGCCGATCCGGTGGTCGGTCAACCTGCTCTGCGGAAAGTTGTAGGTGCGGATCTTCGCCGACCGGTCACCCGTGCCGACCTGGAGCTTGCGGGTCCTCGCGCGCTCCGATTCCTGCTCCGCGATTCGCATGTCCAGCAGGCGGGACCGGAGTACGGAGAGCGCCTTGTCGCGGTTCTTGTGCTGTGACTTCTCGTCCTGGCAGGTAACGACGAGCCCGGTCGGCAGGTGCGTGATCCGAACGGCCGAGTCCGTCGTATTCACCGACTGACCACCGGGCCCCGACGAGCGGTAGACGTCAATCTTCAGATCGCCGTCGTCGATGCGCACGTCGACTTCCTCGGCCTCGGGAAGGACGGCCACGGTCGCGGCCGATGTGTGGATCCGGCCCTGGCTCTCGGTCGCCGGCACTCGCTGGACGCGGTGAACCCCCGACTCGTAGCGGAGGTCGCCATAGGCGTTCTGCCCGCGCACCACGAAGATCGCTTCCTTGACGCCGCCGGCGCCGCCCTCGGATGTGGTGAGGAGTTCGACCCGCCAGCCGCGATGTTCGGCGAAGCGGGTGTACATTCGGAAGAGGTCGCCCGCGAAGAGCGCGGCCTCATCGCCACCGGTCCCGGCCCGGATCTCCACGACGGCGTCGCGGTCGTCCAGCGGATCACGCGGCATGAGAAGGCGCTTGACCTCGGCCTGTGCGTCCACGAGATCCGCCTGGAGCCGCGCGACTTCCGCACTCGCGAACTCCTCCATCTCGGGATCGCCAGCCGCCTCGCCAACCATCTCCCGGGCATCATCGAGTTGGGACGCGACCGATCGCATCCGTGCGATCGCGGCGACGGTTTCGGCTAGGTGGGCGTGTTCGCGCGCCACCTCGCGGAGTCTGGCCTGGTCGCCAATGACCGCGGGATCGGCGAGGAGCGACGAGATCTCCTCGTGCCGCTGTTCGATCTCCCGGATCCGGTCATTCATCGAAGGCTCGCGCGGGGCGAGGAACGCAAGATCTGACACTCCATTTGCGCGAAAGCCGGGGCGAGAAGACCCCGGCTCCGCAATCTCACTTCCCGGCGCCCGAGTCGCCGTAGCGCTGCCTGAACCGCTCGACTCGGCCGGCCGTGTCCACGAGCTTCTGCTTGCCCGTGAAGAACGGATGGCACGCCGAACAGATTTCGACGTGGATCTCCGGCTGCGTCGAACGCGTCTGGAAGGTATTGCCGCAGGCGCAGTGGACCGTGGTCACCTGGTAGCCCGGATGGATATCGGCCTTCATTACACTCGCCTCCGATTTAATCACGGACCCACGCACGGCATCGCGCGCGGGCCCGCCAATGAATTCGATACTATCCCTCCAATTTAGTCGACTCCGGCGCCCGATGCAACCGGGCCTCCCGTGCGGAACTAGCGCCAGTCCTTGAGGATCCGCCGGATGTCGTCACGGTGCTGGGTCTCGTCCACGATCAGGTCCTCGAGCTGGATCTTGATCGCGATTTCTCCAGCCCGCTCGGCCTGGTCGATCCGCTGCGTGTACCGCTCGATGGTCTCGATCTCCGCTTCGAGCGCGTTCTCGAGCATCGTGCGATTGTCGTCGGTGAACGGGATCGGGGGCACGTCCACCGTCGGCTTCCCGCCCAGTGCGACGATCTTGTCGGCGAGGAACGCCGCATGTCCCAGTTCATCGGGGATCTCGCCCTCGAAGAACGCGCGGAGATCCTGGCGGTACGGGCCGCTGACGAGGCTCGCGTAGGTGCGGTACATCACGACCGCCTGGTACTCGGCGGCGAGATCGATATTGAGACCATCCACGAGATCCTTCATGGAATCGGCCATTGCTTCATCCTCCATGGTTCAGGTTGGTTCGCGCGGTGTGATGCTCGTCGCGCGAATCAGAGTTTCACATCACCGCCGCGCTCCGCGGAAAGATACGCGCCCTCCACGATTTTCATCAGTGCGATCTGTTCCACGGGCGTATCGATGCTTCGTTCGGCGCGAACGGCATCAACAAAATACGACAGCTCCTGGCGATAGGACGCGGTGAACTGGTTTTCGCGGCTCTGTTGCAGCTGCGGCGATACGTCCAGGATGCCGCTCTCGGTATCCTTGACTCGTTCCATCATGGCGATTTCCACTACGCGACACATCTATCCGTCGTTTTCTAAGGCCTCCCCTTCTTTCGAAGCTTTGGCACATCCGATCGACCAAAATTAAAGAGGTGTCTTTATCAGCAGATCTTTGTGACGACACTTCCGATGGTAAGGCATCTTCTGTTTAGCATATTGGCAGAGCTGTTTCTTCGGTCTGAAAAAGTGTATTCATGGTCCTATACCACCCATCATCCGTTGCCAACAATCACTTTGGTGGATGTT
>CAZUVK010000171.1:6969-8304 GCA_964623785.1 uncultured Gemmatimonas sp. | reverse complement strand
ACCGTGACGGCGACGTACTTCACGATCCTCGTCACCAGCCTCTGGCCGACGATGATCAGTACCGCCTTCGGCGTCAGCTCGCTGCCCGAGGACTACAGGACCGTCGCCCGCGTCTTCCAGTTCTCGCGTGATCGGTACCTCCGGAGAATCCTCCTCCCACACGCCCTGCCGCACATCCTCACCGGACTGCGCGTCAGCATGGGCATCGCGTGGCTGGTGATCGTCGCGACGGAGATGCTCTCCGGCGGCGTGGGAATCGGCTTCTTCGCCTGGGACTCGTATAACGCCGGAAGCTACGAACACATGGTGGCGGCCATCGTCATCATCGGCGTCGTCGGCCTCCTTCTCGACCTCGTCTTCGACTTCCTCCTCCGTCAGGCCCGGCATCCATGAGCCACTCGTTATCTATCGATCACGCCTACGCGCGGCCAGGGATGGAGACGGGTCAGCCGTACCTCCGGCTCGAGCGTCTGACGAAGGAGTTCGGCAAGGGTCGCAACGTCTCCGTGGCGGTTCAGAACGTGAGCCTCGACGTGAGGAAGGGCGAGTTCATCACCCTGATCGGGCATTCCGGGTGTGGCAAGTCGACGGTGCTGAGCATGGTGGCGGGGCTCCACATGCCGACCGCCGGTCGCGTGATGCTCGACGGAAAGCGAGTCGAAAAGCCCGGCGCCGACCGGGCGATGGTGTTCCAGAACTACTCGCTCCTTCCATGGATGACTGTCAGGGAGAACGTCTTCCAGGCGGTTGACGCCGTGTTCGGCGCCACGATGCCGAAGTACCGAAAGACTGAATCCACCGAGTACTACCTGCGGATGGTGAACCTGTGGACGCACCGGGACCGGTATCCCGCCGAATTGTCGGGCGGAATGCGGCAGCGGGTGTCGATCGCTCGCGCCTTCGCCGTCCAGCCGCGCGTGCTCCTGCTCGACGAACCGTTCGGCGCCCTCGACGCGCTCTCGAAGGGCGCGCTGCACGAGGAACTGCTGCGGATGTGGAGCAACGAGGCCGCGCGCCATCCCCAGACGGTGCTGATGGTTACGCACGACATCGACGAGGCGGTCTACCTCAGCGATCGGATCGTTGTCATGGGCAACGGACCGGCCGCGACGATACGCGAGGTGCTGGATGTGACGCTCGAACGGCCGCGGGACAAGCGGGGGATGATGCACGACCCCGCCTGCCGGGAGCTGAAGGAGCGGTTGCTAGAGCTGCTGGAGGAAGGGTTTGCGGCGCCGACACACCGGGCCGAGCCGGCGACGGCGACGTGAGCGCGACGGAGCCGACGATCGTACCGCGGCAGGCGGCCCCCGCCGCCGCCCGCGCGGTCGCCAC
>CAZUVK010000171.1:6035-6959 GCA_964623785.1 uncultured Gemmatimonas sp. | reverse complement strand
CGCCGAGGCGACGGTGGCGGGCGACGAGTCGTTCGGCGTGAACCGCGGGCTGCTCTGCGTGAAGGGCTACACCTCCGCCGAGCTACTCGCGCACGGCGACCGCCTCACCACTCCGCTGGCGCGCGACGCGGCCGGCGAGCTGGTCCCGGTCACCTGGGATGAGGCGCTCGACCGGGTCGCGGAGGGAATCGAACGCACCCGGGCCGGTCACGGACGTGACTCGGTCGGCGTGTACGGGAGCGGCGCGCTCACCAACGAGAAGGCGTACTTGCTGGGGAAGTTCGCCCGGGTGTGCCTGCGCACGGCGAACATCGACTACAACGGACGGTTCTGCATGTCGTCGGCGGCGGCCGCGGCGAACCAGGCGTTCGGCATCGACCGCGGCCTTCCCTTCCCCGTCGCCGACATCGCGGACGCGGAGGTCGTGCTGCTCGCGGGCGGCAACCTCGCCGAGACGATGCCACCGATCATGCAGTACTTCCGCGAGCAGAAGGCGCGCGGCGGCATGCTGATCGTGGTCGACCCCCGGCGTTCCGCGACCGCCGAGACCGCCACGCACCATCTCGCGATCACGCCGGGCACGGACGCGGCGCTCGCGCACGGGCTGATGCACCTGCTCATCCGCGACGATCTGGTCGACACCGCGTACATCGCGGCGCGCACCGAAGGATTCGAGCGGCTCCGGGCCGCCGTCGCGGGCTACTGGCCCGGCCGGGTCGAGCGGATCACGGGCGTCCCCGAGGCGAAGCTCCTGGAGGTCGCGCGGGCGATCGGCACGGCGCGGTCGTTCATCGCACTCACGGGGCGGGGTCCAGAGCAGCAGACGCGTGGCGTCGAGAACACTGGCGCGTACATCAACCTCGCGCTGGCGGTCGGCGCCGTCGGCCGCCCGTCGAGCGGCTACGGGTGCGTCACGGGCCAGGG
>CAZUVK010000171.1:915-6025 GCA_964623785.1 uncultured Gemmatimonas sp. | reverse complement strand
GAACGGCCAGGGCGGCCGCGAGCACGGGCAGAAGGCCGACCAGCTCCCCGGGTACCGCGACATCCGCGACCCGGCCGATCGCCGCGCCGTCGCGGCCGCCTGGGGCGTGGATGAGTCGAGCCTCCCAGGCCCCGGCCTCTCCGCGCAGACGATGCTCTCGACGCTCGGCGACCCCGGCCGCGTCCGCGCGCTCCTCGTCTTCGCCGCGAACCCCGTCGTCTCCGCCGCCGACGCGCGCACCGTGGAGGACCGGCTCCGCAACCTCGACCTCCTCGTCGTGAGCGACTTCTTCCTCTCCGAGACCGCCGCCCTCGCGGACGTGGTCCTCCCCGCCGCCCAGTGGGCCGAGGAGGAGGGGACCATGACCAACCTCGAGGGCCGCGTGATCCGCCGCCGACGCGCCTTCCCCCCGCCCGCCGGGGTGCGCACCGATATCGAGATCATCACGGCGCTCGCGGACCGGCTCGGCTCCGGACACCAGTTCGCCTTCGACTCGCCAGCCGATGTCTTCGAGGAGATCCGCCGCGTGACGGCCGGCTCTCGCGCGGACTACGGCGGCATCACGTACGATCGGATCGACCGGGAGGGCGGTGTCTTCTGGCCGTGCCGGTCGGAATCCGAGCCCGGCGAGGCCCGCCTCTTCGCGGACGGGTTCCCCACGCAGACCGGCCGCGCGCGCTTCCTCGCCACCGTGCCGGGCGTCGCGGCCGAGGAACCCGACGCCGAGTTCCCGCTCTTCCTCACCACCGGCCGGCTCGCGGCGCACTACCAGACCGGGACCCAGACCCGGCGCGTCGACCGGCTCGACCGCGCCGCGCCACGGGCAATCGCGCAGATGCACCCCGCGACCGCCCGCCGCTTCGGCCTCGCCAACCGCTCGTCCGTCACCCTCGCGACCCGGCGCGGAACGGCGCGGTTCGAGGTCGAAACCACCCCCCGCCTCCGGGCGGACACGATCTTCGTCCCCTTCCACTGGGGCGGCGAAGGCTCGGTGAACAGACTCACGAATCCCGCGCTCGACCCGGTCAGCGGCATGCCCGAGTTCAAGCTCTGCGCGGTCCGAATCATACCCCCGTCGCGTGATGGAGAAGCGGCATGATCATGACACCAGCCAAACAGCGCCTCGTTGTCATCGGCAACGGAATGGCCGGCGCCCGATTCGTCGAGGAAGTCATCGCCCGTGGCGGGCGCGACAGGTTCGACATCATCGTCTTCGGCGACGAGCCATACGGCAACTATAACCGCATCCTCCTCTCGAACGTGCTCGCCAGGAGCCAGAAGGTGGAGGACATCTTCATCAACCCGCTCGAGTGGTATGTGGAGAACGAGGTTACCCTCCACGCCGGCCGGCGGATCGTCCTGGTCGACAGCGCGTCCCGGTTCGTTGTGGACGACACCGGCATCGCGCACGACTACGATGAACTCGTGCTCGCCACGGGAAGTGACGCCTACGTGCCGCCCGTGAAGGGGATGCGGGACGAGGCCGGCCGGTTCAAATCCGGCGTCTTCGTCTTCCGCACGATCGATGACTGTGACGGGATCATCCGCGCCGCGGAATCCGCGAAGAAGGCCGCGGTCATCGGCGGCGGGCTGCTTGGGCTCGAGGCGGCCCGCGGGCTTCAGGTACTCGGTGTCTCCGAGGTGAATGTCATCCATCTGAAGTCTCACCTGATGGAGCTGCAGGTCGACGCGCCCGGCGGTGGAGTCCTCCGCAATTCGTTCGAGCGCATGGATTTCCGGATCCTTCTCGACAGGAAGACGGAAGCGGTTCTGGGCGACGACCATGTCACCGGACTCCAGTTCGCCGATGGCGAGACGCTCGACTGCGACCTCGTCGTGGTGTCCGCCGGGATCCGCCCGCGCGCCAACCTGGCGAAGGACGCCGGCCTGGACGTGCATCGCGGGATCATCGTCGGCGACGACCTGCGCAGTCCGAACAGCCGCCACATCCACGCGATCGGCGAATGCGTGGAGCATCGAGGCCAGACGTACGGCCTCGTGGCGCCGCTCTGGGAACAGGCGCGAGTCCTCGCCGATCGGCTGACGGGCGCCAACCCGGACGCGCTCTACACCGGGTCCCGCGTCGCGACCCGGCTCAAGGTGATGGGGATCGACCTCAGCGTCATGGGCGATCACACGGCCCGCGACAACGACGAGGTGGTCTCGTACTCCGAGGAGACAAAGGGTATCTACCAGAAGGTGCTCGTCCGCGAGAACCGGATCGCCGGCGCGATCCTGATCGGCGACACGACCCCCGGCGCGCAGCTGCTCCAGCTCTTCGATCGCGGGGGAGAGGCGCCGGACCGCCGCGCGGAGTTGCTCTTCCCCGCGACGGGCGACGGCGACCCCCCGGGCGTCGACGCCCTCCCCGACAACGCGCAGATCTGCAACTGCAACGGCGTCTCGAAGGGCCAGCTGGTCGCCGCGGTCGGCAACGGCTGCCGCACGATGAAGTCGCTCTGCGAGGCGACCCGCGCGGGGATGGGCTGCGGTTCGTGCAAATCGCAGGTCCAGGCCGTCCTCGACTTCGCCTGCGGCGGCGCGGCGGAGGAGGACCCGTCGGCGAACTACTACGTGCCGGCCATCCCCCTCCCGAAACCCGAGCTGATCGCGGCGATCCACGAGATGGAGCTGCGGAGCGTATCCGCCGTGTTCGCCGCGCTCGCCGACGGCCGCGACGACCCGAAGAGCAAGATGGGTCTCGCGTCGTTGCTCAAGACGGTCTGGGGCGCGGAGTACGAGGACGAGCGGGACGCGCGGTTCATCAACGACCGGGTCCACGCAAACGTGCAGAAGGACGGCACGTTCTCGGTCGTGCCGGGGATCTCCGGCGGTGTCACCACGCCGGCGCAGCTCCGCGCGATCGCGGATGTCGCCGAGAAGTACGCCGTCCCGATGGTGAAGATCACGGGCGGCCAGCGGATCGACCTGCTCGGCATCCGGAAGGAGCAGCTACCCGACGTCTGGCGGGATCTGGGGATGCGCTCCGGCCACGCCTACGCGAAGTCGATACGCACGGTGAAGACGTGCGTCGGCATCGAGTTCTGCCGATTCGGACTCGGCGACAGCACGGCGCTGGGGATCGCGATGGAGGAACGGTTCAAGGGGCTGGAGTCGCCGGGCAAGCTCAAGCTCGGGGTCACCGGGTGCCCGCGGAACTGTTCGGAGGCGCTGATCAAGGACCTCGGGGTCGTGGCGGTCGAGGGCGGGCGGTGGGAGATCTACGTCGGCGGCGCGGGCGGCGCGCACGTCCGGAAGGGCGACCTGCTCGCGGTGGTAGACACGCACGACGAGGTGCTCCTCTACAGCGGCCGGTTCATCCAGTACTACCGCGAGCACGCGAACTACCTGGAGCGGACGTACTCGTTCGTGCCGAGGATGGGGATCGAGACGATCCGCGCCATCGTGATGCACGACTCGGAAGGGATCGCCGCGCGGCTCGACGAGGCGCTCCAGGCGTCGATCGACGCGTACACGGATCCGTGGCTCGAGGCGGACACGCCGGTCCATCCGCGGCAGTTCGCGACGGTGGTGGACTCATGAGCACCGACGCGACTCTCGTTTCGGGGGATGACCGGCAGGCGGATGGCGTGCCGGGACCGGATCGGATGTGGCGGGTCGGGCACGTGGACCTGATCCCGCCCGGCGAGGGGCGAACCTTCCGCGTGGAGGGCGAGGAGGTCGCCGTCTTCCGGACGCGGGACGGGCGGCTCTTCGCGCTGCAGGCGGCGTGTTCGCACGCGGGCGGACCGCTCGCGGACGGGCTGATCGGCGACGGGCGGGTGCTCTGCCCGCTGCACGGGTTCGCGTTCGCGCTGGAGTCCGGCGAGCCGATTCGTCACGAGTGTCCGGCGTTGCGGAGTTATCGGGTGATGGCCACCGCGGCGGGGGAGATCCTGGTGGGGATGCGGTGAGGGGTTCGGAGCGGAGGTTGCCGGAACAAGGGACCGCGAAGAACGCGGAGAACGCGAAGGTTTCGCCGCGTCGGGAGGCGGGCCGCGCGTACTTCGCGTTCTCCGCGTTCTTCGCGGTCCCTTGTTCCAGCAGTTCTCCGGTATGAGAGGGAGCGCCTCCGACAGGACCGGCGCCTCCCACCCCCACCATGATCGTATCAGTCGCCCGCCAGCACCCCGTCCAGCTGCCCAAGCGCGGACCGCATCCCTTCGACCATCCCCATCTCCGCCAGGCGCTCCATCGCCTCGATACTCGGGAAGTGCGTCACGCCGACAAAGCGCGAACCCGTTGAAGTGCCCTCGAAGGTGAAGACCATCCGCATGGTCGGCATTTCGTCGTTCGGACGACCCTCATCATCCGCGAAGCCGTCCTCGACCTCGAACATGCGCCCGGGCTCCACCGCGATGAACCGCCACCAGCCGCGCGATTGTTCACCGTCGGGCCCGGTCATGTGGTATTGCGACTCTCCCCCGACCGTCATGTCGTGGCGCGTGAAGGTGGCGGGCCACGTCTCAGGCCCCCAGAACCTCTCCAACTGGCGTGGGTCCGCCCACGCATCCCACAGGCGCTCGACCGGAACGGGGTAGTCGCCAACGACGGTGAGTGTGAGGGCTTCCGGATCGGACGTCACGGATGTGATCGGCATGGTCTACTCCCTGGTGCCGGGCTCGGAGAGCACGGTATCGAGTTGGTTGAATCGGGCCCGCCACAGGCCCTCGAGCCGGGTGAGCACGTCGCGTGCTCGCGCGATGCGTTCGGGGTTGCCGCGGACGATCCGCTCCCGCCCCCGTGGCGACTTGGTGACCAGCCCCGCTCCCTCCAGTACCGCGACGTGCTTCTGGACCGCGGCGAACGACATCTCATACCGGGCCGCAAGCGCGGAAACCGTCTGGTCCCCGGTAAGGACGCGCGCCACGATGTCGCGTCGTGTCCCGTCAGCGAGGGCGCGGAAGAGGCGGTCGACCTCTGCATCGGTGATTCCAGATAATGCAACCATTTGGTTGTATGATATGGCGGCGAGGCGGGTGGCGCAAGTGGGAACCGGCGCGGAAAGGAGTGGCTCTTCAGCGCTCCAGCCGCCAGAAGCCTACCTTACACCTCTTTCTCTCTTCTCCCTTCACTCTTCTCACCACGACCCACCGCCCCCGCCCCCACC
>CAZUVK010000171.1:0-905 GCA_964623785.1 uncultured Gemmatimonas sp. | reverse complement strand
CAGCACCGAGCCGATGCCGACCAGCGCCCACCAGCTGAACGTCGAGCCACCCGGCCGCACGATAATCAAAACGCCAATCAGACCGACCACCGTCGCCGTCCAGCGCCGCCACCCGACCCGCTCGACGAACGCGGTGACGAAACCATCGTCTCCCCGACCTTTGACATCGAACTGGACAGGCTCTGCTGGAACGACCGCGTCGAGAACCCGTCGCTGGCGTTGTATCCGACGTACCAGGCCGGCCCTACCCGATCGTAGATCCCCTCGAACTTCCGCGCCCACTCGTTGGCGACGCCCAGGGCCATCGCGTACGGCAGCAGCGCCTCGAACTCCTGGCGGAGGTCTGCCTCGGCGGCGGACTCCGCGAGCCGCTCACCCTCCACCCGCCGCGCGAACTCCTGGAACCCGAGCGCCCACTGGCGCGCGACCGCGCCCTTGTCCGTCCGGCGCGGCATGGCGCGCGAGAACGCCAGGAAGAGCACGGCCGTCACGATCCCGGCGAGTACCGGAACGAGGGTCACGGCCGGCGGCGGCACCCCTCGCCAGCTCATCCACGCCATCCCCAGCGCCCCGGTCGCGATGCCGGCGACGACCCCCGCGACCCCCCATCGGCTTCGGACCTTCTCCGGCGACGCGTCGAAGTGGCCGTCCGCCACCAGACTGTCGTACAGGGCGTTCCGGATCTTCGGGATATGCGTGTAGAATTCGTTCGTGAGGTCGACGGACCCCACCTCGTCGCCTCGCTCGAAGAGCCCGTCCAGAAGTCGCTTCTCGTGCGGTGCGAGGGCGCCTTTCCCGCCCGAGCTCCTCCGCCGGAACACAATCTCGTCGCGGCTGACGATCCCGAAGAACCGCGGTTTGGCCTCCGCGCGGATCGTCAGGTGCCCGCGCACGGCGAGGTCCAC
>CAZUVK010000170.1:0-8314 GCA_964623785.1 uncultured Gemmatimonas sp. | reverse complement strand
CAGGCCGCGCCCGCGCCCGTCGGGTCCCGATACCCACCACGACCACGTTGCGGCCGGGGCTCCGCTGGCAGTTCCTTCCGCGCCCCGGGTGCGTTCCATTGGGTAGGCTTCGCATGCGGATCGCAGTGGACGCCCGGCCGCTATCCACGCCCACCAACGGAATCGGGCGCTACACGGGTGCGCTGCTCCGCGCCTGGCCCGGTTCGGATCACACGTTCCTTCTGTACAGCCATCGCCCGTTGCCGTCCCTCTCGCTGTCCGTATCCCATTCGATTCGTCACGGATCCCTGCGCGGCGGCGCTCTGGGCACCCCGTTCGCGCAACTCAACTTCGGACGATGGGCCAGGCAGGACGGCGCGGACGTATTCTGGTCGCCGCGACACCATCTCCCCAGGGGGTTGGGCGAGGTGCCCGCGGTCGTCACGATCCACGATCTGGCCTGGCTCCGGGTACCGGAGACGATGCGGTGGACCGGCCGGGTCGCGGAGCGGATGCTGATGCCGAGGGCCGTAAGGATCGCGGCCGCCATCATCGCCGATTCCGATTCCACGCGACGGGATCTTTCCGAGTTCTTTCCCGACGCCGCTCCCCGAGTGAGAGTCATCCCGCCAGCGTCGGAGCTGTCCGGCGACACGCCGACGTTCCCGTCCGACAGCGAGGCATACATGCTGTTCGTCGGCACCTTCGAGCCGCGCAAGAATCTCGAACGGGTGATCGGCGCGTTCTCCCTGCTGCATGCGACGAATGAAGTGGGGCACCGCCTCGTAATTGTCGGAAACCCGGGGTGGAAGGACCGTCGCATTCGCGCGGCGATCTCGGAATCCCCGCTCGCCGCCAGGATCGAGGTACGGGAAGGCCTCGATGACGAGACCCTCCGCGGGTTGTACGCGGGCGCGGACTTCCTGGTGGCGCCTTCTCTCTACGAAGGCTTCGGGCTTCAGCTCGTGGAGGCCTTCGGTTTCGGCAAGCCCGTCATCACGAGCGACCGGGCCTCGATGCCTGAGGTAGCGGGAGAGGCGGGACTGCTGGTCGATCCGCTCTCGATCGACGCGATCCACGGTGCGATGCTTCGCCTGATCAGGGATCGCGTGTACCGGGACGAGCTCGCCCGTGCGGCAAACGTGCGCGCGAGACGTTATTCATGGGAACGCGCGGCGGCCCGGACGCTCGAGGCGTTCGAGGCGGTAGTCGCGCATTGATGGAGCGACACATGACCTACCCCACGACTCCTCGCGCGGCGGGCGAACGCATCGACGTGGACGCGCTGATGCGGCTGGTCCGCCAGGAAGTGCATGCCCGCGGAGGCGGACCCGTGTCGGCCGAGTCACGCCCAAACCTCTACATAGACGCGCCGGATGAACTCGCTCGCTCAACTCCGCGCCCGAATCGCATCGAAGTCCGGGAATCGTACGCGTTAGGGGACTTCCTGGGTTTCGGCGATGAGGACTTCCTGCGCAATGCCTATATCGGCGTGCTCCGACGCGCGCCGGATACCGGTGGCTACGAACACTACCTGGCGGCGCTCCGGGCGGGGGGAATCGACAGGGTGGAGATACTTGGACGGCTTCGGTATTCTGCGGAGGGCCGCGCGAAGGCCGTTCCGATATCGGGACTACGGGGGTCTCTCGTCTACCGCCGCGTCCGCCGTCTGCCGCTGATCGGCTACCTGGCGGCCTGGTGCAACCACATGCTCAGACTGCCCCGGCTCGCCGAGGCGGTGCACCGCTCTGAAGTGGGCGTCCGGTCGACGCTTGATACGGTGGAGGGCCGACTGGAGAGAACCGAGCGACAGATCGCCGTGCTCTCCGCCCGGCTGGAGCAGGCCCACGCCGTCTCGCGAGAGGCGTCGGCCCTGTCAGCGATGGCCGCCGAGCTCTCGGAGGCCGCGCTCTCGGGGCGGCCTGAGCGGCGGTCGGAATCACGGAACCTCGCGCGCTGAGCCATGCGGATCGCCGTAGCCAACACGCAGTCTCCGTTCATCCACGGTGGCGCCGAAACGCTGGCCGCGGGGCTGATCACGGCGTTGCGGGAGGCCGGGCATTGTGCGGAACTCGTGACGCTACCCTTTCGATTCCATCCTCCGAGCGAGGTCCTTCGCACGATGGAGACGTGGGCCGGCGAGCGTTTCGACCAGTTCGACGTTGGCCACGTTGACGCGGTCGTCTGCCTGAGGTTTCCCACGTACTGCCTGCGGCATCCCAATCGAATCGTCTGGCTACTGCATCAGCACCGCGCCGTCTACGATCTGCATGGCACCGCCTACGGCGGCTCGGACGATGACCCTGATGCCATACGCCTGCGTCGGGACGCCATCGCTCTGGACAACGAGCACCTGCGGAGTGCTCGCGCGGTCTACACGATCGCGCGGCGTGTCAGCGAGCGCCTGCGTGAGCACAACGGCATCGCCTCCACGCCGATCTATCACCCGCCAGCACACGCCGACCGGTTCCGGTGCGCCGATCCATTGCCGTACATCTTCTTCCCTAGCCGCCTGGAGGAGCTGAAGAGGCAGGCGTTGCTGATCCGGGCGATGGCGCTGGTTCGCTCGCCCGTGGCCGCCGTCCTGGCCGGGGAAGGTGGGTCACGCGAAAAGCTGGAGAGCCTCATCACAGAGCTGGGGGTGGGCGATCGCGTGCGACTCATCGGACGAATCGATTTCGATGAGTTGGTTGGCTGGTACGCGAACGCGCTTGGCGTCTTCTTCGGTCCCTTCGACGAGGATTACGGGTACGTGACGCTGGAGGCCATGCTCTCGGCCAAGGCGGTCATCACCTGCAAGGACTCCGGCGAGCCGACCGAGTTCGTCCGCCACGAGGAGACCGGGCTCATCACCGAGCCTACGCCGGCGGCCATCGCCGACGCGATCGACTCGCTCCATGCCAGGCCGACCTGGGCGAGGGAACTGGGCACGAACGCGCGGGACCGGTACTTCGAAATGAACATCAGGTGGGACGATATCACCCATGCCATCACCGGGAGCGCCACGTGAACGAAGTGTTTGACTACGCGAGCTTTCCCCGGCGCCTCAACCTGGGCTGCGGATTCGATCGCCGCGAAGGGTTCCTGAACGTCGACCTGCAGGCGTTCCATGAGCCGGACCTGGTGGCGGACATCACCGATCTCGCAATGCTCCCCGGCCAGTATTATGAGGAAATCCTGGCCATCGACGTGCTCGAGCATCTGCCCAGGACGTCGACGGAGGCCGTGCTGCTCTCCTGGCACCGGCTGCTCCAGCCAAACGGTATCCTGAGGCTGAGGGTGCCCAGTCTGGAGGGGCTCTTCAATCTCTTCCGTCGGTCGAAATCGTTCGACCGGCATCAGGAGCTGATGCAGTGCCTCTTCGGTACACAAGCCTACACGGGCGACTACCATCTGACGTCGTTCACCCGCGTCTCGCTGGAGACGTTCCTCGACCGGGCGGGATTCTCCACTCTCTCGGTGCGACTCAAGGACGAATGGTTGTTCGAGGTGACGGCCCTTGCCCGGACGGTGCCGACGGAGGAGACCGGCGACCCGTCGCATGTCGACGCCACCCTTGCCCATCTCGAAACGAGCGAGATGGACGATGGTCAGTTCATCGACGCCGTATACGGGTTGCTCCTCAACAGATCCCCGGACGAGGAAGGAGCCGCGTACTACCTCGACGGTCTTGCGACAAACGAACTGGACCGGGCGGCCGTCATTCAGAGCATAGGTCGGAGCGAGGAGTACCGGGTGCGTTCCGAACTCAGGCCCATCCCGTCCTGATGGATATCGCGATCGTCGCACCCAGTCCGGTGCCGTTCGCCGTGGGCGGCGCGGAGAGCCTGTTCTCGACGCTTCACCGCTATGTCAACGGGAGCACGCCACACCATGGCGAGCTGATCAAACTCCCGTCACCCGAGAGTGACTTTCCGAGCCTGATCGCCTCGTACGAGTCCTTCTCGGCGCTGGACCTGTCTCACTTTGACGTCGTGATCACCACGAAATATCCGGCGTGGATGGTAAGGCACCCCGCGCAGACGTTGTACCTGCAGCACAAATTGAGAGGCCTCTACGACACCTACCACCTGACCGGACTTCCCTCGGTGGCGGCACCCTCCCCCGGCTTGAAGAAGCTGCGGACCACCATGCGCGGGTTGAGCGGGGATCCGACCGCGCACGGACGTCTGCCCGAGTTCTTCGCCCGGTTGCGCGAATTGATGGAGCGGGATCCCGAAGCGCTCCGCTTCCCGGGCCCGGTCGCCCGGGAGGTCATCCACTTCCTCGATGATGTGGGCCTGGCTCCGTCGCGGGTCCGCACCTACGCCGCGATCTCTGAAACGGTGCGTCGGCGCGAGCACTACTTCCCGCCGAGCCGCGACGTGGGTGTATGTCCCCATCCGTCCGGGCTCGACGGCTTCCGTTGCGGCGGCGACGAGTATCTCTTCACCGTAGCCCGCCTGGATGGCCCCAAACGCGTGGCGATGCTCATTGACGCCATGCGGTTCGTCAAGGCGGACATCCCACTCCTGATCGCGGGAACTGGCCCCGAGGAGCGACACCTGAGGAAGCTTGCCGCCGGCGATTCGCGAATCCGCTTCCTGGGCTTCGTCAACGACGCGCAACTGGTGGACCTGTACGCTGACGCCCTGGCGGTGCTCTACGTTCCCTTCGAGGAGGACTACGGCCTCGTCACGATCGAGGCGATGATGAGTTCGAAGCCAGTCATCACGGCTACCGACTCGGGGGGCGTGAACGAGTTCGTCCGAGATGGGGAGACGGGATACAGCGTGCCTCCGGATCCAGAAGCGATCGCCAGTCGCATCGATCACATCTGCGGAAATCGATCGGAAGCCGGACGGATGGGCATTGCCGGACGTCGAATCGCCGAGACGATTACCTGGGACCGGGTCGTGACCACGCTGCTCAGTGGGTCGGGAAGGGAAGGGGCGACACGGCCCCGCCCCGGCAAGCAACGGAGGAAAAGGCTGGTCGTGACGACGACCTTTCCCGTCTACCCGCCGCGCGGGGGCGGGCAGGCGCGTGTCTTCCACCTCTACCGCGAACTGGCCCGGGATCGGGACGTCCACATCATCTCGCTGGGGGCCCCGCACGAGCCCGAACAGCGTCGTGAAGTCGCGCCGGGGCTCTGGGAGGTCAGGGTGCCGAGGTCGGCCGAGCACGAGGAGCGGGAACAGGCGTTGAGCCGAACCGCGGGGAACCTTCCCGTGACCGACGTCGCCATGCTCCTCCTGCACGCGCTCACGCCCGCGTACGGGCGAGCGCTGCTCGACTCGGTCGACGGGGCTCGCGCGGTCGTCGCCTCGCATCCCTACACACTGGGTGCCATCCGGGCGGCGGCGGCGGACGTACCCCTCTGGTACGAGGCGCACAATGTCGAACTGGAACTGAAGCGGAGGATACTGGAATCCTACGCGGCGGCCGCCCCACTCTTACGCGCGACGGAACGGGCGGAGGCCGAGTGCTGGCGATCGGCCGAACTCGTCTACGGGTGCTCCGCGCGGGACCTCGAGATACTCGGCGAGATCTACGGCGCAACGGCGGCCGAGCGGCTGGAGGTGCCCAATGGCGTCGACCTACGAACCACGAAGTACTTCCCACCTGGCGATCGGGCCTCGCTGAAGGACCGGCTCGGATTCGGCGTCCGGCCGGTCGCGGTCTTCCTGGGAAGCTGGCATCAGCCAAACCTCGAGGCGGTCGAGCAGATCCTCCGGCTCGCGGAACGGCTGCCGGAGGTCGTATTCCTGATCGTGGGAAGCGTCGGCGGTCCGTTCGAGTACGCGTTGCCGCCGCGGAATGTAGTCGTGACCGGCGTCGTTGAGGACGGTGAGAAGAATCTGTTGCTGGGCTGCGCGGACCTGGCGCTGAACCCCATGATCAGCGGGTCCGGAACGAACCTCAAGATGCTGGACTACTTCGCCGCGGGCACTCCCGTGCTGTCCACGCCGCTTGGAGCGCGGGGGCTCAAGGTGACGCCGGGTGAGCACCTCCTCATCGCCGATCTGGAAGATTTCGGGACCCGCGTGACGGAGCTACTGGACGACGGATTTGCCTCGTGCACGGATGTCGTCGCCGCGGCGGTCTCGCTCGCGGAGAACGAGTACAGCTGGACGGTAATCGCCAACCGGTTCGCCGAGTCGCTGGAGCAGCGAATCGAGCGGCGCCCCGTCGCCATGGAGCAGGTGCGTTGACGGCTCCTGCCCCCGTTTGCGCTCCGGCTGGCGTCGACGTGATCCTCGACGTCGACCCCGTGGCACCGCCGTTGACCGGTATCGGAAACTATGCGCTGGAACTGGCCCGTCGCCTCCCGAGCGTTCCGGGGATGGGCCTCGTTCGGTTCGCGGCGAACGGGGCGTGGATCACGGATATCGAGGCGCGGCGGGTCACGACGCCGCGTAGCCGCATGCCCCGGAACTCGGCGCTCCAGACGTTGCTTCGGCCTGTCCACCGACTCTACCGGATCGGGCAGGAGGTCCGGCAAACCCGTGCGTACGGAACGCTTCCGAATACCCTGTTTCACGGAACGAACTTCACCATCCCCGACTTTCCGGGCCGGTCCATCGCCACGATCCACGATCTGTCGGTGCTTCGCTTCCCGCAGTTTCACCCAGCCGTTCGGGTGGATACGCTGAAACGGGCGATCGAGAAGACCATCGAACGGGCCAGCTTCCTCATCGCCGATTCGGAATTCATCCGGGGAGAGATCGTCGAGCTGCTGAGCTGGCCCCCGGATCGGGTGCGCGCCGTTCATCTCGGCGTCGGGCCGCAGTTCAGGTGCAGGGATTCGGAGGAGACCGCGCCAGTGTTGGCCGGCCTCAGACTCCATCACGGCCGGTACGCGCTGTGTATCGCGTCGATCGAGCCTCGCAAGAACATCGATGGGATCATTTCCGCCTATGCCGCGCTCCCGCCCGCGCTCAAGGCAGAGTATCCCCTTGTTCTGGCGGGGCATCCTGGCTGGAACAGCGGGGAGACGCATCAGCGTATCCGGCGGCTCGCGGGCGAGGGATGGCTGAAGTACATCGGGTACGTGGCCGACGCCACGCTACCGCATCTGATCTCCGGCGCGCGAGGGTTCGTGTATCCCTCCTTCTACGAGGGCTTCGGCCTTCCCGTCGTCGAGGCGATGGCCTCGGGCGTTCCCGTCGTCACGTCGAACGGTTCGTCGCTCGCCGAGGTTGCCGAGGGTGCCGCTCTCCTCGTCGACCCGCTCGACCGGGAGGCGCTGACCGCCGCGATCCGGCGCCTGCTCGAAGACGACGAATGGCGCGACCGCGCTCGCCAGAGTTCGCTCGTGATTGCGCGCCGATACTCCTGGGACGCCACGGTCCTGAACACGGCCGAGGTGTACCGACATGTCAATGCGTGAGGGATTGGGCTTGAACGATTCAAGCGAGGTCGCGGGTGGGATCGCGGCGCCTGACGGCCGGGCGCTCCGGATCGGTCCGTTTCCCTCCAGTCCCTCGGCGGCCCCCGCCGGGCTGGCTGCCATGGGCCGTGCGGGAACGGAAGGCCCCTCGCGCGGCGCGGTGCGGCCGATGAACTTCATCCTTTATCAGCCGACTCCAATCGACCTGCTCCCTGGCCGATTGGGTGAGTCGGACTACAGTTACTATTTCGTGATGCGGGGGTTCCGGAGCGTGCTGGAGCGGCTCGGGACGGTTCACGTGGTCGAGGATCCCGAGAGAGAGGTGGATCCCCTATACGAAGCCCTGTCCGTTCGGGGCGAGAACGCCCTCTTCCTCTGCTTTGCCCCTCCGCACCGGTGCCCCGTGGATCTGCGTTGTCCCACGACGTCGGTACTGGCGTGGGAATTCGAGTCGATCCCGGACGAGCAATGGGGAGCCGATCCACGTACCGACTGGCGCCACGTCTTTCGCCGACACGGTCGCGCCATCACCCTCTCCGAGCAGGCGGCGAAGCTCGTGCGGAAGGCGATGGGCGAAGACTTCCCCGTGGCCGTCATCCCCGTACCGGTCTGGGACCGTTTCGCGACACCACTGGACATCGGCGACCTCTCCCCCGTCCGCGACGGGATCGACCTGGAAATCGAGGGGATCGTGCTGGACGGCAGACAGATCTGCCAGTCGGATGGGGCATTGCCCGACCTCCGGGCGCGAGCGTGGTCCGGCGAACCCATCGAAGTGGATTTCAGGGCGGAAGCTCGGAGCCGCGCGGTGCTGGACGGCTTTTACGAGAGCGAAAACTGGGGCACCTGGTCTCGTGGCGCGGAACCCTCGATTACGCTTCCATACGCCGTGTCCGGGCCCATGCACGTTCGCGTCGAAGCGTGTGCGTTCGGCGCCAACATCGGGAGGCCGCTGCGGATGAC
>CAZUVK010000169.1:4613-8428 GCA_964623785.1 uncultured Gemmatimonas sp. | reverse complement strand
CTTCGCGGGTTACCATGCCGCGAAGGAAAGCCGGTTGATCGCCGCCTCCGCGCCGCCCGCCACCATCATCCGCGCGTCACCGCGCTTGATGGTGTGGAATGCGTCGCCGATCGCGTGATTGCTCGTCGCGCACGCCGAGACGGTCGCGTAGTTCGGGCCCCGGGCGCCAATCCGCATCGCCACCTGCCCGGCCGCCAGATTGATGATGATTCCCGGCACGAAGAACGGAGAGACCCTGCCCGACCCGCGCTCGGCCACCTGCGCGACCGTGTCCAGGATCGTACCGATCCCCCCGATTCCCGACCCTATGATCACCCCGGTTTCATCGGGGTCCGGCACCTGCGACAGACCGCCCAGCCCTGCCTCGCGCAACGCCTCGTCCGCCGCCACCATCGCGTACTGGATGAACGCATCGATTCGCTTCGCTTCCCGTCGCGAGACGGCCGGCTCCGGTGTGAATGCCTTTACCTCGGCGGCGATGCAGATGGTTTCCGGAAGGTCGCCGGGCTCAAATCTTGAGAGCCGTGACACACCCGACTCGCCAGCGAGAATGCGTCTCCAGGTTTCCGGAACTGAATTTCCAAGCGCGGTTACCGCTCCGACGCCCGTGACTACCACGCGTTGCATCAATCCCTGGTCTGTTGAAATTGACCCGCGAGCGGCGGGAGAGATGGCTACTCCGCCCGGAGCAACCCTTGCTGGAGGGCGAATCGGACGAGTTCGCTTCTATGGTGGAGCCCGAGCTTCTCCATGATCCGTGATCGGTACGTATCCACCGTCTTCGGAGATATGAACAACTTCTTCCCGATCTCCGCCGAACTGAATCCTTCCGCCGTGTAGCTCAGAACTTCCCGCTCCCGCTCCGTCAACCTGTTCAGCGGGTCCTCCTCGCCTCGTTCGCCCTTCCCTCGAAACCCTTGCAGGAGCAGTTTGGCCGCGTTCGGATACAGGAACACGTCGCCCCTCGCCACCGTTCGGATGGCCTCGATCAGTTCCTCGTCCGCACTCCGCTTGCTGACATACCCTGAGCCGCCGGCCTCCAGCACGGGCAGGAGATGCTCCTCCTCGCCATGCATCGTGAGCACCAGCACCCGTGCATTCTGATCCATCTTCGCGATGCGGCGCGTCGCCTCGAGGCCACCGATTCCGGGCATCGAAAGATCCATTACCACCACGTCCGGACGAAGGGACTCCACCGCGGTGACCCCCTCCTCTCCGGTTCCGGCCTCACCCACGACTTCCATCCCCGGCTCCGCCTCGAGGAGCGCACGGAGTCCCGCCCGCAGGACGGCGTGGTCGTCGACCAACAGGATCCTAATCGATTGGTAGGTCATGGTTTCGTGCCCGCGAACGATGTCGGTTCCGCCCGACAATCTCTCGCCCGGTCTCGCTGGAAGCAAGCGGGTCGTGCCACCGCCATCCGGGGCAGCGGGCGGCATGGACGCGGTTGGCGAAGGGAGGGTCCCGACGTGAAGGGGGCGTGTCCGACGGGGTGACGGCAACGAGCCCGCGCGATCGCTCCGGGCTGATCCACAAAATCAGGCCGGAAAGGAGCGAGATAAAGTAGTTGGGGTGTGCGTGCCGATGCTATGGGCTAGCTACTGTTCGCACAAGGTGATTTCTGAACCCAACTCCAGCCGACGCGGAAACCTCATGAAGATCGCACGCAACTTCCTTGCCGCCCTCATGCTCGTCGTCGTTGCCGTCGCCTGCGACGCGAACCCGACCGCTCCGAGCGAGACGTTCGAGAGCCCGGCGCTCGGATCCGGAAGCGGCGAATAACCCAGACCACCGGACAGTTGTTTCGGTTGAAGGACGGTGAAGCGGGCGCGACTCATGGAGTCGCGCCCGCCATCGTTTCAAGCGCCTTCACGAAATCAGCGGCGAGCTCATCGCCGTAACCGATCGAAGCCTCGATCGGCACGCTCTCGACGACGGTTGCGGCTTCTTTTTCGCGGATCGCCCCGATGAGGGATTCGGCCGCGAACTGAATCTTGGCTTCGCGGAACTCCGTTGCGCTGGCGAGCGATCCGAGGGCCGCGACCTCGGCCCTGTCGTAGGAGCCGAGCGCGAAGTAGCCACGAGCGACCTCGAGCAGGGCACGGCCGGCGGCGATACGGAGCTGCGGGTCCATGATCAGGCTGTCGATCCTTGCCACGGCGGCGTCGACCATCGGCCGGTCGCCCGTACCGCCGGCGGCGCGGGCGATGTTGGCGAGCACCAGGAGCCGGTCGATCGGGCGTTCGAGTAGCGTGAGCACCGCCCTGAACACGGAGAGCGCGCGGGCGGAGTGCCCCTGTTCGAGCCAGAAGTAGGCAACGTCGTGCGCCAGGATGTGCAGACGCGGGCTGCGATTGCCGAAGGCCTCCAGCGCCTGGCGGGCGAGTCGTTCGGCTTCACCCGAATTTCCCGTATCGATCGCGACGACGAACAGGTCATGGAGCGCGAGGGCCTGTTCCCGCCGCATTCCGCCGCGCCTGGCGCCGCGGAGCGCGCGTGTATGGAGTCTGCGCGCGGCGGGCAGATTGCCCCGCCGGAAATACAGGTTGCCCAGGCCGCCGAAGGAGATGGAGTAGATGCGCCAGTCCCGGCTCTGCCGTGCGAGCGCGACGGCTCTGCGGAACCAGCTTTCGGCGCGCGCGTGATCGTTCGTCCGGCGGGCGATCGTGGCGACCCAGTAGGCGGCCGCGGCGTTGCCGCTCGCGGCGAGCGCGGCGTTCTGCGCGAACGCCAGCGCCGTCCCGTTCTTCCCCTTGGCGGCCGCCCATTCCGAGAGTGTCCGGCACGCGCGGGACACCTGCTCTTCCTTCGCTTCGCCAGGGTTGGCGACCAGCTGCTTGAGTGCGCCGAGGGCCTTCATCACTTCCGGCCCGTTGGGATCATCGACGAGGTCGCGCGGCGTGTCCAGCCTGGTGACGGGGGTTCCCGGGGCGAACGCTTCCGCGCGCGATTCCGGTTCGGTTGTCGCCCAGAGCATGACGTCCCGGAACGACTGCCAGAGCAACACGGCCGCGCCATCGGACCACTCGTTCAGGATCGCGGCGCCCTCGAGCGTCTCGGGTCCATGAATCAGCGGCGGCGGCACGTGCCATTGGCGACCGGGTGCCTGTCGTTTGTTCGCGAATTTTCGGTGCTTCTTCATGAAGTCCCCCTCGCGCGTCGTGACCGGAATGACACCCGATATTACCTCTTCCGTGATTCTAACGCCAGAGTCATGTCACTGAATTCGGCGGCTAAGGAGCGCCTCATGGCGGGCCGGTCGCGGCCAGGGCTACCTCAAGCACGTTTCAGCTTGTCGCCGCGGCTTCGAAGAAGCGTCTCGGCTCGGTCTTCGGCGGCAGCGCGGAGAGCAGGTAGTCGATCACGTCGTCGGCGGAGTACTCCGTCCGCCCGAGCGTGAACTCTCCGATGCGTTGGAGGTCGTCGCCACTCGTCAGCAGAGGTTGCTCGATGGCGCCGCTGTCGCGGACCTGACCATGGCCGACATCGGCCATCAGCGCGTTGCAGAGGCATTTCCGACCGATCGTGTCCTCGAGTTCGCCGCCCTTCTTGACGTAGGTGTCGACGGGTTCGGCCGGGCATCGATATCCGATCTTCCCGGTTTCAGTCCGGTACGCCGTGCGCAGGTAGCCAAGGTCACACACGCGCTCCCGGGCCTGGTACACTGACCGGCTGGAAACGGAACCTTCGATCTGTACGACCTTGAAAGGGAAACCGGTCGGGGAAGCGCGACCGTCCGTCAGCACGTCGACCGGGCCGCGGGCCGCGTCGTGGAGAACGCGCGCCTTCAGGTCGGCGCGGATACCGGACTCGTT
>CAZUVK010000169.1:0-4603 GCA_964623785.1 uncultured Gemmatimonas sp. | reverse complement strand
GGATACCAGCCGCGCCGGACTCCAGCGCCTGCACCAGTTTGTCGGGTGCGCCGGTCCCGCCGGCGAGCCAGAAAGGCAGGCCGATCTCCAGGAGTTTCTGCAGGTCTACCTCGTCCCGCTCGGTGTAGATCGGTTCTCCCCGTTCGTTGAACACGCGGTCGCCGCGAGGCGGAGCGTTGTGGCCGCCCGCCGTCGGTCCCTCCACGATGAAGCCGTCGACACGGCCGCTCGACTTCCGGGCGAGCATTGTGGCGAGGCTGTTCGATGCGATGATCGGCAGGAAATATGGCCTGCGGATCGCCGGCGGCGACGTCTCGGTCCAGTGCTCGAGCGGGTCGAACGTGTGGTACTCGGCCTCGTCGCGCCCGATGCCGTCCACGTCCAGGCGAATCGAGGCGGCGCGATGTTCAGCGAGTCGGTCGAGGATGCCGGGAATGTCCTTCGGGATGCCGGCGCCCATGAGTACGTAGTCGACCCCGGCGAGCATGGCGCCGTAGAGTGACCCGAGGTTGGGCAACTGCACCTTCGTCAGCAGGTTGATGCCAACCAGGCCGTCGTGACCTTCCTTCGCGAGCCAGACCTCGCAGAAGTTCGCCATCATGGTGAGCTGATGCCGGACGCGGCTCACAACCTGCTTGTACATCGGAACCGCTTTGTATGCCGCGCCTTCGGGCAGTCCCTCGTCGTTGAAATACCGGTTCAGGATTTCGGTCGCGACGCCCGGGATCGGGAAATGGTCCATCGCGCGCCGCAGGTGCCCGCCGATATCGCCGTCCTGGAGTCGGCGCACGAAGAGTGAATCGAGCGCCGTTCCCGAGACCACACCCAGCTGACCGCGCATGGATACAGCCTTGGCGAGCACCCAATCGGAGACGCCGACCCCCATACCTCCCTGGATGATAATCGGGTGCGCGACGGTTGCGGTCATGTGTACAGAGCGTGAATTGGGAAGACGGAGCCGGGCGCAATATAGTCGCCGGACGAGGCGGGGCAAAAGTCGCGAGTCGCAAGCGCACGACGCACAAACCGTCGAGCACGCGCGGCACGCGGTCCCGCTCCCGGTTGCCCAGTCCGCGCGGAAGCCGCTATCTTCGCACCGGGAAACGCCAAAGGGGCGTTGACCACGTCATACCCGAGACCATCGAGACGGTTCATGTCAGCATTGCCGCCAGCGACCCTTGAGGGTTGGTATTCGCTGCATCAGATGTTCACCGTCGACTACGCCGGGCTCCGGTCCCTCGAGTCCGGACGGCTCGCGGAAGTCGCCGGTGAGGCCCGTGACCTCGCCGCCGCGCTCACCACTCCGGAGGCAGGGTGGAGCGCCGCGTTTCGGCTCGCGGGCGGCGGCGCCGACTTCATGCTCGTCCACTTCCGCGAGACGCTCGAGGAGCTCGCTTCCGTTCAGTCCAGGGTCAAGCGCTCGGCGGCGGGTGGGTTCCTCCGGCTCGACTACGACTACCTCGCCGTCACCGAAGCGGGACTCTATCACGCGACCGCCGAGGTCGCGCGCGAGCACAAGGCCCACTCGCCCGAGTATCGACAGGCCCTCGCCGAACATGCCGAAGCGGAAGCCGCGAGCCCGCACATCCAGACACGCCTCTACCCGCGTCCCCCGACGGAGATGCGGTACATCAGCTTCTACCCGATGAGCAAGCGGCGTACCGATCCGGACAACTGGTACGCGTTGGGCGTGGAGGAACGAAACCGACTCATGCGGGAGCACGGCCTCACCGGCCGTCGGTATGGGGGCCGCGTCTTCCAGGTGATCACCGGGTCCGTCGGCCTGGACGACTGGGAGTGGGGCGTCACCCTGTTCGCCGCCGATCCGCTGGAATTCAAGCGCATCGTCACGGAGATGCGCTACGACGAAGCGAGCGCCCGGTACGGGGAGTTCGGCCGCTTCTTCACGGGGATGCGCATCGACGACGACGCCTGGGGGGAGCTGTTCGCCCTGGAATGAGTGGAATCGCGTTCGGTCTCATTCGACCCATTGCCGCCCTGGGGCGTGCCGCGGGCGGCGTTCTCGCCGCCTTCGGTCGTTTCGGGGGATTCGTCGTCGAGACCGGCGCGAGCGTCAAGGACGTATCGACGTGGGGCCCTCTGCTCATCCAGCAGATGAGGCGGCTGGGGGTCGATTCGATTCCGATCTCCCTCTTCCTGGCCGCCTTCACGGGCATCGTGCTGGCCCTACAGGCATCATACACCTTTACGGGCGCGATCCCCCTCTATTTCGTTGGCACGCTCGTTGGCAAGACGATGATGCTGGAGTTGGGGCCGGTCCTCACCGGCCTCGCGCTCTCCGGCCGCGTGGGGGCGAACATCGCCGCGCAACTCGGAACGATGCGGGTCTCCGAACAGATCGACGCGCTGGAGACCCTCGCGTACAACCCGATCGCGTACCTCGTCGTTCCGCGGGTTCTCGCCGGCGTGCTCATGTTCCCGATCATCGTCACCTTCGCCAACGCGCTGGGAATCATGGCCGGGCTGGTTACCGCGGTCAATCTGCTCGACATGTCGGCCGAGGAGTTCATCCGCGGCCTGCGGCTCTTCTACGAGCCGTTCGACATCACGTATTCGCTGATCAAGACGACCTCGTTCGGCCTGATCATCACGATCATCGGGTGTTTCCAGGGTTTTACGACGCGCGGTGGCGCCGAAGGCGTGGGAATCGCCACGACGCGGGCGGTGGTCATCTCGAGCATGCTGATCCTCGTCTTCGACGCGTTCTGGGCCGTGGTGCTCCTGCAATGATCGAGTTCATCGATGTGGGCAAGTCGTTCGGCCCCAAAGTTGTTCTCAAGGGGTTCACCCTGAAGGTCGCCGAGGGCGACACGTTGTCGCTCGTGGGCTTCTCGGGATCGGGCAAGTCGGTCGCGCTGAAGCACATCGTCGGCCTCATGACGCCGGACGAGGGAACCATCCGCGTCGACGGGCTGGACGTGCCTTCGTTGCCGCGGGAAGAGTTGTACGAGTTGCGGCGGAAGGTCGGGTTCGTCTTCCAGTTCGCGGCGCTCTTCGACTCGATGACGATCGCCGAGAACCTCTCGATGGGTCTGATCAAGCACGGCGGCTACACCCGTGACGAGATCGGCGCGCGGATCGAGGAATCGCTGCATCTCGTCGAACTGGATGGGTTTGAGACGCGCATGCCGGCCGAGTTATCGGGCGGACAGCGGAAGCGCGCGGGGCTGGCGCGGGCCATCGCCTTCCGCCCGAAGTACCTGCTGTACGATGAGCCGACGAGCGGACTCGATCCGGTGACCACGGCGGTCATCGACCGGTTGATTCTGAAGATGCGTGACGAGCTCGGGGTCACCAGTCTGGTCATCACGCACGACATGCGGAGCGCTGACCGGGTGAGTGACCGGATCGCGATGCTGTACGATGGTCGGGTCCTGGAGGAGGGAACCCCGGCGGAAATCCGCCAGAGCGCAAACCCGATCGTTCGCGGTTTCATGGAAGGGAAGCCGGAACTCGTCGAACAGGGGACCGCGGGCACATGAGCATATCAGCGACTGGGGAGACCCGATGAGGCTGAAGAACGAGATCACCGTCGGGATCGTGGTGATCCTGGGGATCATCCTCACGGTAATCGGCGCTTTCTGGTTGAGCGGCCGGCCGTGGGGTGAACCTCAGGTCGACGTCACCGCGGTCTTCCGCGAGGTCGGGGAGCTGCGACAGGGGAACCCGGTGAAGTTCCGTGGAGTCCAGGTGGGTCGGATCGGGCGCATCGAGCTGGGCGAGGCCGGTTTCGGTGTGCTCGTGTCGATGGAGGTCTCGCCCCGCGTCGAGCTGCCCCAGGACCCGGGGGTGCTTCTCGCGCCCGCGTCGCTCTTCGGCGACTGGCAGGCCTCGATCGTGTCGCGATCATCCTACCCCGACCTGGAGTTCACGGAAGGGGCGCTCCCGGCGGTGCTGCCCGGTGCCACCCTTCCGGACATCACGCAGCTCACGGCGGTTGGTGCGCGTATCGCCGAGGACCTGCAGACGCTCGCCCAGCGCGTCGAGCTCGCGTTCACGGAGGAGACGGCGATCAAGCTTCGCGAGACGATCGAGAACGTGCAGGCGATGAGCGAACAGCTCACCGGGTTCGTCGATCAGCAGACGGAGGTATACCGGAACGTGTCCGAGAACGTGCTCGCCGCGACCGAGAATATCACGACCGCCACCGCGCAGGTTGGCCGGGTGGCGGGAGAGGTCGAGGCGGTCTTTATCGATGGTGGCCAGGTGCAGCTGATCCTCGCGAACGTGGAGCAGGCGAGTCGGAACCTGGAGGAGTTGAGCACGCGACTGGGCGACGCGACGGCCGGCGTGCCGAGCCTGGTTGCCCGGGCGGACACGACAATCGGTGAACTGGGCAAGTTGGCCGCGAGCACTGCGTCGCTCCTGGAGACTCTCGAACCGCAGATCGAGGAGGTCGGTCCCGCGATAGCGGAACTGCGCGAGACGCTGGCCGTGGTGGAGCGAACGGTGTCGCGCATGGAATCCGGCGACGGTACGATCGGGCGGATGATCGACGACCCCGCACTCTACGAGGAGACCCAGGCCACCATCGCGGCGCTCCGGCGGATTCTGGCGGATATCCAGGCGAACCCGGGGCGCT
>CAZUVK010000168.1:0-8455 GCA_964623785.1 uncultured Gemmatimonas sp. | reverse complement strand
TTTTTTTCCACCCCCACGAACCCCGAAGGCTTGGCCGACCTGGTCAAGGCCGGGATCGTCGTCTCGGACTATGACGACCTGACGGTTGCCCAGCGCGCCGCGCTGGACGTCCAGTTCTATGAGCACCTCTACCCGGTGCTCACGCCTCTCGCGGTCGACCCCGGTCACCCGTTCCCCTTCGTGTCCAACCTCAGCCTCTCACTGGCGGTCGGCATGAAGCATCCGGACCGGGAGGCCCTCTACTTCGCCCGTGTCAAGGTGCCAACGACGCACGGACGGTGGATGCGGGTTCGCGATTCCGAACACCCCTGGCACTTCGTCCCGGTCGAGCAGGTCATCGCCCGCAACGTCGGCGCCCTCTTCAGCGGGATGCACGTCGTCAGCGTCAATCCCTTCCGCGTGACCCGGAACGCCGACATCGCCCGGTTCGAGGAAGAGGCGGACGACCTGATCTCGATGATCTCGGGCGAGCTTCGCGAACGGCGATCCGCCCCGGTCGTGCGCCTCGAGGTCGGCCGGCGGATGCCGAAGTACATTCTCCGGCTCCTCCTGCGCGAGCTCGAGCTCCACCCCGTGGACGTCGTCCGCGTCGACGGCCTGATGAGCCTGGTCGATTGCGCCGAGATCGCCTCGCTCGACGTTCCCGCGCTCCGCTACCCGCCGTGGGAACCGCGAGTCCCGCCGCGACTCGCGCTCGCGGGCGAGACAGAGGAGGACCAGAGCATCTTTTCCGTCATCCGGGGCGGCGACCTGCTGGTCCACCATCCGTACGAATCGTTCAACGCGAGCGTCCAGCGCCTCCTCGATGAGGCCGCCGACGACCCCAGCGTCGTCGCCATCAAACAGACGCTCTATCGCACCTCGCCGAACTCGCCCCTCGTTCGCGCCCTCCTGCGCGCCGCGGATCGGGGGAAGCAGGTCGCCGTCCTGGTCGAGGTGAAGGCGCGTTTCGACGAGGCCAATAACATCGAGCTGGCGCAACTCCTCGAAAACGCGGGCGTCCACGTTGCCTATGGCCTGGTCGGCCTGAAGACGCACGCGAAGGTTCTCCTCATCATCCGCCAGGAGAACGGTCGGCCCCATCCATACTGCCACGTCGGTACCGGGAACTACCATGCGGGGACCGCGCGCGTCTACAGTGACCTGGGCCTGTTCACGGCCGACCCCGCCATCGGGCGGGAGGTGATCCAGCTCTTCCACTCGCTCACCGGCCACGCGCCGGACCAGACGTACGAGAGGTTGCTCGTCGCCCCGCGCAACATGCGGCGCGTGTTCCACGATCTGATCCGACGGGAAGTCGCGCATCGCGAGGAGGGCCGGGAGGCGCGTATCATCGCGAAGATGAACGCACTCGACGACCCCACCACGATCCAGGAGCTCTATCGCGCCTCGCGCGCCGGCGTTCGGATCGACCTCATCGTGCGCGGACACAGCCGGCTCCGGCCCGGACTGCCCGGCTTCAGCGCCAATATCCGGATCATCAGCATCGTCGGCCGGTTCCTCGAACACGACCGCATCTACTGGTTCTCCAACGGCGGCCAGCCGGAAGCGTTCCTCGGCAGCCCCGATTGGCGCCAACGCAACCTCGGCGATCGAATCGAAGTCGTCGTCCCCGTACTCGACGCCGCGATACGCGAGCGCCTCCGCCATATCCTGGACACCCAGCTCGCCGACAATCGCCTGGCCTTCGACCTCGGACCCGACGGCGAGTACGTCCAGCGCTCGCCCGCGCCCGGCGAACCCGAACGCGACTGCCACGAGATCCTGATGAAGAGTGAGGCATGAAGCGGAAGGCCGTCAGACTCTCCCACTTCGCTCGTCCGGACCCCGTTCCCACTTCCCTCCGCCACCCTTCCTCGGCGCATTCTTCCCGGCAATTCCTTCCGGACCGGCAACTATTGCCCAGGTCACGACACCCGGCAAAAAACGTCATCTCTTTGTACTGCAACGACTTGCGCGCAGGCACGTATTTTTCATTACCGGAGGGCCGAGTGACGAGAGGGAACGGCTCTCCGGGTGACCGATGATAATGCCGATTTTACCCCCGCTGATCCTTGAGGGCGGGCACGGCTGAGTCCTCACCATGGAGGGCCGTTTCTCGTTCCCACAAGACCTCGCCCCTTCGTGGCCGAGACCCCACCGGCCGACCCCCCTTTATTAGTCAGGCACATCCGGGGCGCGTTCCCGCGGATGTGGAAGTCTGGCAGCGGGAGATGCCCGACGGCACGGCGATGTGCATGTCGCTGGCATCGAGCTGGACTTGCGTCGTGTGGCGGCATGATTGCCTCTTTCGCGACCGGTAATATATTCGTGGTTCCCCGGCGGCCCGTTCCCCGCGCGGCGCCGCTCAACAAATCTCTGGCGAAGATCGTCGGAACAATGCATCCTGTATCTGCATCTTGTCCTCGCCGCGTGCGGGAAATTCCTCAGTGGAGAACCGGGATATGAGAAGAGACCTGAAGGCGGTTCAACTCCGGCAGGTCGGGGCGCGAATTGCGTTGGCGCTTGGCGCGCTCGCCGTCGTGCCGACGATCGCGTCGGCGCAGTTGACGGGCACGGAAGGCGGGCAATGGCGGTATCTCGGTGGCGACGCGGGGCATACGCGCTACCTGCCCGCGACGGAGATCGACGCATCCAACTTCAACAACCTGGAGATCGCCTGGCAGTGGAACGGCGCGAGCTTTGGCAACACGACCGCCCGGGCCACGCCGAGCTACGTCGACGGGGTGCTCTACACGGTCGCGGGCGAGCGCCGCAGCGTCGTGGCGATCGACGCGACGACCGGCGCCACGATCTGGTCGTACCGGGAGCCGGACACCTTCCGGTCGGAGTACTCGATGCGCGCTGGCTACGGCAAGGGCGTGGCGTACGCTGAGATCGATGGTCGCGGCGTCGTCTACGTCACCACACCGGCCTTCTTCCTCTACGCGCTCGACGCGAAGACCGGCGCGCCGCTTCCGAACTGGGGTCGCCCCGTTCCTCTGGACGGTTTCGCCGAGACCGGCGTCGTCGACCTCGTGGAAGACCTGGTGCGCGGATGGGGACCGTGGGAGAACTCGGGTCTCCAGTACGACGCCGACATCGGCATGCCGCTCACGCTCGGCTACATCACCTCCTCGTCGCCGCCGATCGTGGTGAACGACGTCGTCATCGTCGGCAACTCCGCGGAGCAGGGCTACAACCAGACGCGCCGCGAGAACGTGCCGGGCGACATCCTCGCCTACGACGCGCGGACGGGTGAATTCAAGTGGAAGTTCCACATCATTCCCCGCCCGGGCGAGTTCGGTCATGACACCTGGGAGAACGACGCGTGGCAGTGGACGGGCGACGTATCGTCGTGGGCGCCGATGTCAGCGGACCCGGAGCGCGGGATCGTCTACGTCCCGACGAACGGCGCCACGATGGACTACTATGGCGGCTTCCGGCCGGGCGACAACCTCTTCGGCACGAGCCTCATCGCGCTCGACGTCGAGACGGGCGAGCGGAAGTGGCACTTCCAGTTCGTCCACCACGACATCTGGAACTTCGACACGCCCACCGCGCCGATCCTGATGGACGTGACGGTGGATGGCCGGGTGATTCCGGGCATCTTCCAGGCGACGAAGCAGGTGTTCCTCTACGCGTTCAACCGCGAGACGGGCGAGCCGATCTGGCCGATCGTCGAGCGGCCGGTTCCGCAGTCGGACGTTCCGGGCGAGGTGCTCTCCGCGACGCAGCCCTTCCCGACCCGGCCAGCGCCGTACGATCTGCAGGGCCGGACCGAGGATCAGCTGATCGACTTCACGCCGGAGATCCGTCGTCTCGCGCTCCAGTATGCACAGGAGACGGATCAGTTCGCGCCGCTGTTCAATCCCCCGACGTATCTCGGGAACCCGGAAGGCAAAGGCCCGGCGCGGATGTGCCCCGGTGACGGAGGCGGCTCCAACATCACGGGCCCGGCGGTTGCCGACCCGGTCGCGGGCATCATCTTCGTCCATTCGACGAGCGGGTGCTCCAGCGCGTTCCTCGCCGACGCGGCACTCCGCGACCACGAAATGCAGACTGGCACCACGCTGGTCGACTGGGCGCGCAACAACCAGGCGGCCTTCGGCGGAGGCGGCCCCGGCGGCCAGGCCTCGGACGAAAACAATCCGTTCGCGGGTCTGCCCGCGAACATCATCTTCAAGGGCCCCGTCGGCCGGATCACGGCCATCGACATGAACACGGGCGAGCACCTGTGGGTGACCACGCATGGCGACGCGCCGCAGGCCGAGCAGGACGCGATTCGCAACCACCCGCTCTTCCAGGGCGTCGACATCGACCCGAACCGCGGCCGTGGCGGCGGTCTGGGGATGATCGTCACGCCGACGCTTCTCGTGGCCAGCGGGATGACGGCCGACAATACGCCGCACATCTTCGCGATTGACAAGGCAACGGGTCAGCGAGTCGGGCAGGTCGAGATCCCGGCGGCGAGTTCCTACGGGATGTCGGGCTGGGTGCACGAAGGCAGGCAGCACATCCTCGTGCAGATCGGCAGCGGCTACGTGGCGTATCGTCTGCCATAGCGGCTCCGGAGAACGGGAACGAGGAAGGGGTAGCCGCGATCGCGGCTACCCCTTCCTCGTTCCCGCCCTCTCCCCTCCACGCGCTTCGATTACACAAGCCTTACCGCGACCATACGGCTCCCGCGGGAATCGCCATTGCGCGGGTGGCCGCCTGTTGCTTCCATTGAGGGAGAGAGGCAGGCGAATGCCGCCACGATGACCAAGGTGATCGGGTGCATCTAGAATCGATCCTCCGGCAACTGCGCCGCCCGTTCCAGCGCGCGACGCCGGTGGCCGTGTTCCTCCTCGGCACGCTCGTCCTCGCGGGCTGGCTGGGCTACCAGGCGCTCGACGCGGCGGTCTCACACCGCCGAACGGCGGAAGCCGTGCTGTCGGACTACGCACGCATCGCCGCGACGGAAATGGCGCGGGTGACCGACGGGAAGCTGGACGATGTCCTCGACGAGGCGTTCGAGCCGGTTTCGTTCGGCCGCATCGTCCGGCGGGGCATCGAGCCCGCGAGGGTGCTCCAGCCGCGGATGTCCGAAGCAATGGACGACCAGCGCTGCGCCTGCCCGGGATTCAGGAACCCGGTCGCGCTCTTCCGCATCACGGAAGACGGTGGCGAGGTGCAGGCGATTCCGGACACGCTCGCCGCCGACCTCGTGGACGCGTTCGTGGCGCGATTGGCATCGATCTCGCCGGAAGGGCGCCGGTCTCAGGGACTCATTGCCCTGGACTACCCTTCCCCGGCTGGCGACCTCGCGGTCGGGTATGCACTGATCGATGACGATCGGGCGGGCGGGATCGACGTCACGTATGGCTTTCTCGTCCACTTCGACGCGCTGACGGAGCTGTTCGGTACATGGTACACGAATAACCCGCTACTCCCGCCGCCGATCGCCGGCGAACAGCCGAACGATTCGCTGCTGCATGTCGTGATCAACGACCCGCGGGGCCGGAACATCTTCGCGTCCCCGGTCGGTTTTCCGACGCAACTCAGCGCCACCGCGTCAGTCAGGGACGAGTATGGCGGCCTGACGGTGATCGCCTCCGTGCGCCCCGACGCGGCGTCGCAGCTCGTCATCGGCGGGCTCCCCCACTCGCGCCTGCCTCTGCTCACCATGCTCCTGCTCCTCACGCTCGGTGTGGGCCTCGCCGCCGGGATCCAGATCCGGAGGGAGCAGGCGTTCCAGCACCTGCGAGACGATTTCGTTTCCGGCGTGTCACACGAGCTACGGACGCCCCTCGCGCAGATCCGCATGTTCGCCGAACTGCAGCAGGCCGGGAAGCTCCCTTCGGACGTGGACCGGATGCGGGCGACATCGGTCATCCACCGGGAGGCCGTGCGGCTGAGTCACCTGGTGGAGAACATCCTCCAGTTCTCGCGCCTCCAGCGGATGCCGGAGCAGCGCCTGCCGAAGGAACGGGTCGACTTCGCCGAGGCCATCGCCGATGGCGTCGACGCGGTGACCCCGCTTCTGCAGGATCGCGGAATGAGACTGGAGATCGTGACGGAACCCGACCTCTCGGTCGTCGCCAATCGGGATGCGCTCACCCGGATCGTGGTGAATCTGCTGGACAATGCCGCCAAGTACGGCCCGCGTGGGCAGACCGTGCGAGTCAACGTCGATCGCGTCAACAGGTCCGCGCGTCTCTCGGTTTCCGACCAGGGGCCGGGCGTACCGGTGGCCGACCGGCAACGGATCTGGAAGGCCTACCGGCGGCTCGAGCGTGATGTGAAGGCCCAGATCCCCGGAACCGGCATCGGGCTTTCCGTCGTGTCCGAACTGGCGGCTCAGCACGGAGGCCGCGCCTGGGTCGAGGAGTCGGAACGCAACGGCGCGCGATTCATTCTGGAGATCCCGCTGGTCGTCGCGGACGTGGAAGAACCGGATCCCGAATTCGCTACATGACCCGCATTCTGATCATCGAAGACAATGTCGATCTCGCATTCGGCCTCAGGCGCACCCTGGAGTTCGAAGGCTACGATGTGACCGTCGCGGGATCCGGTGGGGCAGGACTCGAACAGGCCCGCGCGGAGAACGTGAACCTCGTGCTCCTCGACCTGATGCTCCCGGGCATGAGCGGGTTCGAGGTGCTCCGGGCCCTGCGGTCGGAGGGCTCGCGCGTCCCTGTCCTCGTTCTGACCGCGCGCGGTGACGAATCCGACATCGTCATGGGGTTCCAGAGCGGCGCGGACGATTACGTCACGAAGCCGTTCAGCACGCTCGAGCTGGTCGCGCGCGTCAGGGCGCTCCTCCGACGCGCCGCGCCTGAAGCGAACGGCGTGGCCGACCAGCCCGCGCGGATCTGCTTCGGCGACATCGAAATCGACACCTCCGCGAGGACAATCCGCCGCGCCGGCGAGCCCATCCAACTCTCCCCGAAGGAGTTCGACCTCCTTCTCGCGCTCACTCGGCGGCAGGGGGGCGTCGCCTCGCGGGCGGAACTGCTGGACGAGGTCTGGCGCTACGCGAACACGGCGGTGATGACCCGCACCGTCGATATGCACATCGCCGAACTCCGCCGAAAACTCGAGGACGATCCCACGAACCCGCGACACCTCCTCACGGTTCGCAAGGCCGGGTACCGGATCGAGGTGTAGCGACAGGGCGGCGATACTCGATCCGCGCGAGGGCATCGGCTGATACTGGCCGGAGCGGTTTCCCCGGCCGGGGTGTGGCGGTATCCTCAAGTCGTTGTCGCCCCGGGGCGGCCGCGCCCGATGGGCCGGCACCTTCACTCCGGCGGCGGAGGAACCCATCCTTGTCCCCGACCCCATTGCTTCCCTGGTGAACCGAACCCCGTCCGCGCATCAGCGCGGGACTCAAACCATCGGTTCGTCGCGATTTTCGCCGTACCTCCGGCAAGCCCTCCGCCAGACCGTGATCATCTGGGCGCTACTGAGGCTGGTCTTGATCGCGATCGTCGGCTCTCCCGCGGACGCGCTGTACCCACCCCTTCCGACTGAAGTCGGCCTCCTCGCGATCACCGTGTTCCTCGTATGGCTGGACCGGAAACGCTCCCGGGAAACGATCCTGCAGGCCAACATGGGCGTGTCCCAGCTCCGGCTCTCCACCGTTTCCCTGCTGACCGCGACGGCTCTCGAGCTGATGCTCCAGGCCATCCCGCTGGCCTTCTGAGATGGCCACGAAACCGATCTTCTCCGCGGATTCGATCGGCAAGTCGTTCGGGTCCCGGACGATTCTCAAGGCCGCCTCCGTCTGGGCGAGACCAGGCGAGATCACGGTCCTGTTCGGACGCAACGGGTGCGGCAAGAGCACTCTCCTGAAGATCGGAGCGGGGCTGCTGCGGGCGGACCACGGCGTGATCCTCTTCGATGGGCGGAGCCATCTCCGGCCGCGCCTCCCGGAACTCGCCAGGCAGGGCCTCTTCTATCTCCCCGATCGGGATCTCCTCTCCAGGCGCATGCCGGTCGGAGAGCAGATCCGGACCGTCGAGCGGTACTTCGGGGGAGCCCGGACAGACGAGATCCTCGAGCGACTGGGCGTCCGTCACTTGATGGGTCAGCTCCCCGTCGAACTCTCGGGCGGTGAGAGGCGTCGGGCCGCGGTCGCCGCCGCCTGGATCCGCGCACCGCGCTGCCTGCTGGCCGACGAACCGTTCGCGGGGATTGACCCGACCGACGCCGACGTGATCGCGGAAGGGTTCCGGAGCCTCGCCCGCGAGGGGTGCGCCATCGTGATCACCGGTCACGAGGTCGACCGACTCATGGAGACGGCGGACGATATCGTCTGGATGACCGCAGGGACCACCCATGGGATGGGCGCTCCGGCCGAAGCCCTGCGGAACGACCAGTTCCGCAGGGAATACCTGGGCGCGAACCGGCCCGGCTGAGGAGTTCCCCCGGCGTTAGAAGGCCGTTGAAAATTGCGGTCTGGCAGCCGGGTCCGAGTTCTTGCGGAGGT
>CAZUVK010000167.1:6576-8573 GCA_964623785.1 uncultured Gemmatimonas sp. | reverse complement strand
GTCGGGGACCCGGGCCATGCTGCCGTCCTCGTTCATGATCTCGCAGATCACGCCGGCGGCGGGCAGGCCGGCGAGTCGGGCGAGGTCGACCGAGGCTTCGGTCTGGCCGACGCGTCGAAGCACGCCGCCCGAGCGGGCGCGGAGGGGAAACACGTGACCGGGTCGGAGCAGATCGCCCGGCCGCGTTTCGGGGTCGAGACAGACGTTGATCGTCTTCGCGCGGTCGGACGCGCTGATCCCGGTCGTCACGCCGAACCGGGCGGCCGCGTCGACGGAGACGGTGAAGGCCGTCCGCTGCGATTCCGTGTTCACGTCGATCATCGGCCGGAGATCCAGCTCGTCGGCCCGCTCGTCGGTGAGCGCGAGGCAGATGAGACCGCGCCCATGCGTCGCCATGAAGTTGATGATCTCCGGCGTCACCATGGACGCGGCGCAGACCAGATCTCCTTCGTTCTCGCGGTTCTCGTCATCGGCGACGATAACGATCCTACCCTGCCGGATATCCTCTATGGCGTCTTCGACGCGCTCGAAAGACATGGCCGTCCCGCTCCTTGCTGATGGTTCCCGGCCCGGCAATCGGCCGGCGCCGGCGCCCGGACCCGCGGCGCGCCGAATATTACCCCTCGGCGTTGGCAACGTGCACGCCCCCGGTTTCGTTCTCCCCCGGCCGCGCGACGAGGCGGCGAACGTACTTGCCGATCAGATCGCCTTCCAGGTTCACGGGCGACCCGACCGCCAGGTCGCGAAGGGCCGTCACGTCCCAGGTGTGGGGGATGATCGAAACGGTCGCGCGGCCCGGCACGTCCAGCGAGTGGATCGTGAGACTTACACCGTTGAGCGTGATCGAGCCGAGGGGAATCGAAACATCCTCCACGCTGGCCGGCAGCGTGAACTCGATGAGCACGTGCTCGCCATGCGGCTCGACCGACAGGATTTCCCCGACCCCGTCGACGTGGCCCTGGACCAGGTGGCCGCCGAGTCGATCGCCGAGGGCGAGAGCGCGCTCGAGGTTGACGCGGCGGCCTGGGCCGTACGCACCGAGCGCCGTCCGGGCGAGCGTCGTCGCGACGCTCTGTACCGTGAACGCATCCGGCGCGATCGCCGTTACCGTGTGACACGCCCCGTCGATCGCGACACTCTCACCCAGGCGCAGTCCATCCAACGTCGCGCGAGCGTGAATCCTGAACTCGATGCCGCCATCCAGCGGCGTCGCGGCGCCAATCGATCCGACTTCTTCTATGATTCCGGTAAACACGATCTCAACGTTCGACGCAGATGAGGGAGTCACTGCCCAGGTTCGCGGTCCGGACGTGGGTCCACCGGCGCGCGTCGTCCAGCCGTTCGTCCGCAAGCCCGTGGAAGGGATCGACCCCGCCAGGGCCAACGAGGAACGGCGCGTAGAAGAGCGTGAGTCGGTCCACCAGGTCGGCGCGAAGGAGCGCCGACGCGATACGGGCGCCTCCTTCACAGAACACCGAGTGGACGCTACCGCCCTTCAGCTTCCGCATCGCGTCGTGAAGGTCGAGCGCCTCGATCACCCTGACTCCGGTCGACTCGAGTCGAGCGCGGGCCGTTTCGTCCGCGGCTGGCGTGCAGAACACCCAGACCGGGGCTTGCGTGGCCGACCGGGCCAGCCGGCCGTCCGCGGGCAATCGTAACGTCCGGTCAAAGACCACGCGAAGAGGCGGAACGCGCGGCTTCACCGGCCCCCGGGCCGTGAGCGACGGATCGTCGGCGAGGGCTGTACCGATGCCAACGACGATCGCGTCCGCGCCCGCGCGAAGGCGGTGCACCTCGGCGCGGGCCGCTTCACCCGTGATCCAGCGCGAGGTTCCGGTCGCGTCGGCGATTCGGCCATCCAGCGAGAGAGCGAGCTTGAGCTCGACCCAGGGCAGTTCCGCACCGGTCGCGGTGAACCGGTGGAAGAACGCGCGGTTCAGAAGCCGGGCAGCACCGTCCTCGACTCCGCCCAATGTCTCGATTCCCGCTTCCGCGAG
>CAZUVK010000167.1:4823-6566 GCA_964623785.1 uncultured Gemmatimonas sp. | reverse complement strand
GCGCCCCTCCATAGCCAGCGTGCCACCCCTCCCCCACCACGCGTTCGTCGCGGAGGATGACCGCGCCAACCAGTGGATTCGGCGCGACGCGGCCCCACCCTCTGGCCGCGAGCTCGATCGCGCGGCGCATATGCACCGCATCCGTATCGGCACCCCTGTCAGACATCGTCGTCGCCAGCCGTGCGCTACAGGGCGATGCGGACGCCGACACCGCCGAACCAGGCGCCGCTCCGCGGGTCGAAGTCACTTCCGATGCCGCTGAACCCCTGGATTGGCGATTCGCCCTGCTGCCAACCGGCTTCCGCCGTGATGCTCGCGACCAGAAGGTTGTAGGACAGGTTTCCGAAGACGACCCAGCCCGAGGAATCCAGGGTAAGGTCGTGAAAGCGGAAGAGCCGCGTAACACCGCCCGGCTCGGGGGTCGGGGCCCGCACGCCGAGGTCGACGTCGCTGGCATACCGATCGTATCCAAGGCCCAGAAGCCCCGCGAGGCCGTAATAGTTCTTGGAAACGGTCGCTCGCCCGCTCCAGTTCGTCAGATCCAGCGCCATCTGCCCGGGGTCTCCGCCACGGAGGCACCCCTCGATCTGAGGCTCATCCGGATCGGGTGTGTCGATTGGGACACCGCCCAGCGGGCAGATATTCCCGTAGGTCACGTTGTCCAGCCGCCGCCGCACGAGCGATATGGAAACGGCAGGGGCGACGAACGACTCTCGAAGCAGCTGGACGCGAGCGCCCAGCCCGAACGCGAAGTTTGATTGATCGATTTCCCCGCCCGCCGCGGTGAACGGGACGAAGCTCGTGGATCCGATCAACGAGATCCCCCCGATGCCGCCGTAGCTGGGCGAGACGTCGAAGCCGTTCGTCAGCGTGACCGCGGCGTCAAGGATCAGACTGACAAGGACTGATTCGAATGTGGCCGGAACCGACTCCGGGCTCGAGGGGGTCGTGACGATGTCCGGTAGCGCGAGCGGCACCACGTTGATCCGGGCACCGGCCGATGCGCGCGGGGCGAGCCCCAGCCTCAGCCCGCCGGCGCCGTACCCCACCGTCGGGGTTCCGCCGGCGAAGATCAGGCCGATGCGTGGCTGCGCGGAGGCGGCCGCCTGCGCGGCAGCGAGACAGATGTCCCGCGCGCCGGCCGCGGCCACCTGGGGCTCCGCGCATTGCGCGGAGAACGCGGACTGGGCACCTGCTGGCCGCGTCGTCACCGCCGCAACCGCCGCGAAGGCCGCAATCGCCGCCAGGAGGGGAATGGCTCGAATTTCTGGCATCACACGACTTCCCCTCAGGATAGGACGACCTCTCGGCCGCCGGCGACGACTTCCCCGGCGATCCAGGCGTTCTCGCCAGCGGCGACGAGCTGGTCGAGGAGGGTCTGTGCGGTGCTCGGATCGACGATCACGACCATGCCCACACCCATGTTGAACGTGCGGTACATCTCGAGTTCCGCGACGCCACCCGCCTGCTGGAGGACGCGGAACACGTTCGGGACCGACCAGGAATTCCGCTCGATTCTCGCGGCGGTACCTTGCGGGAGGACCCGCGGTATGTTGTCCACCAGGCCCCCTCCCGTGATGTGCGAGAGCGCGCGAATGGCGCGGCCGCCGAGGTGCGGTCTGATCGATCCCAGATAGGAGCGATGCCGGCGCAGCAACACCTCCGCGACGGTACCCGTTTCGCCGGGGAAAGGATCGTCGATGGAGAGACCCAGCTCGCCGAAGATGATGCGGCGCGCGAGCG
>CAZUVK010000167.1:0-4813 GCA_964623785.1 uncultured Gemmatimonas sp. | reverse complement strand
CCCAGGGCAATGATCGCGTCGCCCACACGTACTTCGCTACCGTCCAGGATCGCGCCCTCTTCGACGATCCCCACGATGGTTCCCGCCACATCGTACTCGCCGGGCGCGTAGAAATCGGGCAACTCCGCGGTTTCGCCGCCGAGGAGCGCGCAGCCGTTGTGAACGCACCCCGCCGCGACCCCGCTCACGATCGCCTCGACGACGCCGGGTTCCAGCCGGCCGAGGCCAAGGTAGTCGAGGAAGAAGAGCGGTGTCGCGCCCTGGACGAGGATGTCGTTCACGCAGTGGTTGACGAGGTCCTCGCCGATCGTGTCGTGACGGCCCGAGAGGAAGGCAATCTTCAGCTTGGTCCCCACGCCGTCCGTGCTGGCCACGAGTACGGGGCTCTTCATGCCGCCGGGGACCCGGTAGAGTCCGCCGAACGAGCCAATGTTGGAGAGTGTATCCGCGGTTCGCGTGGAGCGGACCATCTCCGAGATCCCCGACATCGCGCGCTGCGCCGCGTCGATGTCGACGCCCGCCTCGCGGTAGGAGAGGCCGTTCTCAGACATTGACGTTCACCGGTAGCGGGAGTTCGAACACCATCATCTCGCGGAACTGGCGGACCCGTTCCTCGATCTCGTGATTGCGCAGACTCTCGAATCGCTCGACGGAGAAACGCTCGACCGCGAACGACCCCATCGCCGATCCGTAGACAACCGCGCGCCGCAGGTCGGCATCCTCGAATCCGCCCGACTGGGCGAGCGAGCCCATCAGCCCGCCCGCGAACGCATCGCCCGCTCCGGTGGGGTCAAAGACCTCTTCCAGCGGATAGCCCGGCGCGAAGAATACCGAGTTCGGGGTGAAGAGTACCGCGCCGTGTTCTCCCTTCTTGACGATCACATAGCGGGGGCCGCGCGCCTGAATCCATCGGGCGGCCCGCGAGACGTTGTGATCCCCGGAAAGCTCACGCGCCTCGGAGTCGTTGAGCAGGAGCATGTCAACGCGCGTGAGCAGCTCCATGAGCGCGTCGCGCTGCCCGTCGATCCAGAAGTTCATCGTGTCGCACGCGATCAGGCGCGGGTTCCGCACCTGGTCGAGGACATCGAGTTGCAGCCGCGGGTCGATGTTTCCGAGGAAGACCCACTCCGCGTCGCGGAACGACTCGGGGATGACCGGCTTGAAATCCGCGAACACACCGAGTTCCGTTTCCAGCGTGTCGCGCGAGTTGAGGTCGAAGCTGTAGACGCCGGACCACCGGAAGCTGCGACCGGGGAGCCGCGTGAGGCCCGAGAGGTCCGCGTTCCTGCTCTCCAGGAAATCGACGCCGCCCTTCGGGAAATCGGCCCCCACGACACCGACCAGCTGGACGCGGTGGAAGCACGAGGCGGCGGCCGTGAAGTAGGTGGCCGACCCGCCGAGCGCATCCTCCGCGCGGCCGAACGGAGTCTCCACGGTGTCCAGCGCCACACTACCGACGACGAGAAGCGACATGCTGGTTCTGGTTGGAGGTGACCGCCGCGTTATTCCGCGGCAGGCTCGCGGTCCATCCGCGTGGGCGCGGTGACCCCGAGGATGGCGAGCGCGTTGTGAAGGACGACCTGCACGGCGCGGGCGAGGACGAGCCGAGCCCGTGAGAGCGGCTCCGGGACGCCGACCACGCGAAGCTCCGGGTCGAGATTTCCGGCATGGTACCAGGAGTTGACCGCACCCGCGACTTCCTCCGCGTATTCGCAGATCGAGTGTGGCGTGTGTCGCTCCGCGGCGCCCGCGACCAGCTCGGGGAATCGCAGGAGCAGCTTCGCCAGCTCGGTCTCCGCGGAATGCGTAAGCAGTGACAGGTCGGTGTCCCCGACGTCGATGTCGCTGGCCTCGATACCCGCCCTCCGGAAGATGGATGACATCCGGGCGTGCGCGTACTGGACCTTGTAGACCGGGTTCTTGTCCGAATGCTCGCGCGCGAGGTCCAGGTCGAACGTCAGCTGGGCCTCGGCGCGCCGCATCAGGAAGAAGTACCGGGTGACGTCGACCCCGACGTCGTCGTACAGCTCCCGCAGTGTGACCGAGTCCCCGGCGCGCTTCGAGAACTTGACCTCGACGCCTCCGCGCATCACCAGCACCATCTGGTGGAGGACGTACTCGGGGTAGTCGTCGGGGAGCCCGAGCGCCCGCAACCCGGCGCGCACCCGCGCGACCGTGCCGTGATGGTCGGACCCCTGGACATTGATCGCCCGGCGGAAACCGCGTTCCCACTTCGTGAGATGGTACGCGACGTCGGGGAGGAAGTACGTCGGATGTCCGGAGCTCTTCACCATCACCCGGTCCTTGTCGTCCCCGAAGCGGGTCGTCTCGAGCCAGAGTGCGCCGTCCTTCTCGTAGACCAGGCCGGTCTCACGGAGCTGTTCGATCGTCTGTTCGACGCGGCCTTCCGAGTAGAGTGACGATTCCAGGTAGAAGTTGTCGAAGCGGACCCGGAAATCGCCGAGGTCACGATTCTGCTCGGCGCGGAGGACTCCCACCGCGAAGAGGCGGATTGTGTCGAGGGCCTCCGTCGACTCGTCGTCCACGAGGGAATCGCCGTACCTGTCGGCGATCTCGCTCGCGATCTCGGCGACGTACGCGCCGTGGTATCCGTCGGCCGGGAACTCGACTTCGCGGCCAAAGTGCATCCGATAGCGCGCCTGGACGCTGCGGGTGAGACGCGCGATCTGCTCGCCGGCGTCGTTGTAGTAGAACTCGCGGTAGACGCTCCAGCCCGTCCACGCGAGCAGTTCGGCGACGGCGTCGCCGAGGGCCGCCTGTCGACCGTGCCCGATATGCAGCGGTCCAGTCGGGTTTGCGGAGACGAACTCGACCATCGCGGCGCGACCCGCCCCGTGGTTCGATCGGCCATAGGCGTCCGCCTCGCGGACGATCGCGGCGAGCCCATCGAGCAGATAGTCGCTGGCGAGGCGGAAGTTGACGAAGCCCGGGCCCGCGATTTCGGCCGCGCTGATCCCCGCGTCCGCGAGATTCAGTCGTTCGACCAGCTCCTCGGCGATCTGCCGGGGCGCGCGGCGGAGGGGTTTCGCGAGTGTCATCGCGACGTTCGTCGCGAAGTCGCCGTGCTCCGGGTTGCGCGGTCGCTCGAGGACGATCTCACCGGGCGCGTCCGCGCCCATCTCCCGCAGGGCACGCTCGATCGCCGATCTCAGCCGCTCAACCGCCATCCTACTCCGCCTTCGAGCCGGAGCCCGATCCGGACGAGCCCGACGACGAATCCCCGGACGACCCGGACGACTTCGACTCGCCCGAGCCCGACTCGGATCTGGCGGGAGCGGAACCTCCCGAATCGGATCCGGCGGCCTTGCGGTAGCTATCGCTCCGATAGTCCGTGATGTAGAAGCCGGAGCCCTTGAATAGCAGGCCGGCTCCACCCGACAGTCGGCGCTCGGCGGCCGCGCCGCAGTTCGGGCAATCCGCTACGGGCTCGTCCGACATCCGCTGGAACCTGTCAAAGTTGTGCCCGCACTTGGGGCACCGGTACTCGTATGTTGGCATGGACCGCGATTCTTCCAGTGGTTCAGCTCGGGAACCTTTGAATTTACCTCACTTTGATACCGTTCGGCAACGCGGAGACCATGGGAGAAGTGCCGAACGGGTCACGCGGGGTGTGGCGAGAATCGGCCGGTGGCGGAAGAGGGATGCACCGGAGCGCGAAGGATCACTCGGGATGGTAGGCGCCCCAGACGGAGCGTAGGGCGTCGCTGATCTCGCCAAGTGTGGCACCCGACTTCACGGCCGCGATGATCGGCGGAAGCAGGTTCGTGGTGCCGGCGGCGGCGCTGGTCACCTCCCCGATCGCCGCTTCCGCCCGCGCGTCGTGACGGGCGGATCGGAACGCCTCGACGCGTCCGCGCTGGGCCGCTTCGAGTGCGCGGTAATCCGGCTGCGCGAGGTCGGTGGGCGGTTCATCCCCCTCGTACCGGTTGACGCCCACGACGATCCGGTCTCCCGATTCGACCGCCAGCTGGTGCTCGTAGGCAGCGCGGTGAATCTCCTCCTGCATGTACGCGATCGCCCGTGCCGCGCCGCCCATTTCGTCGATTCGGTGGATGTACTCGACGGCGCGTGCCTCGAGCGCGGTCGTCAGGGCCTCCACGAAGTACGAGCCGCCAAGCGGGTCGACGGTATCCGCGACCCCGGACTCGTTCGCGATCACCTGCTGTGTTCGGAGCGCGAGCGTGGCGGCGTCCGCGGTCGGCAGGGAAATCGCTTCGTCGTACCCATTCGTGTGCAGTGACTGCGTCCCTCCGAGAACGGCCGCGAGCGCCTGGATTGTGACGCGGACGACGTTGTTGAGTGGCTGCTGGGCGGTGAGGGTGGAGCCGCCGGTCTGCGTGTGGAAGCGGAGTCGCGCCGCGTCGTCGGAGCCGCCGAATCGTTCGCGCATCAGCCGGGCCCAGAGGCGGCGGGCGGCCCTGAACTTCGCGACCTCCTCGAAGAGGTCGTTGTGCGCCGCGAAGAAGAAAGAGAGCCGCGGCGCGAACTCGTCGATGTTGAGCCCCGCGGCGCGCGCGCGTTCCACGTACTCGATGGCGTTCGCGAAGGTGAACGCGATCTCCTGTGCCGCGGTCGAACCCGCCTCCCTGATGTGGTAGCCTGAGATCGAGATCGTATTCCAGCGCGGCAGCTCCGCCCGGCAGAACCCGAAGACATCGGTGATCAGGCGGAGGCTCGGCTCGACCGGATAGACGTAGGTGCCACGGGCGATGTACTCCTTGAGGATGTCGTTCTGGATCGTCCCCGAGATCTGGTCGCGGGGGATTCCGTTCTCGTCCGCCACGGCGACGTA
>CAZUVK010000166.1:3530-8586 GCA_964623785.1 uncultured Gemmatimonas sp. | reverse complement strand
CGCCGATCCTGTGGCCGGTGCCGCGCGGCCACACGCTCGACGCCGTGGTCGGCGCCCGAGGCTCCGCGTCACCGCATCACCGCCGCGGGGCCCGCGCGGCGATGACGGCCTCCACGCGGTCGCTCCCGCACGACGGACACGCGGCCCCCAACTCCTCGGACCACCGCCCGCAAGCATGGCAGAGGGTGACCGCCGGCCCCTCGACGTCGACCTGGGCCGGAAGCAGGAACGCTTCCCCCCCTTCCCCCACGAGTCGCAGTGACGGGCCCGTGTAGAAGTGGGCGAGCAGGTCCCGGACATCCACCTCGCCGACGCGTTCGACCCGGTCCTCGCGCACGACGGCGGTCCGCTTGCGGAAGAGCGAGTGCTCGGCTGTCCACGTGCGCTCCACACCCGGCTCCGGCGCGAGCGTGAGCGTGAGCCCGCGGCTCTCGAGCTGAAACGGCACCGCGAGCCGCGCCCGAAGCCCGTCCGCCGCCTCCCGCGCGGCCAGCTCCGGCCCGAACCGCACCCGGTTCGCGGGATGCACCGACTCGTCGCAGAAGAGCATTGCCCGCGCGTGCGACCAGAGCGGGGCGCGCAACCTTCCAACATCCGTGGCCACCACCGCGGTAAGGTCATACTCGCGCCCGATACCGCCGGGCTCGATCGTCACCCCGGTGATCGCCTCCGCGCCCGGCGCCCCCGCCAACTCGGCGGCGAGAAGCCCGGCCAGGATCTCCCTCCGCTCCGGCAACCCCAGCGCACACCACCGCTCCGTCGAAACCGGAGAGCTTGCCTCAGTCACGTCCATCGCGTCCCTCATTTCGTACGCCCCGTTCACCCAATCGATTGCCCCGCAACCAGACAATCCCTGTGTTCATCGCGGTGAGTCCCGCCACCGTCCACACCACCTCCCGCTCACTCCCGTTTCACTCTTCCAACTTCACACTTCTTTCTTCTTCAGCCGTGCCGCCGCCGCGAAGCCCGACGTCACCGCCCCCTCCACCGACGGCCCGTAAAGATAATCCCCCGCGACAGCGAGCGGCCCGCTACCCTCCAGCGCACTGCTCCGGAATTCGCCAAGCCGGCCCAGATACCCCGGGTAGAAGAGCGGCGCGCCTTCCTTCCATCGATAGGCGCGCACGCTGGCCACGCGCTCTTCGATCCCCGGAAAAGCAACCGCGATCTCGGGGAGCATCCGGTCCAGGATCTCGCGCGGCGCCATCTCCACCAGATCCGCCGCCGACTCGGGCGTCGGAAACGCGACGATCACCCCGCGACTGGTGTCCCCGAGCGGTACACCCTTGTTCTCCTGGATCGCCACCGCGGATACGTACCGGGTTTCGCCCTGCGGGAACGAAAGGCCGAAATAGCGTTCGCTCATCGGCGCCTTGAGGACGAGCACGAGCGCGACCGACGGCCGGTACCGAACACCGGCCAGCCAGTCCATCAGCGCCGGAGGGGCTCCCTTCAGAATCGGCGGAAGCAGAGTCGGGGGCACAGCCACCACCGCGCCGTAGAAGGTCTCCGCCGAGTCATCCGTCGCGACTGTGACCCGATCACCCGACATGGCCACCTCGCGAACCCGCGCGCCGGTCCTGATCTCGCCGCCCGTCTCGATGGCCCGCGAGGCGAGTCGATCCGCGACCTGGCCCACCCCTCCGTCCATGGCGTAGAGCGAGAGATCCATCCCGTGGCGCGCCAGGATATGGTAGAACGCCGCACTCGTGTCGGCCGGCGACGCGGCGTAGTACGCCCCCAGCTGCGGATAGACGAGGGCGCGCACGAACGCATCGTCCATCTCCCGCTCACCCCACGCCGCGATCGACTCACCGTCCAGCCCCGCCGCTGCCGCTCTCTCGGGCGCGTCGATGACCAGGTCAGCCCCGTGCCGGGCGAGGAAGGGAACGTAGGTCGTGCCAAGCCGGAACTTCGTCCGGAACGGAAGCCCGCCTGACGCCGCCATGCTGGCGACCGACCCATATACCACCTCGTGCGCCCGCCCTTCCCGCCAGAGTGCGTCGCGGCCAGGCACGCGCACGAGCCGCTCACCGAGGCCGATCTCCCGTACCAGGCCGAGGAAGTTCTCGTACATCGACCCGAAGAGTTGCGCACCGGGGTCGACCCGGAGCCCGTCCACATCGTCGGTCAGCGCCCGACCGCCGAGGCGCCCGCTCGCCTCGTAGACGACGACGTTCGCGCCGAGTCGCTCCAGCGCGTACCCCGCCGTGAGCCCCGCCAGTCCACCTCCGATCACCGCAATCCTGCGATCCCTCATCGCACCCGCCGGGTCACCTGGTTCGTCGATCTACGGCGGATGACTCTCCCGCGAACCTCGCCGCCGCCGTTCTGGAATGACGCCCGAAGCGCGCCATGTCAAGCGGCGGGGGCCATACAGAGCGGCGCGGCCGAGGTGTATCACCCCGGCCGCGCCGCATCCGACCGATGTTGGTCCCCGAATCTCGGGAACTAGGCCGCCGTTCGCTCCCCCCGCTTCCAGCGCCCGTACGGAAGCGACGGCTGCGGATTCACCTTCCCGCCATAGCCGAAGGCCACCGCGCGGGGCCGGCTCTGTACCGGCCGCACGTCCTGAACAACGATCCCCACCGGGTTCTCCGGCGTGATCGGGGTCTCGGCTCCGAAATCGATCTCGCTCATATGAATTCCTGCCTCATTCCGGGAGTATGCGGCACCCGCTGCCGCGCTCAGAACCGGGGCACGTTGCATGCCCCCCGCGGTCCTGCGCGGATCTCAATATGCAGCATCGACTTAGCCGGACAATGGGTAGATCGACCCGGTGAGGCTGTACTACATTGTGGACGCACGTCGTGTCATTTCGACACGGCTACTCGTCGTCGGGCGCGGATTGCGTGGCGCCGTTGGAGCTCGGGACCTCGGGGTGGTCGCCGTTCCGGTGCACGCGGCTCCAGGCGCGGAACCCCGGCAACTTCAGGAGTGAGAAGATCTTCCGATCCACGGCGGTGGTGAGGAGGATTTCGGTGATCTGGTACTGACCGGTGGGGTTGACCCGGAGTTCCTCGCAGGCGTCTTCCGCGAGGCGAAGGAGATCGGAACGAGAGACGCTGTCCTTGTAGTCCTCGATCTGATCCTCGATCCAGAGGTCGTAGATCTGCCGGAGTGTCGGGGCTGTTTCTTCCGGCATGATCACCACGGGCGTCGGCACAAGCTCGGGACCTGGCTCGGAGCGGATGTCGCCGGCGAGGGTCCGGCGGGCGGAAAAGCTAACCCGCTCCACGCGCGGCATCAATAGAAGAGTGAAGGGAGAAGAGTGGAATGATCCGGGCCCTGCCTTTGCGCCGGCACCGAGTCCGTGCAGTTCCTTCACTCTTCTCCCTTCACTCTTCACTCAATCCTGTATCCCGTAGCGAACGAGCTTCCGGTAGAGCGTCGATGGATCGATTCCCAGGACCTCCGCGGCGCGCGTCTTGTTTCCGGCCTCCGCCTGGAGGACCCACAGGATATACGCGCGTTCGATGATTTCGAGCGGCGGGTTGGGTGGGAGCCGGTCCGAGACCAGCGGCTGGATCCGCTCGGAGGTAACGCGGGCGGGCAGTGCCGCCACATTGATCTCGCCGTTCGTGCTGAGGACGGCCGCTCGCTCCAGCGCGTTCTCCAGTTCGCGGACGTTGCCGGGCCAGTCGTAGATCTGGAGGGCGGCGAGCGCCTCGGCCGAAATCCTGGGCGTCGTCCTTCCCCGGCCGGCCGCGAAGCGTTCGAGGAAGTACTCGGCGAGGATCGGCACATCGTCGATCCGATCACGCAGCGGGGGCAGGTGCAGCGTGATGACGTTCAGCCGGTAATACAGATCGCCTCGGAATGAACCGCGCCGGATCTCCTCCTCGAGATCGCGGTTGGTCGCGGCGACGATCCGCACATCCACCGACACCGGCTCTGTCGCGCCGACGGGCACCACTTCCCGCTCCTGCAGCACTCGGAGAAGCTTGACCTGGGTCGCCGGGCTCATCTCCCCGACCTCATCGAGGAAGAACGTGCCGGCGCGGGCGGCCACGAAGAGGCCCTCCTTGTCGCGGACGGCGCCCGTGAACGAACCCCTGACGTGGCCGAAGAGTTCGGATTCCAGCAGGTTCTCCGGCAGCGCGCCGCAGTTGATCGAGACGAAGGGTCCGCCGGCGCGGTCGGAGAGCGCGTGGACGTAGCGGGCGACCACTTCCTTGCCGGTCCCTGACTCGCCCGAGATGAGGAGCGTGGAGTCCGTGGGCGCGACGGTCTCGGCGAGTTTGACGGCGTCAACGAACGACCGGCTCACGCCGGCGGGCCGTGCGGCGCTCGTCACGTCGCGTCGGCGGATCTCCTTCTTCAGCGCCTGGTTCTCGCGCTTCAGCTCGCGGGACTCCACCGCCCGGCGGCAGATCACGAGCATCTCGTCGTTGGAGAAGGGCTTCTGGACGTAATGGAACGCGCCCTGGTTCACCGCCTGGATCGCGCTGTTGAGCGACGCCTGCGCCGTCATGAGGATGACTGGCAGCGTGGGGTCCATCTCCTTCGCGGCGTTCAGGATGTCGATGCCGCTGACCGAGGGCATACGGATGTCGCTGAGCACGAAGTCCGGGCGCACATCGGGCAGCGCTTCGAGCCCCTGCTGACCGCTGGCGGCCGTGAACACCTCGAAACCCTCGCGCTTCAGCAGGATCCTGAGGGTGTCGAGGATCGCCGTCTCATCGTCGACGATGAGGACTCGGGCGTTGGGCGCTGTTCCGATCATGCCGACATCGGGGCCTGGAGTGTCGTTTCTTCGTCTGCCAGGTCACTGACGAGCACGGGCAGATAGAGCGAGAATGCGGCGCCGCCGCCGGCGGTGCGCGCGTGGTCAACGAAGATGCCTCCGCCGTGCGCCTCAACCGAGCGCTGCACGAGCGCGAGACCGAGCCCCGTTCCGCCCGGCCGTCGGGTAAAGAACGGGTCGAAGATGTTCTCCCGGATGTCTTCCGGGATCCCGGGACCGCTGTCGGAGACCGAGAGCCGGGCGAGGCGGAGCGCGCCGAAAGCGGGGGATAGCAGATCCGACTGCACCTCGTCGAGCTCGACCTCCACG
>CAZUVK010000166.1:2355-3520 GCA_964623785.1 uncultured Gemmatimonas sp. | reverse complement strand
CTTCGCCGACGCCGCCCGCGGCACCACACTCTCGCTCGACCTCCACGGCTCCGCTCGGCCCCGCCCATTGCGCCGCATTGAGGGTCAGGTTCAGAATCGCGCGGTGAAGCAGGTCCTCCGCGCCGAGAACGAACACTGGCCCGTCCGGCGAGGCGAACTTCACCGCGACACCGGAATCCCGCGCATCCGGGTGGTTGCGGACCACGTCCACGACGCCCTGGACGAGTTCGACGAGCTCGATTGGCCGGGGAGCCACGACCTTCACGCGCGCGAAGTCGATGAACTCGCCGAGGAGTCGTGTCACCCGATCGGTCTCGCGGACGATCAGCCCGCCCAGCAGTTCCGCGTCGTCCGAGTCCACCTGGTCACCGGCGATCTGCTCGACGGCGCTGCGAATGGACGCCAATGGATTCTTGATCTCGTGCGCGAGCGAGGCGCTCAGCTCCGCTACCGCCTCCAGTCTTTCCGCGCGGCGCCGAAGCCCTTCCACCCGCATCTTCTCCGTGATGTTCTGGAAAATGACCGTCACCGCCGGCCGGCCGCCGTCGTGACGCTCGACCAGTGTCGTGCTGACACCAAGGATGAACGACTCGGGCGTCGCCGGATTCGTCTCGAAGCGGCGGATCGGCATCAACACCGTTGCGGTTCGCTGGATCACGGACCCGAGGCCGGGCGCGATCCGGTCCAGTTCTCCGAGTATCGGCCGATCGAGCCAGTCCGCTGAGCGGATGCCGAGGATCTCCGCGGCGGCCGGATTGAGGTATGCGAGGCGGCCAAAGCCGTCAACGGTGAGTACTCCGGTGCCGATCGATTCGAGGATGTCGTCGGTGTCGAGCTTCAGGCGGCGCAGCTCGGTCTGCACCTCGCCGAGCGCGGTCCCGGTCTGCCGCAGTCGATCGCCCACCAGGCCCGTGACCACGGCCACGACCGCGAAGAGCGCGCCCTGAAGCAGGATCGTCGCATCCGCGGTGCCGAAGCTGGCGACCGCGGCCGCCAGGTAGAGCAGCCCGGCGAACAGACCGATCAGAATCCCGCCCACGAAGGGAAGAAGCAGCGCGCCGGCGCTGATGACCAGGATGTACAGCGGGGTGTAGATGCTGCGCGGCCCGCCGGAAAGGTAGACGAGTACCGTAAGCAACAGCGTGTCGAACAGGACCTGCCCGTA
>CAZUVK010000166.1:0-2345 GCA_964623785.1 uncultured Gemmatimonas sp. | reverse complement strand
CCCCGCCCTGGCTGGCGGTGCTGTCCGTCGCCGGGCGCGCGTCCGTGCGTGTAGAGGTATGACCCGGCGGTGAACATTGCGGTCGCCGCCAGGAGCGCCATGACGTACCCGCTGTCGGGACCGGGCGCGAACGGGTCGAGGGGGAGACGGAGCAGCAGCGCCACGCCGATCGCGATCCGGCCGAGATAGACCCAGCCCAGGATCCGCGTGGGGTGGTCAGGCCGCCAGACGGGCTCCCGCGGCGACGCCACAACTTCTACCGTGGTTTCGACGGTGGAACTTTCGGACATTCAGTTGCCTGACGGCGGTTCAGGGGACCACGTCACGCGGCCCCGCTGGATGTTCACCCCGCGATCCGCTCGTACCTGTAGTTGACGTGACGTGGGTCTCCCGCCGGCCCGTAGTAGCCGATGATCTGGAACTTGTAGACGGTCTCCCCGCGCTTCAGCAGGTAGACGTTGTACGTCGGCCAGATCATGTGTTCGTCGCGCAGGTTGTACTTGAACCACGGGTTCGCCGCGAACGTCGCGGGATGCCAGGTGATATCGGCGGGAATCGCCTCGGCGGTGACCGATTCGAAGGCGGCGAGCTCGGTCCGCGGGGTCATCAACTGCAGCTCGTCGTTGGTGGCCCAGAGGTTCTGGCAGATGCACGCCGCGGTGACGCCGCCGGGCCCCGCCGCGTCCCCGTTGACCATCACGCTGGTGCCCTGGAACGCGATGTCCCACGCGTCCGAAGTGGACGGGTTGGTCACCGCCACCACCGGCTCTTCCGCGCTGAGGGAGACGAAGATCCAGTCCTCCGCCGAAACGACCGTGTGGGTCATCGTCTGGGCGGCGGCGGAAGTCGCCAGCAGCGTGGCGGCCGCCATCACCACCGTCAGAACTCCCCGCGCGGGGGCCCTCTCGAGGAATCGCATCGCGTAGTGTCCTTTCGTGCCGCGGGCTGTTATCGGGTCCCCGTTGAGTACGCCGCCCGGGGCGGGTTTGTGCCGCAGGTGGGAGTTCGGCGCGGGGTGGTCGGGATTGTTCACCGCGAAGAACGCGAAGAGCGCGAAGTGCTCACGCGAAATCGAAGGGAGCAGGTCCGGGCCTCTCCGTGAGCACTTCGCGCTCTTCGCGTTCTTCGCGGTGAACAATCTCCCCACTCCACGCTCCCCCCTACATCCCCGGCCCGTCGCTCACCTTCCGGTACCCCAGCAGGAACACGAGCGCCATCAGCACGATCAGGAAGACCGCGTACGCCGCCGCCCCGCCGAAGTCGAAGGCGCGCAGCTCGCTGAGGATCGCCATCGAGATCGGCCGAGTCCGGTAGGTATAGAGGAGGATCGAAGCCACGAACTCGCCGAGCGCGGTGACGAAGGCGAGGAGCGCGCCGGCGGCGAGGCCGGGCAGCACGAGCGGGAGCGCGACCCGGCGCATCGTCATCGCCCACGACGCGCCGAGCGACGCCGAGGCTTCCTCCAGCGCGGGGTCGAACTGGCGGAAGCTCGCCATCGCCGCCCGCGTGACCAGCGGGATGTTCCGGATGAAATAGGCGAGCGGCAGGATCGCGAAGGTGCCAATCAGGACGAACCGGCCCGCGAGCGGCTGGTTCACGCTGAACGTGGTCGCGAGCGCGATGGCGAGCACGGTGCCCGGCAGCGCCCATGGGAGGATGACCAGCGCCCCGAGCGCCCGTTTCCCGCGGAAGGTCCGCCGCACGATCAGGTACGCGACCGCGAACGCGAGCACGACGTTGGCGAGCGTCGCGATCGTGGCCATCTGCAGCGAGTTGATGATCGGCGTCAACAACTCCGGCTCGGAGAAGAGCGACGCGTAGTTCCGCGTCGAGTATTGCGGCGGAAACAGCTGCGTCGTCCACGTCCCTTCCGGCACGAAGGAGATGAGCAGCACGGTCGCGTGGGGCAGGAGAAGGAACCCGACGAGTCCCCACGCGAGCGTCGTGATCGCGATCGTGCCGCGCCGGCTGAGCTTGACGCGACCGATGCCCCCCACCGTCCCCTTCCCCGCCCCCGTGTACTCGCGCTTCGCCTCGTAGTACTGCAACATCACGAGGAAGAGGATCGACGCGGCCGCGAGGATCACCGTCTCGACCGCCGCGATCGACAGCTCGCCGTTCAGCTTGCTGACGTAGATCTGCGTCGACAGGACGCGGAACCCGCCGCCGAAGATGTAGGGCGCGCTGAACGAGCCCATCGACGTCATGAAGACGAGCAGGGCGGCGCCGACGATGGCGGGCCCGAGCATCGGCAGCGTGACCCTGCGGAACGTCGTGATCCGCGACGCCCCGAGCGCCGGCCTTTCGCGGCTGGACCGCGCCTACGGTGAGGCGTCGGCGGCGCT
>CAZUVK010000165.1:2909-8598 GCA_964623785.1 uncultured Gemmatimonas sp. | reverse complement strand
CGTGTTAGGACTTCGACCCTAAGCCCCCCGGTAGCCACCTCGAACCCCCGCCCTACGGATCGGGGATCTGGACACCCGCCCGATCACTCCCCGTAAGTGATTGCCCCGCAACAGATACCGAATCTCAGGCAAAGCAGGGGGAAAGCATTTCAACGGTGTTCCCATACGTTCGCGGCCGGATCGGGGGCGAACGTGGGTAGCCCGGCCTCGGGACGCTCGCCACCCCGAGATCCCCGAGAACTCGGACTCGTATACGTTCGTCGGAGTCCTGGCCGGATTGTCCGAGGGGGAAAGAACCCCCGGAACAGGGATCGGGCGCGAAGGCGCATCAACCCGGCACCCGGCACTAGCACGGGCGACAGTTCGACGCCCACAATGAGCAACAGGACGACAGCGATCACGTTTCACGTTCCGGATCGGGGGCATCCAGCCCAAGATGACGAATCAGTGCGGCCCGGCCGATTGCGGAGATCGACGTTCCTTCCTCTTCAGCGGCCCGGTCGATCGCCTGCCGGACGTGCCTGGGGACGGCGATGTACAAGATCGCGTCGTTGCGCTCCCGTTCCGGCTTGGCTACGAATGTCACCCGTCCCTCCTGAATGACCAGAAAACAAGAAACCCCCGACCCATTGTTCTGGGCGGGGGTTCGGCTTGCTCTTTGAGGAGCCGGGATCGGCGAGTGTCCGCGTCGCGATCCCTACGGGGCGCCGGGGCGTCCCTATGTATGTTTGGGAAGATACCGTCCCACAGTCCGGTTAGGCAAGGAGCGTATCCGAGCTTGTCACGAGTCACTCCGGATCTTCACATCGGAGGGTTCCGGGGTAGGCGTCGGCGGAAAAATCTGCGCAACGAGGGGCGCCATTATCGCCCGGTGCCGGTTGGCAACTCGTCCGACGAGCCGGGCATAGTCTTCATCAAAGGGATACACCATCGGATCGGGATGGAGTGGCAGTTGCCCTTGATGGACCGGATCATTGTGTAGCTTGAACAGTTCTTCCGAGAATGAGTAGTGTAGATCCATCCATTCGGTCAGGCGGCGCTGATAGCGGTCATACGCTTCACCTTCATCCAACAGGACATCGTCGTTGCTATCCAGTTTCGCCAGCCACAACATGCCCTCGAAGTAGGCGCCGTGAAAGTTCCGGAAGCTCTTGTACACATCCGATCGCGAGGTGGCGGGCTGCTGAAGGATCGAACTGACCTCCCTCCGAGCGCGGTCCAGTCGTTCGACCTTGGGATAGAGCAATCGCCCCCAATATCGTCCGTCCGTAAGAGCGGATGCCAGTTCCTCCAGCATAGAGAGCAGCTTTCCGGCGGCGTGATCACCGACGGCCTTCCACAGGCTCCGAACGTCCTGAACGGCCCGCCGGTCCGTATCGCTCAGCGGCCGGGGGGGCGCATCCACCCTTTGGCGCTTAGGTCGCTCTTCCCAGAACGCCGCCCCAAACAGGATGAGGACGAAAACGATGAGGGCAAGGCCACCATACCCCATCGGCCGAGCGACCACCCACCGGAGCGCGACGAGCCCCCAGTGTACGGCGGTAAGGGACTGGTCGAGAAACCAAGTTCTCGCCGCCTCTTCGATGAGAATGACCACGCCGATAACTGCGAGCCACCGCCGGGGGCTTGTGCGCCGTAGCTTCCCCATCGCCGCCCGCCCGGTATGGTATATCCGGGTAGCGGCCTGCTCGACTCTCTTTATGTGCTCCATGCCGACACGATAGTTGCCGGAGCCTCGCCGAGCAAAGTGTCCGAACGTACCGGGGCGCAACTCGCTGACGATCGTCCTGGCCATCGCCGCGCTCCCTCCTAACCGGGATGGATTGTCCTGCGCTGTTTCCTCCCGGTCCATGCGAAGCACCGGGGTTCCGTCCTTCCCCATTGCAGGTGCGCAGCACCTGCCCCCGTGCGCAGCACGGGGACGAGCTGGCCGAGGTACTAGGAGCCGGTAAGGTGGTACGGATAAACTATGGGACGGGTACGAGTGAAAATTCACGCCCTAAGTCATTGTCCCCCTTTTACCTCCCGGATCGGGCCGTTCCTACATTTGCGTCCTGACCGTGCCTACATTTGCGTCCTGACCGTGCCTACACGGTTTAGGAACGGCCGGGCGAGATTCGGTGCTCAAGACTGCTCAAATTTTCCTCCGGCTTGCTTTTCGTTCCAGCGCTGCACGTTTGCTGAACGATGCCGGCCCTTCCCACCCCATCGGGTCGTTCGGGGAAATGACTCCGGGAGGGATGAGGAATTGGTAGCCGCTGCTCGACTGCTGCCCGTTCTGGCGCCGGAACTCGACCCGCCGAATCCATCCCCCCTCCTCCAACTGCTTCAGGTTGTAATCTACGGTCTTTACATGCACGCCTCGTTTCGCGGCGAGCGTCTTCCGGGAAGGGAAGCTATTGTCGAGGTCGTCGTCAGCGTACTCCAAGAGACGGCAAAGCCAAGAGCACTGCGCGTCGGTGATCCGCCCGACAGGCGCAGAAAGGGCCTGCTCACGATAGACGCCCTTTCTGGATCTTATGGCGGCTAGCCCGGCCTCGATCTCGGCGACGTCCTCCGCCTGCTTCCGGCGTTGCGGCGTCTCCCAATCGTCCGCCGGGTCGGGTACGGGGGCGTGCGACATGTCGGTCTATTCGGGGTCGGGGAACGTTCCCGCTACTGACCGCGCCAGCGGTACGCGTCTTCCGGCGGACCCTCAGCCCGGAGACGTGCTTCCTGTTCCTCGGCTAGTTCCAGCGCGCGGCGGGCCAGGTATGAGCGGGACCACCCAAGCCTCTCAGCGATACCGGAGAACCGATCCCACTCGGCCGGGGACATCGTCACGTGGAGCACTCGCGTCCGTATTCCTCGAACAGCCATCTTTGCCTCCCTCCCAAACGAAAGAACCCCCGCCAGCCCGAAGATCCGGGGGCGGGGGTTTGGCGAGTTTCCGCGTCGCTTCCGTGTTGTTCGGATAGGTATACTAGTCAGCTAGGCAAAAGGCAAGTGTCACAGCGAGTTACACGATCCGTCCCGCTCGCATATCGGCGCTCAAGCTCCCGGTACTCGTCCAGCAAGGCGAGGCAGTTGTGGAACGTCATCCGGAGCCTCCAGTACGATTCGTCCAATAGCGCCGGGGGGGATTCGGCGAGGTCTTGCCGAACGAATCGGCAGGATATGCAGGGGCACTCGTGGATCATGTATTCTCGCATTGGGCGTGATCCCGTCTGCCGGAACCGCTCAGGCTCATACTCGTGATGCCCGTATCCGACCGGGATTCGGAGATTGCGGTATACGGCGGCCAGAACCGGGCTGGTCGTGTCGTAGGTCGCTCGATCGATCCCCGCCCCCGGACCGAGGGCGAAAAGGGTCTCGATCGCGGTGCGCTTTCCGGTGCCGAAAAGGTGGATGTTCCGGATTCCCCGCTCCCAGCAGAACGCAAGGATGCGGGCCACGGCCTCGGAATCGTTTAGCGGGTGCGGCTTGAAACACCAACCCTCCCCCGGCGCGTCGAACGGGTAGACCCGCCGGACCGCCTCGAACCACTCGGAAAGCTGGTCTTCCGTCTTCCCGTGGACGACCCCCCACCATCGGAAGGGGGAACCGGCGTCGAGGGCCGCCCGGTACGCGGCGATCCCCCTTCCGGCAGCAGATAGGGTCTGGCGCAGACCTTCCGGGAAGCCTACGGCCCGAGAATGGCGAGTTTCGGCGAAGGGCGGGGTGTCCAGCAGACACCCAACGGTACAGTTCCGGACCTGCCACCGGAGAACGTCGAGGGGATCGAACTGCCGACCCTGCGTCAGTACGGAGTACCCGCCCGAGTCGCCGAACACGAACTCGTCGTGCTCAAAACGGAACCTCGCCCGGCTCCAGTACGCGAAGCTTACGAGCGCGTAAGGGTGGCGGACATCCTTCGGCAACCGGGGGTCCATCCAGTCCGTCGGGGTCAGGACGGACCCCGGCCGGAGGGTGTCGGAGCTCAAAACCGGGAGGTAGGTCGCTCTCACCTGTTCACCCTTCCCCGATCGCCTGCTCAAGCCGCTCCATCCCCTCCCGGATCTCCCGGTGTTTCTCGGCGACCATCTCCCGGAAGGGGCGGAACCGTCCCCCGAGGTCCGGATCGTCGAGGGCGCGCCGGAGCCCGACGGCGAAGCGGTCGGCCCCGTCGAGGTAGTTGTCGACGAGGCGGGTCGGCCGCGCCTTCCCATCCCCCTTCCCCCATTCGGCGAGTTCCGTCACCGTCGGCGGGTCGTTCCCTTCGACGGCCTCCTCGAAACGCGCCGCCGGGACGTTCGCGACCCGGACCGCCTGTATCGTTTGGTCCCGCGACAGCCCGGCGGCCGCGGCGACCTGTTGGCGCGAGGGAGGTAAAATGGTAGGGGCGCCCCTACCATTTTTCGGCCTCCCCCGTCCATCGAACTGCCGGAGGAGTTCTCCGGATCGCCTGACGGCCCGGACCTGAATGCGCCGGGCGAGCAGGAACAGCGAATCGTCTTCCGCCTGCCGGGCGTAGGACGCCAGCGCCGCCATCCGGTCCGCCCAATCCTTGCACTCGTCGATCCGCTCGCATTCCGCCAGCGCGACCCTTGCGGCCTCGTACCGGGCCGGAAGCGGGGCCGATTCCTCCTCCGGGAGAACGACTAGAGCCGTGCTCATCGTTCCCCTCCCTTCGCCTTCCGGACGCGCCGGGCTTCCACCTCGGCCCTTGCCGCCTCGATCCGATCCCGCTCCCACCCTTCGATGTCGGCGAGGCGGAACCGGAGCCTCCCGCCGACCCGGAACGAGGGAATCTCTCCCTTCCGGACCATATTGTGCACACACCAAGTCGGTACCGACAGCCGGGCCGCTACCTCCTCGGCGGTCAGGTGTCGCACTTCGGCCGCCTTTGCGGCCCCTTCCCCGCTCACCCTTCCCCTCCCTTCGCCGACCGGTCATACATCGCCCTTCGGCGGGCCGCCAGCGCGGCCTCCTCCAGCTTCAGTTTCCTTCCCTCGTCCCGGACCATCTTCTTGATCGCGGCCATACCGTCCTCCAGCGCCCGCAAGTCCTCCGGGGTCACCGAGGCCGGATCGTCCAGATGCTTCCGGAAGATCCGCGACACGGTCTCGGGCGCGGAATCCCGATCATCGGCGTTGTTCATCGCAAGGCTCTTGGCCTCCTGAGTCCGCGCGCTCACGCCGCACCTTCCTTCGCCTTCCGGGCTTCCGTCTCGGCCCGCATCGCTTCGACCCGATCGCGCTCCCACGCTTCGATGTCCACAAGTCGGAACCTGACCCGACGGCCGATCTTGAAGGAGGGGATCTCTCCATTTTTGGCCATCTCGTAGACCGACCACATCGGCATCCTTTCCCGGGCGGCTACGTCCTCAGCGGTTAGGTTCGGAACCGTCCCCGTCGCGTTCTCGCTCATTCTCGCGGACTCCTGTTCAAGGGTTCGGGCCGGGCGCGATTCGCCCGCCCTTTCCCTTAAGTCAGGTGTTCGCCCCTTATTCATCGGTTTGGGATCGTTACAGCCCCCTCAGCAGCCGTTATCATTCGTTAGGTAGGGTTTGGAACCGTTCGACTTTCCCTGTTCTTTCCCTAGACGCCGTTCCGGGACGCAAAAAGACCCCCCGAGCCGATCGCCCGGGGGGCCGTAACTGATTGATTTATCTTCTACTTAGGAACGATGCCCCCGACAGGACTCGAACCTGTGGCCTACGGATTAGGAA
>CAZUVK010000165.1:0-2899 GCA_964623785.1 uncultured Gemmatimonas sp. | reverse complement strand
GCCCGGGGGGAAACGACTAAAGATAGCTGGCGAGCCAATTTGGGTCAACCAGAGCCGGCACCGGAGTCGTCCGGGTCACGTGGAGCCGTACCCTCCAGATAGCCGACCAGATACCCGGTGATCAGCGCGGCGAGTGGATCCCTGCCCTGCGTGAGCAGGAGCCCCGCCGGTCCCTGTTCGCGGAGCGCGCGAGCCATGGCTTCAAGGCGTCCGGCCATCTCGGCCGCTCGCGCGGGATCGACGAGCGAGGCGCCCGCCGATTCGCCGGTGGCGACGGGGGGCACCGCGTATGCCGACTCGATCAGGTAGCCAGCGTCCGCGCGGTGGAGCGGAAGCTCATCCTCCGGCTCTGCTTCGCCGAGGTGGAATCCAGGAGAATCGTCTCGCCAATCCGCTTCGAACTCGGCTTCGGCCCCCGCGGCGACGGTGTTCTCGAACAGTTCCGTCCCATCCCGTCGCGCACCGGCGTCGACCCGAAGCGGGGGGATAAAGACCGGGCCATGCGCGAGCCACCGGGTGGTCCGGGCCGAATTGGTCACCAGCGGTCCGATATCCGGGAATCGTAGGCCCGATCGCGAGGGCGCTCCGGCCAGGGTACCGTTGGTCATGTAACGTCTTGTTGGAGACTTGCCCGGCGCGGGGTGGGCTCTCGGGCAAACGATGGTCGGTTTCGGCGCAAGCTAGACCCGACCTCCGCGGGTGTCAACGCCGTTCCGTATGCTGAGCCGGTCGCATCGAAGTCGTACCGGCTCGATCCCCCATGCGCGTCAGAATCGTCACGACCGCAAACCCGATCGCCGCGAGAGCGAGCGAGCCGAACAGGGATGAAGCGGAAGGGGGTGCAAGCAACGACCGGGCCTCGTCCTGGTACGGCCAGAGGGCCCGAAGCGACCCGGCCATGAACCCCACGAGTATCGCCAACGTGACATCATGGTGTTCATTGAGAAGGTAGAAGAGCACCTTTGAGAACGCGCCCAGCCCGATGAGGGCCCCGAAGGCGAACACGCCTACGTACACGAAGTCCCTCCCGTTCAGCGCCTCCAGCGCTGGAGCGTACATGCCCATCACGACGAGCAGGAACGCCCCGCTGATCCCCGGAAGGATCATCGCACAGATCGCGATCATCGCGGTTACGAAGACGAGGAGCAGCGAGGGATCGATCACTTCGCGCGGAGGAAATCCGGTCAGGAAGAATGCCGCGACAGCCGACACCCCGGCGATCAGGAAGAGCTTTCGTGTCGGCTCCGCGATGGCCCGCCAGGGAATCGGGATGGAAGCGAGAATCAGCCCGAAGAAGAACGCGCGGATCTGGACCGGGTAGGCCTCCATTAGCGGCTCTATTGCCCGCGCGCCCAGCACCAGCGCGGTGACGACCCCCACCCCGAGGGGCAGGACCAGGCCCCACTCGACCTCGCCGAACGCGACTCGCGCCGCCGACCGCCGTCCACGCACGAGCGCCGTTGCTGAAAGCGCCGTCGCCCGTATCGACGCGATCAGCCGCTGATAGAACCCCAGGATCAGCGCCATCGTACCACCACTGATCCCCGGAACGACGTCGGCCGCGCCCATGGCGAGGCCGAAGACGAAATTGATCGGCCGGAACCCGCGATTCCTCGTCATCCGTCGACGCTCCCCGAATCACTCCACCCGAACCGGCCCAGGAGCGGAACGAACGTGCACTCCACGATCTCCTCCGCCTCGTATCCGTCCGCCGTTCGCGTCACCAGCATGAGCCGCTGCGTCTCGAGGGAACCGACCGGTACCAGCATCCGACCTCCAACCGTGAGTTGCGCGACGAGCGGTTCGGGGATGCCCGGGGCCGCCGCCGCGACAAGTATCGCGCTGTAGGGGGAGTATCGGCTCCAGCCGATCGAGCCATCGCCAACCAGAAGAGCGACGTTGGACACTCTGAGACGGTCGAGCGTCTCGCGAGCCGAGATCGAGAGGGGCCTCAACCGCTCGACCGAGAACACGTTGCTCACCAGGTGCGCCAGAACCGCAGTTTGGAAGCCGCTCCCGGTGCCGATCTCGAGTACCCTGTCCCCGGGTTGCAGCTTGAGAAGCTGGATATAGAGGGCCTGCAAGGATGGCTGCGACGCAGTCTGGCCGAAACCGATTGGCACCGGCGCGTCCTCGTATGCGCGGTGCCGTACCGCATCGGGCAGGAACTCGTGTCGCGGGACGAGATCGAACGCCCTCAGGATCTCGAGGTCGTTGATTCCACGGTCACGCAGTCGTTCGATCAATCCCCGTCGCTGGGCGACGAACCGGTCCGTCATGTGTGCAGGTCCCAATCCGCGACGTTGGATAGCAGGCCGTAGTTGGTCAGGTCCAGGTGGAGAGGTGTCACCGAGATGTAGCCCTCCTGGATCGCGCGGTAGTCGGATTCCTCGTGCGCGTTCCACTCGACCCCGCCGCCCCCGATCCAGAAATACTCACGTCCGCTCGGGTCATGCGCGCGCGTGAGCGAATCCGAGTAGATCCGCCTCGCGAGCCGTGTGACGCGGACGCCACGGACCCCGCCCGCCTCGACGGGCGGGAGATTGACGTTGAGCAGCGTCTCCGGCGGGAACCGGTCTCCGCGGAGGAGCTGCGGGATCAATCGCTCGAGCACGGGTCGAAACTCCGCGATCTCCTCCGGGTTCCGACCCGTATAGGAGAACGCCACCGCCGGAATCCCGAGGATCGTCGCTTCCATCGCGCCGGCCACGGTCCCCGAGTAGAGAACGTCCTCGCCCATGTTGGCGCCGTGGGTGACGCCGGAGAGCACCACGTCCGGCCGACGGTCGAGCAGGGCTCCGACGGCCAGCGCCACACAATCCGTGGGGGTACCGTCCACCCGCTGCACCCGGTCGGAGACCCGGTGACAACGCAATGGGTAGTGCATCGTCAGCGAATG
>CAZUVK010000164.1:0-8652 GCA_964623785.1 uncultured Gemmatimonas sp. | reverse complement strand
CTCCGGACCCTCCTCCGGCCGCGACACCGTCGCCGGACGGATGCGGGGCACCCGCGCGCTCCCGTCCCGGATCGCGATCTGGTCCTCGCGGGGGTCGGCGCGCACCGCGGCAATGATCGCGGCTGTGTCGAGTCCTTCCCGCGGGAGATCGAGCGCCAGCGTACGCAGCTCCGGGTGCTCGATCGCCGCGCCGCGAGCGAGTCCCCACAGCGAGGATGCGGAGGTGTCAACCGATTCGCCGGGCGAGACCGCCTCCGCGCCGCGCGTCATCAGAACCAGGCGTGGCCCGGGCGCGTCGATCAGAGCCGACGTGCAGGCAAGCGCCGACTCGACGATCCGCCGCTGTCCGGCGAGCGCGGCCACGCCGTCTTCGGGATCCCGCGGGTTTCCGTCCAGCGCCGTCAGGTGCAGTATCGCCTCGACCGGGTCGCCCGATTCGACCTCGCGCCGCAGGGCGTCGGCGATCGCCCCGGGCTCCGTCGCCGCCACGGCGGCGATCGCCACACCCGCCGCGGTGAGTCGCGCGACGACCTCGTTCGAGGCGGCGCCCCCACCGGTCACCGCCAGCCACCGTCCCCCCCCGGATTCCGCGACGGCGGCCACAGCCGGGCGTCGTGCGAGCAGCACCCTCTGCTGCCCCAGTACCCCCTCGGACACGTTCGTTCTCGGGAGATCGGCGGCCGCCTCGAAGCCGCTGCTCTCGAACGCCAGCGCCCACCGCGCGGGATCCATCAGCGCGTAGTGGGGACGCAGGTCGGTGTCGGTGAAGCTCCACCACCCATCGGTGAGCCCGACGGTGAGGTCGCCGAACCGCTGCGGGAGCACGCCCTCGAGCGCGACCACCGCACCGCCGGGCGCCAGGAGGGTGTGCAGGCGCGAGAGCGTCGCCCGGATGTCCGGCGTGGCGTGCAGCACGTTCGAGGCGACGACGATGTCGAAGCTACCCTTTTCAAACCCCTGCTCTTCCGGTTCACGGGAGAGGTCGAGCGCGGCGCCCCGGAAGCCGGGATACTCGGCGAACCGTTCACGCGCCCGACCGATGAAGAGCGGCGAGATGTCGGTGAAGACATACTCGGTGCTTTCGCGCGACAGCGCGGGAAGCAGCGCGCGGGTCACGCCGCCGGTGCCGCCTCCGACCTCCAGGATCCGCACCGGACGGCCCCGCTTTGCGGCGGCGAGTTCCACCACCGCATCGCGCACGAGCGCATTGAACACGCGGAAGGACGGCGCATCGCTGTACAGCGCGGCGGCCTCATCCGTGGATCCGCCGGGGAATAGCAGTTCTAGCGGGTCCGCCTCGCCGCGCAGAACCGGCGCGAGCTGCTCGCCGCAGCGCAGTGTCATCTCGGCTTCGGCCCTCATCGCCGGAGCCTCGGCGAGGATACGCTGGATGAAGTGGGCGGGCTCCAGTTCCGGGAACGCCCGCGGCACACGAAATCCCTCTTCGTCCTCCTCGAGGAAACCGTCTTCGCGCAGGATCTCGAGCATCCGGTGGAATAGCCGCCGGTGTCTCGGCTTCACGCCGAGGCGCTCGCGCAGCTTCTCCGGGTCAGCGTGTTCGCCCGCCGCGGGCTCATAGCCAAGCTCCCGCAGGCCCCGAACGATCAGCGCCGAGCTGAGTCGGTCGAGCAGTGGAAGGCCCTGGTCGTACTCTGCCGCCCCGTGCTCTTCGACGAGTTCCGGCGCGGTCACGGTCAGCTTCCCGGCGATCGCGTCCAGGTCGGGTACGCCGGCGATGAGGTCCGACGTCTCCCACGCCAACTCCCAGGTCCACGCCTGCTCGTGTGTGGCGACGGCGGCGCCGTGCGCGCGGGCCGACCAGCCGAGCCAGAAGCGGCGACGGTCGAACGGGGTGGAGGGGAGCGAGACGGTGCGTCGCGCCCGATCGCGGTCGAACGCCCGCCAGTCGACCGGGACGCCGTGCACGTGCAGCGCGCCTGCCGCGGTCGCCATCTCGGCGTTGTCGTCGCGACCGCGGCGGAGCGAGTTCACCAGCGCGACGTCCTTGCCCGTCAGGGCGCCAGCGAGGAGCCCGGTGAGCGTGGGGTGCGGGCCAATCTCCAGAAAGGTATCGTAGCCGGCATCTTCGAGGGCACGTACCCCTTCCAGGAAGCGAACCGGGCGGCGCATGTGCTCCCGCCAGTATTCCGGCCTCGCGAGCTCCTCCGGTCGCGCGATCCCGCCCGTGAGGTTGGAGACGATCGCGATCCGCGGAGTGCCGAACGACACCTCGCGCACCATCGCCTCGAACGTGTCCAGCGCCGGATCCATGAGGGGCGAATGGAAGGCCCTCGACACGACCAGCCGGCGCGACGCGATCCCCTCGGATTCGAACCGTTCGAGGACGCTCGCCAGCACCCGTTCATCGCCCGAGATGACGACGTTCTCCGGCCCGTTAATGGCTGCTATGGAGAGCGAATCGGAGAGCGGAGCGATCGCCTTCTCGACCCGGTCGAGGTCGGTGAAGACCGACGCCATCGCGCCGCCAGGCGGGAGCGACTGCATCAGCCGGCCGCGCCGCGCGACCAGGCGGAGGCCATCCTCGAGCGACATGAGCCCGGCGACGGTCGCGGCCACATACTCTCCGAGGCTGTGTCCGATCACGGCCGCCGGTTCCACACCCCACGACCGCCAGAGTTCAGCCAGTGAATACTCCAGCGCGAAGAGCGCGGGCTGCGCCAGATCGGTGCGGTCGATGGAGTCGATCGCGGCGGAATCCCCGTAGAGCGCCTCGAGCAGCGGGACCGGCAGTTCCTCGCGGAGAATCGTGTCGCACCGCTCCATCGCGGCGCGGAACACCGGCTCGGTCTCAAGGAGACCGCGCCCCATCCCCACCGACTGTGATCCCTGGCCGGTGAAGACGAAGACGGGCTCGGTCGCGTCGCCCGAGGCCACGCGATGCGAGCGTACCCCCTCCGCATCCCCCGTCTCGAGCCATAAGCGCAACGCGCTCGCCATGGCCGACGGGTCATCCCCCGATACGGCGAGGCGGAACGCGAAGTGGTTCCGACCGGTCGCGGCGGTATGGCAGATATCGGCCAGTTCCGCGGGCGTTGAGCCCTCCAGCCGTTCGGCGTACCGTTCCACCAGGCGGCGGAGCAACGTGTCGGTGCGTGCAGAAACCACCAGAACATGCGCCGACCGGTCGGCGCCCATCTCTCGCCGTGAGGACTCTACCGGAGCCTGCTCAAGGATTGCGTGAGCATTGGTGCCGCTGAACCCGAATGCGCTCACCGCCCCGCGCCTGGGCGTCTCCGGCGTCGCGGGATCCCACGGTGCCAGCGCCGTGGGCACCTCCACCGGCAGCCGATCCCATTCGATGTGCGGATTGGGCGTCCGAAGGTGCAGGTGCGGTGGGATCTCCCGGGCCTGAAGCGACAGGACGAGCTTGATGAACCCGGCAATTCCGGCGCTGGCCTCGAGATGGCCCATGTTCGTCTTGACCGACCCGATGCGCAGCGGTCGATCAGCCGGCCGATCGCCGTACACGGACGCCAGCGCGCGGACCTCGATCGGGTCGCCCAGAGTGGTGCCAGTTCCGTGGGCCTCGACGTAGTCGATGTCGGCGGGGGCGAGGCCGGAGCGGGCGAGCGTCTGCCGCAGCAGCGCTTCCTGCGCGGGTCCGTTCGGCGCCGTGATCCCGTTCGAACGCCCGTCCTGGTTGATCCCCGTCGCCCGGACGACCGCGAGGACTCGATCGCCGTCCGCGCGAGCGTCGGAGAGACGCTTCAGCACGACCACGCCGCACCCCTCGCCGCGAGCGATCCCGCCCGCATTGGCGTCGAACGTCCTGCACCGACCATCCGCCGAGAGGATGCGGGACTTGCTGAGCCCGATCATCGTCTCGGGCGTCAGGATCAGGCTGACTCCCGCCGCCAGCGCCATCCACGATTCACCGCTCCGGATGCTCTCGCAGGCGAGATGCAGCGCCACCAGCGACGAGGAGCAGGCGGTGTCGACGGTAAAGGAGGGGCCCTGCAGGCCGAGCAGGTAGGAGACGCGTCCGGAGGCCATGCTGCCCGCCACGCCCGACGCGAAGTAGCTGTCGATCTCCTCGTAAGGCTTCTCCAGGCGCAGGGCGTGGAAATCGTGATTGCAGAGTCCGAGGAAGACACCCGTCGGGGTGCCAGCAAGGCTCTCCGGGGCGATCCCGGCGTTCTCGAGCGCCTCCCACACAACCTCGAGCAGCAGCCGCTGCTGCGGATCCATCCCCAGCGCCTCGCGAGGGGAGATCCCGAAGAACCAGGGATCGAAGTCCTCGAGCCCGTCGAGGAAGCTTCCCCATCGACTCGTCGCCTTTCCCGGCGCGTCGGGGTCATCCGAATGGAGTGCGGAGGTATCCCAGCGTTCCGAGGGGACTTCCGTGACGGCGTCCACGCCCTCACGGAGCATCGCCCAGAACCCCTCCGGCGAAACTCCCCCGCCCGGGAAGCGGCAGCCGACGCCGACCACGGCGATCGGCTCGTCGCGTGAGGCGAGACGGCCCTCCGCGCGCTCCAGGCGCGTCTTCAGCTCCGCGGCGAGCAGCCGCAGCCGATCGGGCGAAAGGCCCTCGATTCTCGTCAGGAAATCAGACATGGGGACTCGATTTCACGCTGCGTACCCGGTGCGCCACTTCCGTCTCCGAGAGGTTCTCGATCCGCCCGAGCAGATCATCCAGGTCGTCGTCCCCGTTTGCCGGGGGATGGGCTTCGCCGGTGCCAACGGACTGCTCCGCCTCCAGCCCGACGAATGGTTCAATATACGCGGTGAGCGCGCCAACGGCCGGATAGTCGAAGAGCAGGGTGGCCGGGAGCGACCGGCCGATCATCGAGCCGAGGGCATTGCGAAGCTCCACCGCCATGAGGGAGTCGAGCCCGATATCACCGAGGGCCTGCCGATCGTCCAGCTCGAAACCGGCGGGCAGCCCCAGCACCCTGCGGACGGCGCCCCGGATGCGGTCCCTCAGCACCGTCCGTCGCCGCGCCGGCGGCAACTCCGCCAGCTCCTCGGCGAGCGAGCGAGTGGCCACGGCGACCGTGTTGTCCGACGTTGGCGCGGAAGCGGTGACGCGGCGACCCGGTATCGCGCGGCGAACGGGTGCCACTCGCTCGAAGAACGCGGCTGGCGGCCCATCCCCCAGGAACCGCTCCCAGCGGATCGGCGAGACCATCGCCACCGGCGGTCCGCCGGCGCCCAGCGTCTCCATGAGTCGCAGTCCGTCCGCGGGATCGATGGTGCCGATCCCACGGTTGGCCGCCCGGGTGTTCACCCCGTGGCGAACGGCCGCCCCCACCTCGCCCCAGGCGCCCCACGCGATCGACACGGCCGGCAGCCCCTCCGCCACGCGGTTCACGGCGTAGGCGTCCAGGAATGCGTTGGCCGCGGAATGGTTCGCCTGTCCGGGCGAACCGAGCGTGCCCGCGATCGACGAGAAGATGAGGAAGAAGTCGATCGGGGCGTCGCCAACGGTTCCAGCCAGCGTTTCCACGCCCGCGGTCTTGGATGCGAGCACCTCCGCGAAATCGTCCCAGGTCTGCTGCACCAGCGCCCCGTCGCGGAGGGCTCCGGCAGAGTGAATGACCCCGCGCAGTGGCGGCATCCCCTCGAGCCCGGCCAGCGCCGAAGCGAATGCCGCGCGGTCGGAGACATCCGCCCGGATCGGCTCGACGCGTATTGAACGCGCGCGCAGCCGCTCGATCGTCGCCCGCGCGTCCGCGCCTGGCTCGCCGCGGCCCACCAGAACGATGGCCCGGGCGCCCCGGTCGGCCAGACGATCCGCCACCAGCAGGCCGAGGCCACCGAACCCACCAGTGACGAGGTAGGCGCCATCGTTCCGGACTGGCGGCCGATCGTCGGCCATGAGCACGATTTTCCCGGTGTGTCGGCCGGCCGCCATCAGGCGGAACGCCTCCTCGGCCTTCCCCATCGAGTAGGCGCGGAATGGGAGAGGCTGAAGCTCGCCCGCTTCCACGCGATCCACGATCTCCTGGAGCACCGGGCGGATCACCTCGGGTCGCTCCATCAGGTCATCCGAGAGGTCGACAGGCAGGTATCGAACGCCCTCGCGGATCGCCGGCTCTGCCTCCACCCGCTCCTGCGTCCAGATCCCGGTCTTGCCCAGTTCGAGCAGGGTACCGCCCTCAGCGAGCACCCGCAGCGAGGCGGGGATGAAGTCGCCCGCGAGACTGTTCAGGACCAGATCGACGCCGGCGCCGTTCGTGGCGAGCATCAGCTCGGCCTCGAACGAGAGCGAGCGGGAGTCGAAGACGTCACGGGCGCCGAGTCGTCGCACCAGCTCGCGCTTGGCGGGAGTTCCGGCGGTGCCGTACACCTCCAACCCCGCGGCGACGGCGAGCTGTACCGCGGCCATCCCGACGCCCCCGGCGGCGGCGTGGACCAGGACTCGCTGTCCCGCGGCCATCCGCGCCTCGCCGTGCAGCGCGCGGTACGCGGTGAGGAAGGCGATCGGGAGGGTCGCGGCCCGCGGAATCGAGAGACTCGATGGCAGGCGTACCGCGAGGTCGGCGGAGATGACGGCGAAGTCCCCGAATCGGCCGCCGGCCGCGATCACCAGATCGCCTTCCTCGAGATGTTCGACCGTATCGCCCCGCCGCACCACCCGGCCCACGCACTCGGTGCCCAGCGCCTCGACGTCGCTGCGCACGCCGAGAGCGTGCACCACGTCGCGGAAGTTCAGCCCCGCCGCCACCACCTCGACCTCGATCTCACGGGGGCCTGGAGTGCCGCGTTCCACCGGGACCAGACGCACATCCTCGAGTAGACCGTTGGCGCCGTAGACGAGCTGCCGCGGCTCCGGCCCGACCGACGCGAGTTCAACGCGTACCAGCCGCGCCACCCGCCGGTCACCGGCGCGGAATCCGATCTCCGTCTCGGCGTCGGGCGCAGTGAGTTCCGCGTGAGCCGCGTCGGTCCAGCCGGAGCCGGCGGGGTCGAGATCGACGCAGCGGCAGGCGAGTTCCGGGTGCTCCAGCCGGATCGAGCGCGCGAGCCCCCACAGCGTGGCCTGGGCCGCGTCCACCGGCTCGACATCACCGCCGGCCGCCTGCCCGCCGCGCGTGACGAAGTGCAACCGTGGAGGGTCCGCGTCCCGGCTTACCAGCGACTGGACGAGCGCCAGCGCCCCTCCAAGGGCAGGCCGGAGCGCCTCCACGCTCCCATCGGTCGCCTCCGAAGCCGGCCAGAAGGCGGCGACATCGGTAGGCGCGATCGACAGGTTCTCCAGGATCGTCGAGAGGGTCGCGGCCGTGGCCGACCTCCCGTCCGGATAGGGCTCGAGGTGGACCTCGCGACCCTCCAGGCGAAGCCGCTCCGCGAACCCTTCGGCGGCGTCCACGCCGCGCCCGAACAGGAGCCATGCTCCCGCGCCGTCGGCCTCGGTCCCCGGGCGGCGGGCGAGGATGATCGACTGCCCCGCCAGTCCGCTGCCGGCGGCGGATTCCGCGGTGCCGCCAACCGAGACGAACCCCTGCGATTCGAGCAGGGCTTCCCACGCGCGCCGGTCGAGAACGGGGTTCTCCACCCGCAGGTCGGTGTCCTCGTACAGCCACCACCCGTCGAGCAGTCCCACGGTAAGATCCACCCAGGCGCGCTCACGGGTGACCTCGAAGAGGCACAGGTGCCCTTCGGGCGCGAGGAAGCGCTGGACCCGCTCGAGAGTGGATCGGAGATCACGCGTGGCGTGCAGCACATTGGAGGCGATGATCAGGTCGTACGCCTCCAACTCAAAACCCTGTTCCGTCGGATCTCTATCGATGTCCAGCGTCTCGAACCGCATGAACGGCCGGTCGCCGAAGCTCTCCATCGCCCGGTTCACGAAGAGCCGGCCGATGTCGGTGAAGGTGTACTCGACACCCGTCTCCGGGAGCGCCGCCAGCACGTGCGCGGTGGTGCCGCCCGTTCCGGCCCCGATCTCGAGGATCCGCAGAGGCCGCCCGGGGGTTCGTTGTCCCGCGAGCTCACTCACCACCGCGGCGATCGCGGCGTTGAAGGAGTGCGCGATCGGCGTGTCGCGATAGATGCGCGACTGGGCGAAGGTATCGCCGCCGGGGAAGAGCAGTTCGAGAGGATCCGCCTCGCCGCGGAGGACATCCGCCAGGCCCTCGCCGCAACGCGCCGTGACCTCCAATTCGGCGTCGTGCGGGGCGTGCCGCGCGATCAGCTCCGCCGCGCGAGCCGTCGGATCGCCAGCGTCGCGGAGCGATTCCACCCGCCACGCTCCATCCGTCGCCGCCAGCATCCCGACGCCTTCCAGCACCCGGAGGATTCGGCGGACCAGGCGCTCGTGCCGCGGCTGTATCCCGCAAACCGCCATCAGGCCCGTCACGTCGATCCGCTCTCCGACAAGCGGCTCCCAGCCAAGCCGCAGAAGCGCCCGGAGGAAGAAGTCCGCCGAGAGCGATTCGAGGTCCTCGTGAAGCGCCTCGTACGCGGCGGCGCCCGTTTCCGCCGCGCGCGTGGTGAGCGTGGTGCCGGCGGTGGCGAGCAACGACGCGGTCCCCGTACCCCGCGGGCGCGGCTCCCAGCCGACGCGGTAGGCGGGGGATTCGTGCTTCGCGTCCGCGCGGTTCCGGACGGGAACGAGCCGGATCTCGTCGACCGTGGCGACCACGCCACCCGCCTCGTCGCAGACTGTGACCGAGCCGGCCAGCG
>CAZUVK010000163.1:2553-8693 GCA_964623785.1 uncultured Gemmatimonas sp. | reverse complement strand
GCGATCACGAGCTGCACGAACACCTCGAACCCCGCGGTCATGATCGCGGCGGGCCTTGTCGCCAAGCGCGCCGTGGAGAAGGGCCTTACCCGGCGTCCCTGGGTCAAGACTTCGCTCGCGCCCGGTTCCAAGGTCGTGACGGCGTACTACGAGAAGGCCGGACTGCTGACGTACCTCGAGCAGCTCGGATTCAATGTGGTTGGCTACGGGTGCACGACCTGCATCGGCAACTCGGGCCCGCTGCCGGACGAGATCTCGGCGACGATCGCGGAGAAGGACCTCGTCGTCGCGTCGGTTCTCTCGGGGAACCGGAACTTCGAGGGCCGGATCAACAGCGAAGTGCGCGCGAACTACCTGATGTCGCCACCCCTGGTCGTCGCGTATTCGATCGCGGGTCACATGGATTGGGATCCCTACAACGAACCCCTCGGCATCGACTCCGAGGGCAGGTCGGTGTTCCTCAAGGACATCTGGCCGACGCAGGCGGAGATCGAGGGGGCGATTCACGCCGGGATCGATTCCGACATGTACCGGCGGACGTACGGTGAGGCGTTCGGCGGCGACGAGCGGTGGCATTCGCTCGCGGCCTCCGGTGGTGACCGATTCGACTGGGTCCAGGACTCCACGTACGTGCGGCGTCCCACCTACTTCGACGACATGCCGCGGCACGCGCCGGAGACGGTCGGCGAGATCCGCGGCGCGCGCGTCATCGCCATGCTCGGCGACAGCGTCACGACCGATCACATCTCCCCGGCGGGGAGCATCAGGAAGGACAGCCCGGCGGGCCAGTACCTCGTCGAACACGGGGTCGGCCCGATGGACTTCAACTCCTACGGGTCGCGTCGGGGCAACCACGAGGTCATGGTGCGCGGGACGTTCGCGAACACCCGGATCCGCAATCGGCTGGTGCCGGGGATCGAGGGCGGGTTCACCAAGCACCTGCCCACGGACGAGATCACCACGATCTACGACGCGGCGATGCAGTACCGCGGGGAGAACACGCCCCTCGTGGTCCTTGCCGGCAAGGAGTATGGTTCGGGCTCCAGTCGTGACTGGGCCGCCAAGGGACCCTACCTGCAGGGGATCGCGGCCGTGATCGCCGAGAGCTACGAACGGATCCATCGTTCGAACCTCATCGGGATGGGGATTCTGCCGTTGCAGTTCCTGCCAGGAGAATCGATAGACTCGCTGGGGCTGACCGGCCAGGAGACTCTTGAGGTGAGCGGGATCGAACATGCTTTCGCGACCGGTTTCGCGGATGGTCGCGACGTGTCGGTGACGGCGAGTCTGGAAGGCGCCGAGCCGATCCGGTTCCGGGCAACGATCCGGATCGACACGCCGCAGGAAGCGCTGTACTACCGGCACGGGGGGATCCTCCAGTACGTGCTGCGGCAGCTCCTGGGTGACGTGGAGGAGGCGGAGCCGGTGTCGAGCGCCCCGCGGGAGGAGCGTAGCGAGACCGATCCGAGCAAGGCGACCCAGAATTCGATCCAGTCGTTTCCCGCGAGCGACGCGCCCGGCTACTGAGCCGTGGATCCGCGCGATGGAAGGGAAGGGAGCACCGGTGGCGGAAAGGATTCCGCCGCCGGTGCTCGTTTTCGTGAGCCGGGCGCGGGCATGGGCGCTGGCGCGGAGTTCGACCTGATCCGGGATTTTCTGCGGGGCGCGCCGACCGGCCGGACCGCCGGTGTGCGTGTCGGGGTGGGGGACGACTGCGCGGTCGTGAATGGCGCGGGGATCGTGCTCGGTACCGACCTGAGCATCGAGGAGGTCCACTTCCGCCGCTCGTGGCTGCGGCCCGAGGAGATCGGCTACCGGGCGGCGGCGGCGGCGCTCAGCGACCTTGCGGCGATGGCGGCGCGGCCGATCGGCGTTCTCACATCGCTCGCGGTGACGCCCGAGGATGCGACTGCCGTCGCGGGCGAGATCATGAACGGCGTCCGTAGGGCGATCGAGGGGCTGGGTGGTGAGCTGCTTGGTGGAGACCTCACCCGGTCACCCGGGCCGATCGTCCTCGACATGGTCGTCGTGGGCGAAGCGGCGGCGCCGGTCACGCGGCGGGGCGCCCAGCTTGGTGACGAGCTATGGGTCACGGGGTCCCTGGGCGGTTCGGCGGCGGCGGTTGTGGCCTGGATGGCGGGCGGCGAGCCGCACCCGGCCGCGCGCGCCGCGTTCGCGTCGCCCGTGCCCCGGACGCGCGAGGCGCTCTGGCTCGCTGAACGGGGTATCCCCCGGGCGATGCTGGACATCTCTGACGGGCTTGCTGGCGACGCCGCGCACCTGGCCGCCGCGAGCGAAGTCGCCGCCATCCTCGAGCGAGCGACCATCCCCCTGCATCTGGCCGCCCGCATCGACGGCGACGCCGCCGTCGACCTGGCGCTCCGGGGCGGCGAGGACTACGAACTCCTTTTTGCCGCTCGTCCCGGCGAGGTGGAGGCGCATCTGCGTGACTTCACCGCCAATTTCGAGGCGAAACTCACCCGCATCGGGCACGTAGAGGCAGGGACGGGTGTTTACATCGAATCCGGCGGGGGCGACAGGCAGGAATTGAAGGCATGGGGATTTCAGCATTTTGGAGGCGGGAATGATTCGTAGCGCCTGGGCGTATGCGTGGGCGGGTCTGGCGACCCTGCTGTGCGGCGGCGCTGTAATCGTGCTCTCGTTGTTCGGGGTGCGTGGCGACATCTACTCCCGGATCACGAGGGTCTGGGGCGCGGGTCTGCTCTGGGGAAGCGCCTCCCGAGTCCGGGTTCATGGGATCGACAACGTCGACTGGAGCCAGCCACACGTGCTGGTCGCGAACCATGTGGCCTCCTTCGAGATCCTCGCGATCGCCGCGAGTCTCCCCGCGGACTACCGTTTCGTCGCGAAGAAGGAACTGGAGCGCATCCCCTTCTTCGGCCGCGCCTGGAAGACGGCCGGCCACATCTCCATCGATCGGCAGAATCGCCAGAAGGCGATGGAAAGCCTCAGGTTGGCGGCGGATGTGATTCGGAGCGACGGCGGAACGGTGATCATCTTCCCCGAGGGTACTCGCTCGCCCGACGGTGAACTCCAGCCGTTCAAGAAGGGCGCGTTCCAGCTCGCGGTCGAAGCCGGCGTCCCGATCATCCCCACGATCGTCACCGGGAGCGTGGAGATTCTGGGGAAGGGAAGCGCGCGGATCCGGCCCGGGGTGATGGAGCTGCATTTCGGCGCGCCGATTCCCGTCGATGGCTTCCCGGCCGGTCGTGTGGATGACCTGATCGACGTCGTGCATGGGCGGATGCGGGAGATGCTCGACGACGCGAGGGGGCGGCGAGTGGAGCGCGCGAGCCGCTCGTAGTCCGATTCGACAGGGGTCAGGATCCTGGCCTACTCTCCGCGCTGGAGAATTCCACGGGCGTCCCTTCCGCGATCCGGTCACTGAGGAAGCTCGCGTCCCAGTTGGTCAGGCGGACGCAGCCCGCGGATGTCGTGTAGCCAATCGTTTCCGGCGCGCTGGTCCCGTGGATCCCGTAGTGCGGGATCGAAAGCGCCATCCAGACGACGCCCACCGCGTTGTTCGGCCCCGGCGGAATCATCGCATCCGGTTCGGAACTGTCGACATGTTCGAGGATCGCGGGCTGGAAGTGCCACCACGGCTCCCGCGTGATCTTCGTCACGCGGTGGTTCCCCTCGGGTGAAGGATCGAAGCTCGAGCCAAGCGTGGTCGGGAAGTGGAAGAGGATCGAACCGGCCGCGTCCAGCGCGTGCAGATGAAACCCATCCGCCGAGATCACGAGCCGATGGACGGGTACCTCCCGACCGGCGTTCGCGTCACGGAGCAGGGGGACGTTCAGCGTGCTCCCCGCGGTCAGGCTGTCGAGGTCGATCCCCGGGTTCAGTGCCTCCAGAACCCCCGGGCTCGTGTGGTAGGTCTCGGCGAGCTTCTCGGAGAGGCTCTCGTAGCAGAGACAGTCGAGGTCGGCTTTCGCCTGAATGTCCTCCGGAATAGTGACGAATGGGCCCGCCACATCATCTTCCGTGAGTTGGCGGCCCGCGACCAGTTCCGGCGGGCCGCCCGCGCGCTGCGCGAGGCGCTCGAACGTCTCTCCGTTCAGCCGGCCGGTGGTCGGCAGCCCCTCGCGTCGCTGGAACCAGTAGACCGCCTTCTCGGTGTTCATGCCCCAGTGACCGTCGATGATTCCCGGCGAAAAGAGCGCGCGGTCCAGAAGGATCTGGGCGCGCAGCACGGAGGGCCCCTCCGCGGACCCGTCGAGCGGCAGGCGCATCGCGGCCGCGTTGACCGCCTCCAGGGAGATCGAGTCGAACGTTTCGGGATTGATCGCCGGGGCGGGAGAGACACCTGTGGAGTCGATCGTCGCGACCCGCCTCCACGCCGGGTCGAGGCGGGCCCGCTCCAGTTCCTCCGGTCCGAGGCGGGCGTCCCAGTCACGCAGGTCGACGCTTTCCACGGTGCCATCCCGGCCCCTCACCTCGACGACCGGGGGCGTGGCGGATTCGCGTTCGGCGGGCTCACAGCCGCCGACGCCGACCAGAATCAGGGACAACCCGGAAACAAATCGACAGCGCATGCGGCGGCTCCAGGCACCGGAGGATGGGGTCCGCGGTCGCCGACCCGTTCCACCGGTGAGACAAGTTCGGGCGAACGGCTGCAAGCAGCATGCCTCCACTTCTACCTCGTAAGATGTGATGACACATATATTTGCGGAAGTACGACGGGTGGGGCGACCGCGAACCTTGAGGGGCGGCGGCCGCCGGGAACCCGGTGAGATCACCCCTGGCGCGACCCGCGGCCTCGTTCCTGCCGGTTCGCGGGCATCCGACCGTACGTCATGATCCAGAATCCCCCCAGGCCGATGCACGCATACCGATATCTGGTGCTGGCGGAGGGCTCCTTCGGGCCGCTCACCTCCAAGACCGCGAACAGCGCGATCCGCTATATCCGCGACCGGGTGGCCGCGGTCCTCGACTCGACGCACGCGGGTCGGACGGTCGAGGAGGTGCTCGGGTTCGGGGGGACATCCCGATCGTGGGATCGCTCGCGGAGGGGCTGGAACACGGGCCGACGGCGTTGCTCATCGGCATCGCGCCTTCGGGTGGCCAGCTGCCGCTCAACTGGCGACCGACGCTCCTCGCCGCCCTCGAGGCGGAGATGCCGATCGTGAGCGGCCTGCATTTCTACCTGTCGGATGATCCCGAGCTGAGCTTCTTCGCAGCATCGCGAGGCGTCCCGATTCATGACCTCCGCCATCCGCCGGACGACCTGTCCGTTTCGACCGGCCGCGCGCGCCTGGTCGATCCGCTCGTGGTCCATACCGTGGGAACGGACTGCAACATCGGGAAGATGACCGCCGGGCTGGAGATCCGCCGCGGCCTGCGCGAGCGGGGTGCGAAGGTGGGGTTCGCGCCGACCGGCCAGACGGGGATCCTCATCGAGGGATGGGGGATCGCGGTCGACTCCGTGATCGCGGATTTCATCAGTGGCGCCGCCGAGCGCCTGGTGCTGGAAGCGGCTGAGAACTGCGATATCGTGATGGTCGAGGGGCAGGGTTCGCTCGTCCACCCGGGGTACTCAGGCGTGACGCTGGGCCTGCTTCACGGGTCGATGCCGGACGTGATGGTTCTCTGCCACCAGCCGTCGCGGAAATGTGCCTACGGCGGGGATGGAGCCTACCACTGGATGGAGTTGCCGGACCTGCCGGAGATGATCGGAATCTGCGAGGCCGCGATTGGGCCGCTGCGGGAGTCACGGGTGATCGGAATCGCGCTGAACACGTCTGACCTGTCGGCGGAGCGCGCGCAAGAGGAGATGGCGCGCGCGGCGCGCGAAACGGGCCTGCCGGCCACCGACCCGGTGCGGTTCTCCCCCGATCCCATCGTCGAGGCGATCCTGGAGGCCGCGGAGGCCAAGCGAAGAACGAAGGCGGGGCGGAAGAACGACTGAACGCTCTCCCGCCCCGCTTCCGCTATCCGGCGGACCGACTGGTGACGACTACTGCGCGGCCGCCTGGTACATGCCCGTGAGCGTCGTCTCGCCGAGGATATTGCCCTCGATGGCGGCAAGGAGCGTTTCCTTGGTGAGGCCCTCCGCGAGGTTCGGCGGCGTGCTCAGCGCGATCAGGCGGAAGTTGTAGTTGTGCACGGGACCGGCGGGG
>CAZUVK010000163.1:1151-2543 GCA_964623785.1 uncultured Gemmatimonas sp. | reverse complement strand
TCCGGAAGGCATCGCGACCGACGCGGACGTGGCCAACCCGGCGGGGGGACGCGGCCCGAAGTAGCCTGGACGCCGGAGACCGGTCAGGCCCTGATGCGCGCCCGCCGGGTTGGCCACGTCCGCGTCGGTCGCGATGCCTTCCGGAAGGCCGGTGGCGGACGCCGGGATGTTGTAGATGACCCAGTGCACGAACGGCGTGGCACCCGCGTCGGGATCGTCGAGGATCAGCGCGAAGCTCTGCGTTCCGGCGGGCGCCCCGGTCCAGGCAAGGGCGGGGGAGACGTTGTCGCCGTACGCCGAGTTCCGAAGGGGGATGTCCTCGTGGTGCCCGAAGGCGGGGCTCGTCATCGTAAGCCCCTGCGCCGCGGCGGGTGCCACGGTGCCCATCGATATTCCCCCGATCGCCAGCGCAAGCGCCAGGAAGGTAACTCCAGCTCTCATCGTCTCATCCTTTCGAGTGGTGTGCGGCGCATCCGGCGCCACAATTTGTCCGACAGAATACCGCGACAACGGATCAGCCGTTGGAATGACTTCCTCCGTGACGAGTCCATGATACCCGCCGTGCCGCGTCATGGTACCAGCTTGTCGTCGTGACGCCCGCCGGTCAACTCCCGTATCCCGGCCGCGGCGGCGAAGGCCATCTCGCGAAACGCCGAGTCGGCGGTAAACGCGCTATCGAAGGACATCATCGCGATCCGGCCGAGTTCGGCGGCGGAAAACCCGAGGTGCCGATGGGCGCGCCAGAATTCCTCGGTCATGGTGGTGCGACTCATCAGGCGGTTGTCAGTGTTCAGCGTCACGACGAGCCCCTCGTCGAAGTAGCGGCGAAGGGGGTGCGCCTCGAAGCTCTCCACGGCTCGCGTCTGTACGTTCGACGTGAGGCAGACCTCGATCGGGACGCCGGCGTCACGGATGTCGCGGAGGAGGGCACCGTCCTCGAAGAGTCGAGTCCCGTGCCCGATCCGCTCGGCGCCGCAGTCGTCGAGCGCCTGGCGAATCGATTCGGGGCCGTCGGCCTCGCCCGCGTGGACAGTCCGGTGCAGACCCAGACGGCGCGCGACCCGGAACGCCTCGGCGTGATCGCGCGCGGAGAAGTCCCGCTCCGCGCCGGCCAGGTCGAACCCCACGACGCCCCGGCCGCGAAACGACCCCGCCAGCTCGGCCAGCACCACCGACGTTGCCGGTGGGAGGCTTCGGATCGCGCAGACGATCAGACCGGTGTGGATCCCGGTGAGCTTCCGCGCCCGATCGAGGCCGCGCAACGGCGCCTCGACCGCCGCCTCCAGCGACAGCCCCTCGCGCGTGTTCAGCACGGGCGAGTAGCGGATCTCCGCGTAGCGGACGTTCTCGGCGGCGAGATCCTCGGCCAGCTCGAACGCGACCCGTTCGAGC
>CAZUVK010000163.1:0-1141 GCA_964623785.1 uncultured Gemmatimonas sp. | reverse complement strand
GACCGAGAGCGTGATGTCGAACCTGCGGAGGTAGTCGACCAGATCGCGAGCGTCGCTGACGTGCATGTAGTCGCGCAACGACGCCGCGTCGGAGGCGGGCATTGGCTTGCTGTATTCCGCGCCCAGCGCCAGGAGCGTTTCCGGGCGGACCGACCCGTCCAGGTGAACGTGGAGTTCGGCCTTCGGCATCCGGTGCAGCAACCCGCCCAGGCCTACCGTGTCCCCGTCGATGGAGGTCATCTCCCGATCCCGATCCATTGAAATCCTCATTCGGAGTCCGGCGGCTTCCCTGCGCGGCCGTACCCGTTTCAGGCACCGCGGTGCCCCCGGGGTTCGGCGAGATCGGATCGTTCAATGCGTGTCCACAACCTCGAGGACGCCCGCGGGTATCCTCATTCGCGCACCGGCGTGCACCCGGTTTGCGGGTGATCCCCGCGACACGAAGCTGTTCCTGGTACCGGCGCCGCACTGACTCGCGGTTGCCGAACCATGGGGCCGAAGGTTTTCTTTCGGATCCGCGCTACCCGGATCCATGGCTGGAGACGGCGCGAAGGTGACCGGAGCTTGAACACGGCGCCGGGAATCGCTTGTTCATTCGTCCATTCAAGGAACATAGGGGGAGGAAATGTCCGGAACGAGGATCATAAAGGATCTCCGATGGGGGATCGGAGCCGTCGCGCTGCTGGCGGTGGGAATCGCCGCGACCGGTCTGGAAGCCAGGCCCGCGGCGGTGGAGGCGGAGGCGGTCGTCGTTCGGCATCTCCGCCTGGTGAGCACGACCCCGGCGGCGGACGCCGTGCTGAGCGAGGCGCCGGAGGAGGTGCGGGTCGTATTCTCGGAAGAGCCGGGCAGCACCACGCTGCGATTGACCGGGGTCGGGGAGGCGCTCGTTCCCACCACCGAGGCGATTCCGGATCCCGATGACGCGAAGGTGAGCTTCATCCGACCCGAAGCGCCTCTGGCCGCGGGCGTGTACACGCTTCACTGGCGCGTCATCGCCAAAGACGGCCACACACAGCGAGGGACTTTCGACTTCCGGGTCGCCGCCGATTGACGATGTCGGCTTCTGGAGCGTCGCGGCCGCGGCGCTCCCCTCCGCGCCGGCGGTCCGTCCTTCTACCGGTCTCCGCACTTCTGCCCG
>CAZUVK010000162.1:0-8715 GCA_964623785.1 uncultured Gemmatimonas sp. | reverse complement strand
GGCAGAACGGGCAGTTCTGCCAGATGCCGATTCCCATCCAGGCTTCTCGCTGCGCGCACTGCACCTCCACGCTCGAAGCCGTCGCTTGACGTCGCGACGGGCCAACCCCCGGATCACCGGACAGGAGAACGCGATTGCGTAGCGCCATCGCCGTGCTGATGGGTTTCGTGGTAACCATGGGGCTCCTGTACATCAGCACCTGGATTCTCACCGCGATGCTCATTGTGCCCGGCGATGTCGCTCCGACCTCGGAGTACCTGGGGATGAACCTTGCGGCGAGCGCGATCGCCGCGGCCGCGGGGGGCGCGACGGCGATGTGGTTCGCGCCGCACGCGCCCCAGGGGCACGTCTACGGCCTCGCCATCATCCTTCTGATCCTCAGCATTCCTACGATCCTGTCACCGCCCGCGCCGAACCAGCCGCCCTGGTACGGCTTCGTGATCAGCTTCGTCGGGCCGCTCTTCGTGGTGCTCGGAGGACTGCTCGCCGCTCGCCTGAAGCCTGGACCGCGGGGCGGGGCCGCCTGATACAAACGCCAACCAGAGGGTTCTTCCCATGGCGGATTCGCCCGGCTCGCCGATGAAGGGCATCTACACGACCATCTACACCGTATCGGACGTAGCGGAAGCGAAGGGCTGGTATGCGGCCGCCTTCGGCGTCGATCCCTATTTCGACGAGCCGTTCTACGTGGGATTCGACATCCAGGGCTTCGAGCTGGGGCTCGTACCGGCCAGCGAGAAGTCCCGGCCCGGACCTGGCGGCGCGACCGCGTACTGGGGTGTCGACGACGCTCACGCGGCGCGAGCCCGACTCCTCGACCTCGGCGCGCGACCCGATACCGGCGTCGATGACGTCGGTGGCGGGATCCTGGTGGCGACCGTGCTGGATCCCTACGGGAATGTGATCGGGATCATCCAGAACGCGGAGTTCAAGCGGTAACGACGTCGCCGCCCGAACCGGTCGCCGCCCGGACCGCGCGCCCCCGCCCGGTGCGCGTTCGACCCGGGTGACCAACCCACTCTCCACCCGCCACCGATCGGAGTACGATGAGCACCGTCTCCAGCGAAGGTGTCCTCGCGGTTCGGATCTCCCGGCGCGCCGGCGCGGACTCGTCCCACGGTGCCCCCGACGCGCGCCGCGCCCTGCTCCAGCTGGCACTCGCGCTCGCGCTCATCCTGGTCGGCGGCCTGATCGCGTGGCGGACGCAGACCGCTGGCGGGACCGTCTCCGTCCGGGACGTTCGATGGGTCACGCCGTCGGGGATGCGGATGAGCGCCCTGCTCTACGTTCCGGCCACCGCCACCGTCGCGAACCCGGCCCCGGGGATCGTCGCCATCCACGGGTATATCAACAGCCGCGAGACCCAGTCCGGTTTCGCGATCGAGTTCGCGCGCCGCGGCTATGTCGTGCTCGCGATCGACCAGACCGGGCACGGCTACTCCGATCCGCCGACGTTCGCGGGCGGGTTCGGCGGCCCGGCGGCCCTCACCTACCTGAGATCGCTGGACTTCGTCGACCGCGACAACATCGGCCTCGAAGGCCATTCGATGGGTGGATGGGCGTCGGGGATGGCCGCCGCCGCGATGCCCGACGACTACCGGTCGATCGTCATCCAGGGGTCGTCCACCGGATCGTCCGGCGTGCCGGCCGGAACGCCCGAATGGCCACGGAACATCGCCGTCGTGTTCTCGATCTGGGACGAGTTCTCGGGGACGATGTGGGGGTCGCCGATCGCGGCCAATGTGGGCCGGACCGACAAGATGAAGGCGCTCTTCGACACCGAGGCCGATGTCGAGCCGGGCCGTATCTACGGATCGATCCCCGCCGGGACTGCCCGCGCCCTCTACCAGCCGCGCACGAACCATCCGGGCGATCATCTCTCCAGCGAGGCGATCGGGTACGCGGTGGATTGGTTCGGGATGACCCTGGAGGGCGGATCGGACCTGCCCGCGTCCGATCAGATCTGGAAGTGGAAGGAGTTCGGCACGCTGCTCGGTGCGATCGGGATGGTGCTGCTGCTCTTCCCGGTCGGCGCGCTCCTTCTGCGGACGGACTTCTTCGCCGACCTCCGACGCGAGCCAGTGGCGACCCGCCCCGCCTCGCGCCTCGGGTGGTGGGGCGCGGCGGTCTTCACCGCGGTCGCCGGCCCACTGACGCTCTTCACCTTCAAGGACCTCCCTGGCACCATCGGATGGTCCGCGAGCCCGCTCTTCCCCCAGAGCATAACCAACTCGGTAATCGCCTGGACGACCGCGCTTGCCGGAATCTCGATCGTGCTGTTCGCGGTGTGGCACGTCACATCCCGGCGGACCGCGCCGCCCGCGACTGACGAATACGGCCTCACCTGGGACGGTCGCTCGAGCGTCGGTCTGCTCGCGAAATCGTTCCTGCTCGCGCTCTTGGTCACGCTCGCCGCCTACGCGACGCTGCTGGCGACCGACTTCCTATTCAAGACGGATTTCCGTTTCTGGGTGTTCGGGATCAAGCCGCTCAGCCCGCTCCAACTCCGGATTGCGCTCGCGTATTTCCTCCCGTTCGCCTTCTTCTTCCTGGTGCTCGCGATGGTGATGCACGCGCAACTCCGCCGAAACGATGTCGGCGCGGTCCGGGCGTACGCGACCAACCTGGCGATCCTCACGCTGGGGTATGTCGGACTGTACATCTATCAGTACGCGCCGCTCCTCACAGGGGGCACGCTCGCCATCCCGAACGAGCCGCTCTGGACGATCGTCTCCTACCAGCTGCTTCCGATCATGACGATCGTGGCGTTGGTGTTGACCTGGTTCGGCCGGAACACGGGGAGGGTCTACGCCGGAGGATTTCTCAGCGCGATGCTCGTCACATGGATCGTGGTGGCGTCCCAGGCGACGCAGATTGCGCCCTGACCGGGGGATTCGGGCGGAAGACCGGGAAAATCTGGACGAATCGGGTCTATCGACCGGGGAAAGTCTACCGGTACGACGCGAGCCAGGATGCGCCGATCCGGGGAAGGATCGGCGCATCCTGCTCGAGGTCAGGAAGCTACGCCAGAGGAGAGGGGAGCTTCAGCTGGTAAGGTTGACGACATTCTCCGCGCGAGGCCCCTTGGGGTCCTGGACGAGATCGAACTCGACTCGGGCACCGCGGGCGAGTGATTTGAACCCGGTTCCCTCGATCGCCGAGTGGTGTACGAAAACATCCTTTCCTCCGTTGTCCGGTTTGATGAAACCGAACCCCTTGTCGTCCATGAACCGCTCCACGGTACCGGTCTGGCGTGCCATTGCCCGAGCCTCTCTGCTGGTGTGAACTGGACCTTCCGGCTGACGGAGAATTCTGGCGTGCAAGGAATGTGCTCCGACATTTTGGCGGGACCGTGGAATGGCGCGGAAAGGTGGCCCGCCGTGTGCGAGAATCGGGGAACTTCCGGCGCGGGGAATCGTCTAATGGGGAGGGTTCTGGCGCCCGGTGGGGTTTGTTCACCGCGAAGATCGCGAAGAGCGCGAAGTGCTCACGGAGAGGCCCGGGCCCGCTCCCTTCGATTTCGCGTGAGCACTTCGCGCTCTTCGCGATCTTCGCGGTGAACAAACCCCACGGCGCGCGGAGACATACCAATCCGCAACACTGAGGAGCCTGATGAGTCGATTGATCGTCCCCCTCCTGATCCTGGTCGCAGGAACGGCTTCCGCCCAGGAGATCGATATCTATGACTCGGGCGGCCCGATCCTGCCGGAGCAGGCAGCGTACGATGTCACCTGGTACGATATCTCTCTCGCGGTCGACCCCGCGACGCAGTCGGTGGCGGGGTCGGCGTCGACGGTCGCGCGGGTGGTCTCGCCGATCCGCCATCTCGTCCTCGACCTGGATACGCTGCTGACGGTCTCGGGCGTGACCTCGCTCGACGCGACCGGCGGGGCGCTCTCGTGGGAGCGGCGCGGCGGGCGGCTGTGGATCGACCTGGGCGGCGAACGCGCGGTGGGGAGCGAGGTGGGGGTGCGGGTCAGCTACGCCGGCGCCCCGCGCGTCGCGCCGAGGGCGCCCTGGGACGGCGGCTTCGTCTGGGCCCGCACACCGTCCGGCGCGCCGTGGATCGCGACGGCGGTCCAGGGCCACGGGCCCGACGTCTGGTGGCCCGCCAAGGACCACGTCTCCGACAAGCCGGACTCGGTATCCATCAACATCCGCGTGCCCGAGCCGCTCGTGGTCGCGACGAACGGCGCGCTCCGGTCCGTCGAGCCCCACGGCGACGGGACGCGGACGTATCACTGGTTCGTATCGACGCCCATCTCCGCCTACAACATTGCGCTCAATATCGCGCCTTACGTGGAGATCGAGGCGGAGTTGGAGAGCGTGGACGGGATGACCTTCCCCGTCATCTTCTACGTGCTGCCCGAGGACGAGGAGCGCGGGCGGGCGTTCATGCCCGAGATCCTGGATCACGTTCGGTTCCACGAGAAGTACCTCGGGCCGTATCCGTTCCGGGCCGACAAGTACGGGGTCGCGCAGACGCCGCACCTGGGGATGGAGCACCAGTCGATCATCGCGTACGGTGCGGCGTTCAACAACAGCGCGATGACCGGCCGCGACTGGGGATTCGACGCGCTCCACCACCACGAACTCTCGCACGAGTGGTTCGGGAACCTCGTCACCAACGCCGATTGGAAGGACATGTGGCTGCATGAGGGATTCGGCACCTACATGCAGGCGCTCTACGCGGAGGAACTGGGCGGGCCGGCGCAGTACCGCGCCTACCTGGACTCCAACCGGCGCGGCTTCTCGAACGCCGCACCCGTGGCGCCCCGCGACTCGCGAACCGCGGGCGAGATCTACTTCGATTCGGGGAGCGACATCTACGGGAAGGGCGCCTGGGTCCTGCACACGCTGCGCTACGTGATGGGCGACGACGCGTTCTTTCGGGCGCTGCGGAGGATGACCTACCCCGATCCCGCTCTGGAGCGTGTCACCGATGGGGGACAGACGCGGTTTGCGACGACGGACGATTTTCTGGCGATCGCCGAGGAGGAGTCCGGGCGCGACCTGGACTGGTTCTTCGACGTCTACCTGCGGCAACCGCGGCTTCCGCTGCTGAGCGCCACCCGCGACGGGCAGCTCGTGCGCCTCGCGTGGGAGGTGCCGGGCGGACTTCCCTTCCCGATGCCCGTCCAGGTCGAACTGAACGGACAGATCCAGTCGATCTCGTTCCCACCGGGCGGCGCCGTGCAGTTCACCTTGCCCGAGACCGGTACCCTCGTGCTCGACCCCGACAGCTGGATCCTCCGCGAGAATCAGGCGCGGGTGCCGCTGCCGAGCCGGTAGCCCCGGCGCGCGACGCGCCCCCGCCTTGCCGCGCGGGTGCGCCGCCGCTAAGGTACGCGCGTTCGCGATCCGCCCATTCCGCCTCGGATCGGATCGCGGCGTCTGGACGCGGTTGGCGGGCGGGCCGGAGGCCCGCCCCTACGAGGCTCCGGCGCGAGCGGACGTGGCGATTGGGACGGTCATCTGTAGGGGCGGGTCCCCGACCCGCCCGTTCCTGGACCGGGCCCGCCGCCCCTCATCCTCACCCTTCCCATTCCGCGAGCCCCAGGAGACAATCGATGGTCTCAATCCCCGAGTTGTGGCTCCCGATCCTGTTGTCGGCTGTGGCTGTATTCGTGGCGAGTTCCATCATCAACGTGTTCCTCCCCTACCATCGGTCCGACCACGCGAAGCTCCCGAACGAGGAGGCGGTGCTCGACGCGATTCGCGCCGCCGGCGTGCCGCGCGGGGACTACGCGTTTCCGCACGCCGCGACGATGAAGGAGATGAGTTCCCCCGAGTTCACGGAAAAGACGATGCGCGGGCCGGTCGGCACGATGACGGTCATCCCCTCCGGTCCGGTGGCGATGGGCGGCAGCCTCGCGTACTGGTTCGCGCTCTGCCTCTTCGTCGGCCTGACCTGCGCCTACCTCGCGAGCCGCACGCTCCGGGCCGGTACCGACTACCTGATGGTCTTCCGGATCACCGGCACCGTCGCGTTCGCCTCGTACGCGCTCGGCACCTGGCAGCAGGCGATCTGGTTCGGCAAATCGTGGAAGACCATCTTCAAGTACACCTTCGACGGGCTCGTCTACGCGGTGCTGACGGGCGGGTTCTTCGGTTGGCTGTGGCCGTGAGCGAGGCGGGCGGGGTGCCGATCATCCCCTTCCCGACCGCGGCCGACTGGGAGGCCTGGCTGGAGGAGAACCACGCGACGTCCGACGGGATCTGGCTCAAGCTCGGGAAGAAGTCGGCGAAGGCGCCGTCGGTCAGCTACCAGGAGGCGGTGGTCGGCGCGCTGTGCTTCGGGTGGATCGACGGTCAGGCAAAGAGCGTCGACGCGGATTGGTACGTGCAGCGCTTCACGCCGCGGCGAAAGCGGAGCGTGTGGTCGCGGATCAACCGCGACCGGGTCGAGGCGCTGACCGCGGAGGGCCGGATGCGGCCGGCGGGGCTCGCGGCGGTGGAGGCCGCGCGCGCCGATGGCCGGTGGGACGCGGCCTATGAGCCTCCTTCCACGATGTCCGTTCCCGATGACCTGAGGGCCGCGCTCGACCAGTCGCCCGCCGCGGCCGAGATGTTCGAGTCGCTCAACAAAACGAACCGGTTCGCCATCCTTCATCGCGTCACCACCGCCGTGCGGCCGGAGACGCGGCGGAACCGGATCGAGAAGTACGTCGCGATGCTGGAGCGCGGCGAGAAGATCTACTGAGTTTCATCGTTTCCTCCTGGAGCGCCGCGGCGCCGCCGGGTGATTCCACGGTCAGGCACACATGTCGAAGCACATCGCGTTTCTCCGCGCCATCAATGTCGGCGGGCGGCGGCTGAAGATGGACACCCTCCGCGAGATCCTGAGCGGGATCGGTCTGAGCGGCGTCGAAACGTTCATCGCCAGCGGGAACGCGGTGTTCGACGCCCCCGGCGATCCGCCGGACGCGGTCGAGGCGGCGGTCGAGCGCGCGCTGCGGGAGAGCCTCGGGTTCGAGGTCGAGACGTTCATCCGCACGGACGCCGAGCTGCGGGCGGTCGCCGACTTCGCGCCGTTCCCCGCGGCGGAGATCGCAGTCGAGACGAATACGTTGTATGTGACGTTCCTGCGGGGCGCGCCGGGGGAGGCCGCGCGGGAGGCGATTCGGGCGATGAGTAATCCGGTGGATGAGCTGCGGGTGCACGGGCGGGAGCTGTATTGGCTGCGGCGGCGGGCGGTTGGGGAGTCGCAGCTGGATGAGAAGGCGATGGGGCGGGTGCTGGGGATGCCGGGGACGAATCGGAATACGACGACGGTACGGAAGATGGTGGGGCGGTTTTGTGGGTGAGGGTGGGCGGTGCTTGTTGGAGTCCTCGTTTGCATGGAGTATTCGCGGAAGGAAGGCTTGGGTTCACGTTAAGACGTGAAAGCCGGGATTGGACAGGCTCCGGCCCGGTTTCTCGACCGGTCGGTGGTTGCCGGTCGGATGAGGGCGGTCATGGCTGGGGGAAGCGCAGACTCTCTCTACATAAGAGTAGTTGAGCGCGGCCGACGAACTCGGGGATCTGCGCGTGCCGCCTGGAAACCGGCTCGAAAAGCTCGTGGGCGACCGGTCGGGTTTCCACAGCATCCGCATCAATGACCAATGGCGCGTGTGTTTCGAGTGGCGCGACGGCGACGCGTACGAAGTGGAGATCGTCGATTATCATTAGGAGTGATCCCATGGCTGTGACGAAAACCCTCCCCATCCATCCAGGTGAGATCCTGCTGAGCGAATTCCTCGAGCCTATGGAACTGAGCCAGTACCGCCTCGCGAAGGACATTAGCGTGCCTCCACGGCGCATCAACGAGATCGTCCATGGCGCGCGTTCGATTACGGCGGATACCGCCTTGCGGCTCTCCCGCTACTTTGGCACATCGGAGCGGTTCTGGCTCAACCTTCAGGCTCGCTATGACCTGGAAGTCGAGAAGGATCGCCTGGGTGAGCGGCTCGATCGAGAGGTGCTGCGCCGCGCGGTCTAACAATGGAGATCAAGCCGACGTGGCTTTGGGTTGCGGCGAATTCCGGCTCTTCATCCACCTGAAAGTCTGTACCTCGATGCCGTGTGTCTTCTGCTCCTTGGTGCGTGGGGACCTTCCAGCCTGGATCGTGTTCGAACGGGTGCCAGGTCTGGAGTTGGAGCAGTGGGGCTGAACTTCCGGAGTGTTACGGGTTGATAGTTTACAGAAGGGCACCGGCAACCTGTATTCGCATAGTCCGAGATCCCTTTGGTAGTATCAGAAGGGAGCGCAGGAAGCGTCGTCGTGATCCTGACCCATCTGACGCTTCTATCGGGAGCCACAATCGGACTCTGGCGATTTCGCCCCTGGGGATACTACATCACATACGTGCTTGTGCCGGTCAGCACCGTGCTACTTTCAATCTCGTTTGTTCCCTTCGTTCCCGGTGTCTTCCCCGCGAGCCTGCAACCCGCTGTTCTGACGATCGTGAATGTGGCGGTTCTCGCACTCGCAGGAATTGCCCACCTTGCATATCGGAGGATGCGGGGGGAGAAGCAAAGTCGTCCTCGCGTCAATGTCGATCCCGTCGTCGATCGTTCGACCAGAGGGTGAGACCGATCACAGTCACCCATAGGACGGACGACCGCCGATGAACATCACACTCTGGATCCTGCAGGCACTTCTCGCCGCGGCCTTCGCCGCGCATGGATGGATGCTCGTCTCCCCGCCCCCGGATCTCCTCCCCATCATGAACG
>CAZUVK010000161.1:0-8774 GCA_964623785.1 uncultured Gemmatimonas sp. | reverse complement strand
CCGCCACCCGCCGAAACCCGCCCGCCCCTAGCCAACCACCCCGCCCGCCGCCGCCCCGCCCCCGCGTCCGCGCCTTCCGCCGCCACGATCGCCACCGGCCCCACCCCCGCCCACCCCGCCCCCACCCCCGCGCGCGCCGTCACCAGCTCGTCCCGCCGCAGCAGCGCCAGCTCCACCTCTCGCCCGCGCCCCACCCCGACCGGCGCCCCGTCCGCGCCCAGCTTCACCCGGAGCCCATCCACCGCCACCAGCTCGTCGCCGGCGTTCACCCCCGCCTCCGCCGCCGGCGTGCCCTCCAGCACGTGCGTCACCCGAACCCGCGCGCCGTCAGCCCGCAGCCGCATCCCCAGCCAGCCTTCGTCAGCGACCCGCGCTCCCGCCGCGCCGCGCGTCACCGCCAGGCCGACGGCCTCCAGGTGCCGGTCGAAGTCGATCTCTTCCACGCCGCTCACGTACGCCGCGAACAGCTCGTCCGCCGGCTCGCCCAGCACGGCCTCCACCGCCTCGCGGATCACGGTCCCATCCTCCGGGAACCCCTCGTCCCGCGCCCCGTACCGCTCCCATAGCGTCCGCATCACGTCGTCCAGCGACCGCTCTCCGTCCGATGCGCGCCGGATCTCCAGGTCCAGCGCCAGCGCCACCAGCGCGCCCTTGTGGTAGTACGACACCTGCGAGTTCGGCGTATGGGAGTCAGGTCGGTAGAACCGGATCCACGCGTCGAACGACGATTCCTCGAGCGTCTGCCGATGGCGTCCCGGCTGCGTCCACAAGCGCGCGATCGACTCGCCGAGCCGCTCCAGGTAGCGCTCCGGCGTCATCAATCCCGCCCGCACCAGGATCAGATCCGTGTAGTAGGTCGTGAACCCCTCCACCACCCAGAGGTGTCGCGTGTAGTTCTCCGCCGTGTAATTGAAAGGGCCGAGCGGCGCGGGCCGGATCCGCTTCCCGAGCCATACGTGGAAGAACTCGTGCGCGACCAGCGAGATCAGGCTCTCATACTCCGCGCCGGCGAGCGATGCCCGCGGTACTTGCAGCGATGTGGACGTCCGGTGCTCCAGGCCGCCGCGCCCCTCCGGGACGACGTGCAGGATGAACAGATACCGGTCGTAGGGAAGGCCCCCGAACATCGCGGAGCACACGTCGATGATCCGCCGGGTGTCCGCCTCCAGCTTCGTCTCATCGATCTCGCCAGGCCCCTGGATCGCATACCGGTGCGGCACTCCGTCCTGCATCCACGCGATCGTCCGGTGCGGTCCGATCTCCACCGGGCAGTCGACCAGCTCATCGTAGTTCTCCGCAAGGAACACGTTGTCGGCCGTTTCGTGGAGGCTCGTCGCGACCCGCCATGCCTCCGGCGCGACGACACGCACACGCACGGGTTCGGCCTCGCGTCCCTGAACGTACATGAACACGGACGCTCCGTTTACGTATCCGTGCGACGCATCGAGATGGCTCGTCCGCACCGAGATCTCGTTCGCGTACACGCGGTATCGGACGATCACCGCGCCGGTGTCGACGCCCTCGATTCGCCACGTGTGCTTGGAGACCTTGCGGCAGGAAAGCCGGAGGCCGGACCCGTCATGAGCGATGAAGTCCTGTACGTTCCGGGCGAACTCGCGGATCAGGTAGGACCCGGGCGTCCAGGTCGGCATCACGAGATCGACCACGGAGTCCGGGGCGGGTACCCGGATCTCGACCTCGAAGAGGTGCGAGTGCGGGGCCGTCATCGAGAGTTCGTACTCGATCACCGCGGCGATCTCGAATTCCGGCCGCGCCAGGCCTTCGCCGCCACCGCGCCAAACAGGAACCCGGCGCCCAGCGCGAGCGGCTTCCCGAGCCCGTCCAGCGAAGACTCCTTCGCCACGCTGTCCATCACGAACAGCAGGTTCGCGGGCCGCTCCGCCATCCGCCGCATCAGGTAGGGGTACCAGGAATCGCCGAACGGCAGGTATACCCGCACCTTGTAGCCCTCCTCCCGAAGCCGGTTCTGCAGGTCCCGCCGGATCCCGTGCAGCATCTGGAACTCGAACGAGTCCCGAGCGATTCCGTACTCGAAGGCGTAGTTGCGGGTCGCCTTGATCATCGCCTCGTCGTGCGTGGCGATCGCGGGATGGTGGCCCGACTCCAGCAGCGTCTTCATCGCGTCCACGAACATCCGGTCAACCACCGCCTTCTCCGGATACGCCACCTCCTCCGGTTCCCGGTACGCCCCCTTCACGAGTCGGATTCGCGATCCGATCGCCATCAGCCGGTCGATGTCGGATGATGTGCGCCGCAGGTACGCCTGCACCACGGTGCCGACGTTCCGGTAACCCTCCGCGGTGAAATGCTCGACGAGCGCCACTGTCCGCTCCGTGAACTCGCTCGACTCCATGTCGACGCGGACGAAGATCTCGTCGCCGCCGCCACCCAGCTCGCGCGCCCGCTCCAGGACACGCCGCAGGTTATCCCGGCAGAGCGACTCATCGATCTCAAGGCCGAGTTGTGTCGCCTTGAGGGAGATGTTCCCCCGGATCCCTTCGGCCGCGATCGCCTCGATCGTGCGGACCGCCGTATCCGTCTCGTGGATGGCGTCCTCGCGGGTTGCTACCTGCTCCCCGAGTGGATCGAGAGTCACGGACAGGCCGGCCAGGTTCAGCTGTTTCGCGCAGTGGATGGCGTCCGCGAGAGTGTCGCCCGCGACGAAGCGCGCCGCGATTCTGCGCGATGCCGGTGTTTCGGTCACCATCCGTCGGATGGCCGCGTTATCGCTCAGGTAGAGTAGGCTGTCTCGAATCATTCTCCGCCGTCGATTCCCGAATCCGCGTCCCACACCCTCTTCAACTCGATCATCTCGTCCAGGAGTGCCTTCACCCGGACCAGCGACGTCGATTCGATTCGCTGGATGGCCTCCGCGCGCGTCGCGCCGCGCGCCAGGTCGGGGGTCTCCAGGTGGCCCATGATCGCGCTGCCTTCAGCCGCCCAGCGAAGGAAGACAAGGTACGCGACCCAACCCTCCCCGTCCTCGGTCAGCTCCGCCTCGATCGCCGCTGTATACGCGAGTCCGTCCATCCCTTCGAAGGCGGGCGCGCGACCGTGCACGGCCGGGTAACCACCCAGCGTGCTCTCATCGACCCCTTCCGATGGGATCGGGTTCAGCCGGTCCTCGGGTTTGGTGAATTTCACGTTGCCAAGCTATCCACCGGTGATGGCGCCAACAAGCTTCAGGGGGATGCACCGATCGCGCCGCGGGGGGACCCCTTGCATGGCACGTCGCCTTCGTGCTTGGCGCGCGCTCCGCCGGCGGCTACGATTGTCGGATGGCTGGCGCCGCTCCGCCAATCCCGACCACCTCGATCCCGCCGACCATGCACGCCGCTCTGTTCCATGAATTCGGTGGCCCCGAAGTTGTCCGGTACGAGGAGACGCCGACTCCTGAACCCGGTCCTGGCGCGGTTCTGGTCGAGGTGCGCGCCGCCGCCATGAACCACCTGGACCTCTGGGCCCGGCGCGGGCTCATCGAGACCCCGATGCCCCACATCGGCGGCTCCGACTTCGCGGGTATCGTGCGTGCGGCGGATGCGTTGGGCGGCATCGAGGTTGGCGCCCGCGTGGTCGTCAACCCCGTTACCTCGTGCGGTCGCTGCCGCGAGTGCCTCCGCGGCGAGATTTCGCTCTGCACACATATGCGTGTGATCGGGGAACACTCCGACGGTGGCTTCGCGGAGTTCGCCGTGGTCCCGGCCTCCGCCGTTTCGCCCATCCCCGACGACGTGGATTTCGAAACCGCCGCGGCGCTGCCCGTCTCGTACCAGACGGCCTGGCGCGCCATCGTCTCCCGCGCCGCGGTCAGGCCCGGCGAAGATGTCCTCGTGCTCGGCGCCTCGGGCGGGACCGCCATTGCCACGATCCAGATCGCGATCCTTGCCGGCGCCACCGTTCACGCGGTGACGAGCGGACCCGCGAACGTCGAACGCGTCCGGCAACTCGGCGTGGAGCACGTCTACGACCGCGACCAGGTCGACTTCTCCCGCGCCGTCTTCGAACGGACCGGCCGCCGGGGCGTCGATGTCGTCGTCGAGAATGTCGGCTCGGCGACCTGGGCGGGAAGCGTCAGGGCCCTCGCACCCGGCGGGCGGCTCGTCACCTACGGCGCCACGTCCGGCTATCAGGCAGAGATCGACCTCCGCCGGCTCTTCTGGCGCCAACTCCAACTCATCGGCACTACCCTGGCAAACCGATCGGAATTCGACGAGATGCTCCGCGTCGCCTGGTCCGGGCGGATCCGTCCCGTGATCGACAGCGTGATGCCACTCGCCGATGCCCGCCTCGCGCACGAGCGCCTCGAGGCGGGCGACCACTTCGGGAAGATCCTCCTCGTGCCGTGACTCCTGCTTCACGGCACTCGCCCGATGTCGCGTCGATGTGCGGCGGTCACGTTGCTTGCATCGCCCGCTGACTCTAGGCAATTTCGCGGAAGGACACGGCGATCTCCCTCAAATCACACTAACGTCTGTCACCATGGCCGAAATGCTGTCCTCGACGGCGGAAGACCGAGCGATCCTCGATCGCGCCCCCGTTTCGTCCTTCCTGAGCACCGTCGCCGATTCCGTTCGGCTCTCCAACGGGCGCGTCGAGATCGTCGATGCCGCACACCTCCGGACCAGCGGGATCGATCGGCTCGTCCACGCGGCCGTCTTTTCCGATGACCCTGACGTCCGGGACACGGCTCGCTGGGTGATTGGCGAGGCGGGTGCGGAGGTGGGGATCGTACCGGCCTCGATCCACGATCTCTACATGGCCCGCGGGCGCCGCGAGGTGAGCGGCTTCACCGTTCCGGCGATGAACATCCGGGCGGCCACGTACGATACCGGTCGCGCGCTCTTCGCCGCGGCCCGCGATCTCGATGTCGGCGCACTCATCTGCGAGATTGCCCGGTCCGAGATCGGCTACACGGATCAGCGACCCGCCGAGTACGTCGCGGTGCTTACCGCCGCCGCCATTCGGGAGGGATGGTCCGGCCCGCTCTTCATCCAGGGCGACCACTTCCAGATCAATGCGAAGAAATACGCCGTTGATCCCGAGCCGGAAGTCCGCGCGGTGCGCGACCTCATCCGCGAAGCCATCAGCGCCGGCTTCTACAACATCGACGTCGACACGTCCACGCTCGTCGACCTGTCGCGCGCGACCCTGCCCGAGCAGCAGGAAGTCAACTCCAATCTTTCCGCGGAGCTGACGGCGTTCATTCGCAGACTGGAGCCCGAAGGCGTTACGGTCTCTGTCGGCGGCGAGATCGGCGAGGTGGGTACCGAGAACTCCACGCCCGAAGAGCTTCGAGCCTACATGGATGGCTTCAACGCGGCCCTCGCCCGCGTCGGGCAGCGCGTCGGCGCCGACCTCGCGGGCCTCTCCAAGATCTCCGTCCAGTCCGGCACCTCTCACGGGGGGGTCGTGCTCCCCGACGGCTCGATCGCCGACGTTGCGATCGACTTCGAGACCCTTCGCGAGCTCTCCGAGATCTCCCGCCGCGAGTTCGGTCTCGCCGGCGCGGTCCAGCACGGCGCCTCTACCTTGCCGCAGACTGCGTTCGGCAAGTTCCCCGAAGTCGAAACGGCCGAGATTCACCTCGCCACCAACTTCCAGAACATCTTCTACGAACATCCCTCGCTCCCGCGCGAGCTGCGGGACCGGATGTATGACCACTGCCGCGTCAACTTCCCGGAAGAGCGAAAGCTCGACGATACGGAGGAGCAGTTCCTCTACAAATCGCGGAAGAAGGCCCTCGGCGCCTTCAAGCGCGAACTCTGGGAGCTTCCGGAGGAGCCCCGGGCGGAGATCCGGGCGACTCTCGGTCAGCAGTTTACCTTCCTCTTCGAGAAGCTCGCCGTTCGGAACACCCGCGGTATCGTGGATGAGTTCGTTTCCGCCCCGCGCGTTCCCCGGAGCGGGCCGGCGGCGCTGCGGGTGAAGGCCGCCGCCGACGACTGGGACCTCTCCGACTGATCCCTTCGGGCTCGGGACCTTCCCGGTTCCGGGCCCGAATCATGCGGCTTCCCTCCGCCATCGAGAACCCGCATCGTCGGCCACGCCGCCGGCGATTTCGCCGCGACGCCGGGCCCGCGGCCACGGCCCCTTGCCGATCGCTATCGTGAGCATTGAGAACCAGGTTGCCGACCGAGTCGATATCCGCGAGAACAAGTTGAGCCTCGTCGAACGCCTCGCGGACGATCTCGCGCACGAGATCAAGAATCCGCTCCACTCGATGGTCATCAACCTGGAGGTCCTTCGCCGACGACTGTCGCGTCTCGATGGGGGGGCCGACGACCTCCTCCGCTACGCCGGCATCCTCGACATGGAGCTCGAACGGATCAACCGTCGTATCGACCTGCTCCTGCGCGTCGTTCGCCCCAACCGCGAGTCTGACGAGCCCGCCGCCCTTGGCGAGATCCTCGATGAACTCAAGGAACTCCTGACGCTGGAGTGCGAACAGCATGGCGTTGGGCTCGACACCTGCTTTCCCCTTCCGGAAAGCCGCGCCCGCCTCCGCCGCGCTTCCGCCAGGCAGGTCATCCTCGACCTGGTCTTGAAAACACTGGATTCCATGGATGGAGGCGGCACCCTCTTCCTCGCGATCGAGGGCGACGGAGATACGGTGCGCGTCGGCATCGCCGCCACGGGGCCCGATGGCTCGCCGCTCCCCCCGCCGGATGCGGCGGAGTCCGAGTCCGGTCTTGCCGTCGCGCGCACGATCGCCGAAAGCCTCGGCGGCGGCGTGGACGTGCAGGGCGTTGCCAATACGAATTTTGAAATCCTGCCGGAATCGGCCGCCCGTTTCGTGCTGTCAGTCCCGGCCGGCGCCTGAGCATATTCACCGGGAGGAACCGCTATCGACTGGACCGGGTAGCGAAGTGATCTTGATCGTACGCGACTCGAACGTTCGAACCGTTCGGTTCCGGAGCGGTTCCGGCCGGCGTGACGACGTTCGACTGAATCAGAATATTCGAGATTAATGATGTCAGCCAAGATTCTCATCGCCGACGACGAGCGGCACATCGCCGACGGCCTGCAGATGCTGCTCACCGATGACGGTTACGAGGTCGACGTCGCGACCGACGGCCTCGCCGCCTGGGACCTGATCAAGTCAGGCTCGTTCGCCGTCGTCCTGGCTGACCTCAGAATGCCCGAGGTCGACGGCCTCGAGCTGTTCTCACGCATGCGTGAGAACAGCATCGGGAGCGAAATGGTGATCATCACGGGCAAGGGATCCGTCGATACCGCCAAGGAAGCGATGCGGCAGGGCGCGTACGACTACCTCGAGAAACCCCTGAAGATCGACCGGCTCCGTGAGCTGATCCCCAAGGCCGTCGAGAAGTATCAGGTCAAGGAATCCAATCGGCAGCTGGAAGAGAGGCTCCGTAGCCTCACCCGATTTGGTGACCTCATCGGGCAGTCGGAGGAGATGCGCGAGATCTACAGCACCATCGAAGCCGCCGCTCCCTCCACCGCCACGATCCTCATCGTCGGCGAGAGCGGGACGGGGAAGGAACTGGTCGCCCGTGCGATCCACGACAAGTCCAACCGCCGCAAGGGCCCGTTCATCGCGATCAACTGCGCGGCGTTCCCGCGAGAGATACTCGAGAACGAGCTCTTCGGCCACGAGAAGGGTGCCTTCACGGGCGCAATCAATGAAAAGCCCGGCTGCTTCGAACTCGCCAACGGCGGGACCCTCTTCCTCGACGAGGTCGCGGAAATGGAACCCGACATCCAGGTGAAGCTGCTCCGGGCCCTCGAGGAACGCTCGTTCCGGCGGCTCGGGGGGAAGAAGGAGATCTCCGTTGACATTCGCGTCGTCGCGGCTACCAACAAGAACATCCAGAAAGCCGTCGAGGACGGTGACCTGCGCGATGACCTGTACCACCGGTTGGCCGTCATCCCGCTCTCGCTGCCGCCGCTCCGGGACCGTCGCGGCGACGTGTCGATCCTGGCGGAGACCTTCCTTCGCAGGTTCGCGGAAGAGAACGGCAAGGAGGTGGACGGGTTCGCGCCCGAGACACTTCAGTTCATCAACGAATACCGGTGGCCCGGCAACGTCCGCGAGCTGAAGAACGTCGTCGAGCGCGCCCTGATCCTCGCGCGCGGCTCGACGATCACGCTCGCCGACCTGCGCGCGCACGAGCTGATCACCTCCGAGGACCGCGAGATCCGCATCCCCGTCGGCACCTCGCTCGAGCAGGCCGACCGGACGATGATCCTCAAGACCTTCTCGTTCGTGAATGGCGACCACCAGAAGGCCGCCAGCTTGCTGGGGATGGACGAGGATCGGCTGCGGACGGAGCTGTCCAGCTTCCTCGGGATCGGGGCGGTGTCCGCCTGATCGGCGATTTGGAAGCCGGGCCGTTGAAGCCCGGCCGATGGCATACGCGTTGCACCTTCCGTCGGCCTCTGTGAACCTGTTTCCGAGGGGTTTTTATATGCGCGACCACGATGAAGTCCCGTACGTCGTTATCGAACGACATAGCGCGGGCTTCGGCACTTTGCTCTGGGGCATGCTGATCGGCGCTGGCGCCGCCCTGCTGCTCGCTCCACGTTCCGGTGCCGAGACTCGAGAGGAGATCCGCGATCGCGTCGACCGCGCCCGATCGGCCGCGAACGACCGCGTCGAATCGGCGAGATCAACCGTCCACCGCACTCGCGAGAGCATCGAGGATCGGGTGGAATCGGTCCGCGACCAGTTCGGCGACCCCTCGATGAACCCGTAGTCGTCCGGGTAGCGCGTCGAGGTGAAGAGCATGCGG
>CAZUVK010000160.1:1882-8785 GCA_964623785.1 uncultured Gemmatimonas sp. | reverse complement strand
CATCGACGAGATCCATCGGCTGCGACCGATCATCGAGGAGTTTCTCTATCCCGCGATGGAGGACTATCGGATCGACGTGCGGTTATCGGATGGGCCTCAGGCGCAGATGATCACCATGCCGATCGAGCAGTTCACGCTCGTCGGCGCGACGACCCGGTTCGGGCTGCTCACTCCGCCGATGCGCGCGCGGTTCGGGATCGTGCAGCGCCTGGATTACTACCCGGTCGATCAGCTCGCCTTCATCGTCGACAGGTCGGCGGAGATCCTGGGTGTGGAGATCACGAAGGAAGGCGCCGCCGAGATCGCGAAGCGTGCGCGCGGAACCCCCCGTGTGGCGAACCGGCTGCTCCGCCGCGTGCGCGACTACGCGCAGGTGCGCGCCGATGGGGTGATCACGCCCCCCGTCGCCGACGCGGCGCTCAAGATCCTGGAGGTCGACGAGTACGGACTCGACGACATGGACGCCCGCGTTCTGCGAACGCTCATCGAACGATTCGACGGTGGACCGGTCGGGCTCAACACGCTGGCCGTCGCGATCGGCGAGGACTCGGGCACGCTCGAAGAGGTCTACGAGCCGTTCCTTATCCAGAACGGGCTCCTGATGCGGACGCCGCGCGGTCGCGTGGCGACGCCCCTTGCGTACCGCCGGTTCGGTTTCGTTCCACCCGAGGGCGAGGGCCCCGGACAGGCCACGCTCTTCCAGGCGTGACTGGTTCGCGGGATGCCCCTCGGCCGAAAGGCCACCTCACCTCCGACTTCGACTTCGATCTTCCCCCTGACCGGATCGCGGCTGTCCCGGCTGAACGGCGAGAGAGTAGTCGACTGCTCGTCGTGGACCGGGCGTCCGGCGATCTCAGTCACCGTCACTTCGCCGACATCGTCGAGCTGGTCTCGCCGGGCGACGTCATGGTCGTCAACGAGACACGCGTCTTTCCGGCGCGGCTGCTCGGTACGCGGCCGGGTGGGGGCGAAGCGGAGATCCTTCTTCTCCACGCCGATCCCGCGGACGCGTCGCGCTGGTCGGCGCTCGTCAGGCCTGGCTCGAAGCTGAAGCCCGGCAGAATCGTGGAGATCGGCGCGGATCTGAGCGTCGAGATCCTGGAGATCGAGCCGGGAGGGACGCGCGTGGTTCAGCTCCGGAGCGAGCTCGCGCCGATGGCCGCGATCGAGCGCTACGGCCAGGTGCCGCTCCCGCCCTACATTCGCCGCGCGCCGACCGACGCGGACCGGGAGCGGTATCAGACCGTCTATGCGCGCGAGTCAGGTTCGGTCGCGGCGCCGACGGCTGGCCTGCACTTCACGCCGGAGCTGATCGCCCGGCTCGGGGATCGGGGCGTCCGCATCGTACCCCTCGTTCTGCACGTCGGGGTCGGCACCTTCCGCACCGTCGAGGTCGAGGACCCGGCCGAACACGATATGCACCGGGAGTGGTACCGGGTCCCCGCGGAATCGGCGGCCGCGATCAACGCCGCGCGGGCGGCAGGGGGCGCCGTGTGGGCCGTGGGCACGACCTCCGTCCGCACCCTCGAGACCGTCGCGGCCGAGGATGGCACCATCCCCGCCGGTGAAGGATGGACGGATATCTTCATCCGCCCACCGCACACATTCCGCGCCGTCGACCATCTCATCACCAACTTCCACCTTCCGAGATCCACCCTCCTCATGCTCGTCAGCGCGTTCGCGGGATATGACCACGTCATGCGCGCCTACGCCTCGGCCGTCGAGAACGGGTACCGGTTCTACTCGTACGGCGACGCAATGGCGATGTAGGAAGTGAGGAGTGAGGAGTGAGGAGAAGTGGGCCCTCCGACGCTGCCCCCCCTGGTCATCCTGAAGCGTAGCTGAAGGATCTGCACCTCGGGATTCGCACGAGCAGGAGGAGTCGGTGGTGTCCTCCGCTCTTCCCACTTCACTCTTCTCTCTTCTATTGTTCCAGCCTCGTCCCCCGCTTAGGTTGAGCGACCGCAACCTGGCCTGGGGCGAGAACTTGCCGCGATTCGAGATAGAAGCTGAGGACGGCGCCGCCCGCGCGGGCGCGCTGCATCTACCGCACGGCGTCGTCAAGACACCTGTCTTCATGCCCGTCGGCACCGCCGCGACAGTGAAGACGCTGACGCCGGAGGAGGTCGAGGGAGTCGGCGCGACGATCATCCTCAACAACGCCTACCATCTCTTCCTCCGGCCGGGCCACGAGCTCGTGCGCGAACTGGGTGGCCTGCACCGGTTCCAGAACTGGGATCGGCCAATTCTCACCGATTCCGGCGGCTACCAGGTCTTCTCGCTGACCGACATCCGCACGATCTCCGACGACGGCGTGATCTTCCAGAGCCACATCGACGGGAGCAGGCACCTGTTCACGCCGGAGCGGGTAATGGAGATCGAACGCGCGCTCGGCGCGGACGTGATCATGGCGTTCGATCACTGTCCACCGGGCCAGGCCGATCGCGGGTTGGCGGAAGAGGCGAATCGGCGGACGCTCGAGTGGCTCAAACGGTGCCGGGAGCGCTTCGTCGCGCTGCGGGTGGAGGATCCGGCGGGGCCCGAGCAGTCGCTCTTCCCGATCGTTCAGGGATCCACGTACGCGGACCTCCGACGCCAGGCGGCGCGAGACACCCTCGCGATCGGCGACTGGGACGGGATCGCGATCGGCGGGCTGAGCGTCGGTGAGTCGAAGTCGACGATGTACGAGGTGCTGGAGTCCGTCGAGCCGGAATTGCCGAAGTCGATCCCCCGGTACCTGATGGGCGTCGGGTATCCGGATGATCTGATCGAGGCGATCGGGCGTGGCGTCGACATGTTCGATTGCGTCGCCCCGACGCGGAACGGGCGCAATGGTTCCGTCTGGACGCACGCCGAGGGACGGCTGAACATCAAGCGGGCGATGTACCGGAACGATGCCGGCCCGCTCGATCCCGATTGCGGGTGCTACACTTGCCGGACGTACACGCGGGCGTATCTCCGTCACCTGTTCATCTCGGGTGAGTGGCTGAGCATGCGTCTGCTGACGATTCACAACCTCCGGTTCCTGATCGAACTCGCGGAGCACGCGCGCGAGGCGATCATCGCGGGTCGCTACGAGAGTTGGAGTCGCACCACTCTGGAAGTCCTTCGCGCGGGATCCGGGCCGACGGGGCAGGGCGCGAAGCAGCAATAGACCGAGCGCGGTCGTGTCACTCACGATCGCGCGCTCACGTATTCCGAATCAAGGAGGCCGGATGGGGACGGGGATGATCATCAACCTGGTGCTGTTTGTTGCGATCTTCTATTTCCTGCTGATCATGCCGCAGCGCAGGGAACAGAAGCGCCACACCGAGATGCTCGCCGCGCTCCGTCCCGGCGACTCGGTGGCGACGTCCGGAGGCCTCGTCGGCGAGATCGTGCAGCTCAAGGACGATCAGGTTACGCTCAAGACCGGCGACGCCAGGGTCGTCGTGGAGAAGGCGAGGATCGCCAGGCTCATGAAGGGGTGAGGAGTAGCGATGGCTGAACTGAAGATCGAGATGCTCGGGTCGTCCGTCCTGCGACGGAAGGCCGATGAGATCGGGGAGATCGACGACGACCTCCGCCGATTGATCGCGGACATGTTCGACACCATGTACGCGGCCGAGGGGATCGGCCTCGCGGGTCCGCAGGTCGGCGTCTCACGGCGCGTCGTGGTCGTCGATCTCAAGGATGAGGCGCAGACGCGCATGGCGTTGATCAATCCCCGGATCGTCGATCTCGCGGGCGACCTGGAGAAGGAGGAGGAGGGTTGCCTCAGCATCCCCGGCGTCTCCGCGCTGGTGGCGCGGCGCCCGGCCGTCGTGGTCGAGGCCCTCGACGAACGCGGCGAAACGGTGCGCATCGAGGCCGACGGGCTCTTCGGCCGCTGCCTCCAGCACGAGATCGACCATCTGAACGGCGTGCTCTTCATTGACCATCTTTCCGCCCTGAAGCGGAGCATGCTGGTGAAGAAGTACCGACAGATCCTCGCCGAGGAGGAAGAGGAGTCCAGAGAGCGCAGCGCGTCACGTCGGGCTCGATGAAGGTCCTCTTCTGGGGGACTCCGGCGTTCGCGCTGCCCGCGCTCAGAGCCCTGGGAGATGAGGGCCACGACATCGTCGGCGTGGTCACACAGCCCGACCGGCCCGCCGGCCGGGGCCAGCGCACCCGGTTCTCCGCGGTGAAGGAACACGCGGTCGACGGGATGATCGAGGTCATCCAGCCGCAGCTCCCTCGGGGCGACGAGTTCCTGGCCCGGATCCGCGCGCTCGAACCGGAGGTCTCCGTCGTCGTTGCGTACGGACACATCCTGAGGCCGGAGGTGCTCGACCTCCCCACGCACGGGTCCGTCAACATCCACGCCTCGCTTCTGCCCGAACTTCGTGGCGCCGCGCCGATCCACTGGGCGATCATCCACGGATACGAGACGACGGGCGTCACGATCATGCGCATGGAGGAGGGGTTGGACTCGGGTCCGATCCTCCACCAGGTCGTGGAGCCGATCCGCGCCGACGAGTCGATGCGCGACCTGGCTTCGCGGCTCGCGGAGGTCGGCGCCGAGGCTCTCATCAGCACGCTAGCGATGATCGAGACGGGTGAAGTCGTCGGGCGGCCCCAGGACCACGCGAGGGCGACGTACGCGCCCAAGCTCGACCGCCAGATGGCCCGCCTCGACTGGACGCTGCCCGCGATTCAGGTCGCGCGCTGGATCCGCGGTCTGGACAGCGCGCCAGGGGCCTGGAGCGCCCGCGACGACGGCGAACCGGTCAAGTTCTTCAGCCCCCGCGTCGAGGTGCGCGCGGGCACGCCGGGCGAGGTGATCGACATCGACGAGGAGGTCGGCATCCTGATCGCCGCCGGACATGAGGCGGTGCGCGTCCGCGAGGTTCAACCGGCGGCGAAACGGCGAATGGACGCGGGAGAATGGGTGCGGGGTCGAGGCGTTCAGCTCGGAGACCGTTTCCGCTGAGCGAGCCGTTGAACATCCCCCGGCTGCACGTCATCACCGACGACGCGGTGCTGCGCAGGCCGACGTTTCGGGCGGATGCCCGGTCGCTGCTGCTGGAGGGCGGAGAACGCGTCGCGCTCCACCTCCGCGGACCGGGGACCACCGGACGGGTCCTCAGGGAACATGCCGAGCACTGCGCCGCCGCCGCGACTCGCTCGGGCGGCTGCCTGGTGATCAACGATCGGCTCGATGTCGCGCTTGCATGCGGGGCGTGGGGCGTTCAGCTGGGGCGGTCTTCGTTCTCCGTCGCCGACGCACGGGAGGTTCTGCCTGACGGTACGGTGATCGGCGCCTCGGTGCATGGCCTCGAAGAAGCGGACGAGGCAATCCGGGATGGAGCGGACTTCCTTCTCGCGGGTACACTCTATCGGAGCCCGTCACACCCCGGGCGCGGGGGGGCGGGGACGGACTGGCTCGCGCCAATCGTCGGCTCCGGGGTGCCCGTGGTCGGGATCGGTGGGATCACGCGGGATCTTGTGGCCGAGGTCGTCCGCGCGGGCGCGCACGGGGTCGCCGTGATCAGCGGCGTGTGGGGCGCGGGGTCGCCCGTCGCCGCGCTTGCCGCGTATCTGAAACAGCTTGGGTGACGCACATGTCCCGACAGATTCGAGTAAGTGTCAACGGCGAGGGTCGCGAGATCCCCGAGGGACTCACCGTCCACGATCTGCTGATCTCGTTCGACCTTCGGCCCGCGATGGTCGTGGTGGAACACAATGGCGACATCCTCCGTCGCGATCGGTACACCGATGTCCAGGTTGGTTCGGGGGACGCGCTGGAACTGGTTCATTTCGTTGGAGGCGGTTGAAAACTCATGGAATCGACGACTGAGAGGCTGGTCGATACGGCCGCCGTGACCGACGGGCCGCTGACGATCGCGGGGCGCTCGCTGCGATCCCGCCTGATGGTGGGGACGGGCAAGTACCGAACGAACGGGGAGATGGTCGAGGCGATCGCGGCTTCGGGCGCGGAGGTGGTGACCGTCGCCGTGCGGCGGGTCGACCTCGACCGCGCGAACGAGGAGGGGATCCTCCACCATCTCGACCCCCAGCGGTTCCTGCTGCTCCCGAACACCGCGGGCTGCTATACCGCGGCCGACGCGATCCGGTACTCCCGGCTCGCCCGCGCCGCGGGGTTCACCGACTGGGTCAAACTCGAGGTGATTGGCGACCAGGAGACGCTCCTCCCCGACGCGGCGGCGACGATCGAGGCGGCGCGGGAGCTGGTCGCGGATGGTTTCACCGTGCTCGCGTACACGAACGACGACCTGATCACGGCCCTCCGGCTCGAGGACATCGGCTGCGCGGCGGTAATGCCGCTCGCCTCACCGATTGGCAGCGGACTCGGTCTCGTGAACCCCTTCAACATCCGCACGATCAAGTCGCGGCTGAGCGTTCCGGTGATCGTCGACGCCGGTGTCGGCACGGCCTCTGACGCCGCGGTCACGATGGAACAGGGCGTGGACGGGATCCTGATGAACACGGCGCTCGCCGAGGCGCGCGACCCGGTTCGGATGGCGAAGGCGATGGGCCTCGCCACGGAAGCCGGGCGGCTGGCCTACCTCGCGGGCCGGATGCCGCGCCGCGAGCGCGCCGTGCCGTCGAGTCCGGCAACGGGGATGCTTTCGTAGTCGGTGTCATCCGCCACGAAATCACGCCTCGCCGCACTCGAATCACTGCGGAGCATCCGACGCGGTGAACTCGCGGATCGCGCTTTCGCCGATGTCGCCGGGGGGCTCGATTCGCGGGATCAGGCCTGGGCAAGGGAACTGGTCTACGGCACGATCCGGCTGCGCGGCCGGCTCGACTTCCTGCTTGCGGCGTTCGTCCGGGCGGGGCTCGATTCGCTGGAACCCGATGTGCTCGATCTCCTGCGACTCGGCGCCTACCAGCTCGTTGAGATGGGGAGCGTTCCGC
>CAZUVK010000160.1:0-1872 GCA_964623785.1 uncultured Gemmatimonas sp. | reverse complement strand
CGCCCTACGCGGCCGTTTCGCAGTCGGTGGACCTGGCGCGCGCGGCCGGCGTGGGTCGGGCGGCGGGCCTCGTAAACGGCGTGCTCCAGGCCTTTAACCGCCGCTGGCGGTCGGTTCACTTCCCCTCGTTCGAGGCGGACGCGACGGCGCATCTGGCGACCTGGGGGTCGCACTCCCGGTGGCTTGTCGAGCGCTGGATCGAGCGATGGGGAGCGGATGAGGTCCGCCGACTGGTTGAGTTGGACAATACGCGGCCCGATCTCTACCTCACGCCGGTCGGGCTTTCGGCGACCGAGGCGGTGGAGAGGCTCTCCGCCGCGGGACTCGAGGCCGAGCCGGTCCAGGGCTTTCCCGGGTCCGTTCGGATCGCCCCGAATCACGGGCCCGGCGAGGTACTCGGGGCGGTGCCCGGCGTGATCCAGGATCCGGCCGCCGCCAGCGTGGTCCGGTTCGCGGCGGTGGCGCCCGGCGCAATCGTTCTGGACCTCTGCGCGGCCCCCGGCGGGAAGACGGTGGGTCTCGCGGCGGAGGCCGACTACGTCGCCGCCTGCGATCTCTCGATCGGGCGGATGCGTCGCGTCCGGTCGAACGTCGAGCGCCTCGGCCTGCGTGAGCGGATCGGCCTGGTCGTGGCGGACGGACGTGAGCCACCCTTTCGGCCGGCGGACGTGGTCCTGCTCGACGCGCCGTGCACCGGAACGGGCACGCTGCGACGCCATGTGGATGGCCGCTGGCGCCTGACGATCGCGGACCTGGAATCGCTCGTGGCGCTTCAGCGCGAACTCCTGACGGCCGCGGCGGGTATCGTCGGCCCGGGTGGCTCGCTCGTATACGCGACGTGCTCGCTCGAGCCCGAGGAGAACGAGGACCAGGTCGCGTGGTTCCTGGCCAATCACCCGGCGTTTCGTCCCGGGGCACCCTCCGGGTACTTCGATGGTACGATGCTGGATGGCGACTTCCTGAGGATCCTGCCTCAGCGCCATGGGGTGGATGGAGCCTTTTCCGCACGACTGGAAAGAATCGCGTGAACGTACGACGCAAACGAATCGGTTCGGCGGCCGGTTTCGGTCGCCTGATCAGCCCGCGAGCCGTGGCGATCGTGGCCACGGTCGCGATCGTGGCGTTCGGCGTCGGCTACGGCATCACGGCGATGGCCTTCACGGCCGGTGGTGCCGGCGCGGACGTCGCGCTCGTGCCCGACGTCCGTTCCCTGACGTTGGAAGACGCGGAACGGCGCCTCTCCCGGGCGGGCTTCTCGATGGTCGTGGGCGACTCGTTCCCGAACGTCGAGGTTCCGGGCGGTTCCGTCCTCGCACAGTCACCGCTGCCGGGCCAGGAGGTCAGCGCCGGCGCCGAGATCAGCGTCATCGTGAGCACCGGACAGCCGCAGCCGATCGTTCCCGATGTGGCTTCGATGTCGGTTTCAATGGCGATCCGCTCGCTGGAGGCCGTCGGATTCACGGTTTCGATGGAGGACGCGCCGGGTGAGGGAGCGGCGGGGCAGATCGTGGGGACGTTGCCCGAGGCCGGCACGCCGCTGCCGATTCCGGCGTCGGTGGTACTCCGGATCGGGGCCTCGCCACTCTTCGTCAACATGCCGCTGGTGCTCGGGCTGTCCGAGGATTCCGCGGTCGTCTCGCTCGAGTCTGCCGGCCTGAGGGTGGCGGAGGTTCGGTACGAGGCGGATTCGAACACTCCGCCGTACCGGGTTGTCTTCCAGGATCCCGCGCCGGGCGACAGCGTCGATTTCCAGTCCGCCGTCCGGATCCGGGTGAGCATGCCCGAAGTCGAACGTCCCGTGAGTGGTGGTCCGGACGGGGCCGGCGCCCCGCCCGTCGATCCGGGGCCCGCCGACCCCGCGCCCGCCGACGC
>CAZUVK010000159.1:3690-8791 GCA_964623785.1 uncultured Gemmatimonas sp. | reverse complement strand
CCGCGGACTGGCGGATCCGTCCTCCGGGCCGCCACGACCGAACATCCAACCGACGCACGCTAGCACGGGCGGTGCCGTCGCTGCAAGGAGGGCGGGCGCACCGCTCGGTCACCCGTGCGCCGGGGCAAGTACGGCGACGCGATCCATGGGAGAAAGAGCACCTTCCTCGATCCCGCCATTCTGGTGGCGCCAGAGCGCCGCATACCGGCCGTCCCGCGCGAGCAGCTCCGCGTGCGTCCCTTCTTCGGTCACCCTGCCCCGCTCCAGCACGATGATCGTATCCGCGGCCATCGCCGTGGCGAGCCGGTGCGCGATGAGGATGATCGTCGTCCCCGCGTCGCGCTCGCGCAGCAGGCGACGCTGGACCGCGCTCTCCGATAATGAGTCCAGGTGGGACGTCGCCTCGTCGAGGATGAGCACGCCCGGCCCGCGGTAGAGTGCTCGCGCGATCGTCAGTCGCTGGCGCTGCCCGCCCGAGAGGTTGACCCCGTTCTCCCCGAGCATCGCGTGGAAGCCGCCTGGCATCGCCTGCACGATTGGCGTCACGCCGAGGTCGTCGCAGAGTTCGAGGATCCGCCCCATGTCGGGCCGTGGATCTCCCACGGCGATGTTCTCGACGATCGAAGCGGCGAAGAGATGCGTCTCCTGGGGCACCGCCGCGACCCGTCGGCGCAGACTGGCCGCGGCGATGTGTCGAATGTCAGTCCCGCCGATGCGCACGGTGCCACCCTCGATCGGATACAGTTTCTGCAGAATCGCCATCGCCGTGCTCTTCCCGCTACCGCTTTCGCCGACGATCGCGGTGAGCCGACCCGCCTGAATCCGCAGATCGGTTCCGTCGAATACGCGTGGGCCAGTGCCGTAACGGAACCGCACGCCCTGGAACTCGATGTCACCCATCATCGCTGGCGTCAGTTCGACGTCGTGCGCGTGCTCTTCGCACTCGAGGTCGAGGATCTCGAAGAGACGGTCGGCCGCGATCAGTGCGTCCTGCACCGTCCGGTTCGCGCCGACGAGCTGAGTCACCGGCCCGGTCAGGTAGCCGACCAGCGCGTAGAAGCTCATCAGCTCGCCTGGCGTCATCTCCCCCTGGACGACATAGCGGCTGCCCACCCAGAAGAGGGTGATGACCGCGAGTCGCGACGCCAGTTCAGTCCCGCGGGTGGAGAAGATCGTGGCGGTGGTCGCGCCCCGGACGGATCGAAGCAGGCGGACGAACCGGGTCTCCACCTTTCGTTCCGCCTGCGCTCCGAGGTCGAACCGCTTGATCGTCGACATCGCCGTGACCGACTCGACGAGGCAGCTCTCCATCTCAGCGCCGTGCTCCATCAGCGACCGCAAGACGCGGCGGTTCACGCGGTTCGTGATCCAGAGGACCCCGGCGTAGATCGGGATCACGGCGCCGACCACCAGCGTGAGCCGCCAGCTGTACGCGGCCATCAGCCCGAAAGAGAACACCACGACGAGGACATTGACCGCGATCTCCAGCGATACGTCGTTGATGAATGACCGGATCTTCACCGCGTCGCCGACACGGGAGATGATCTCACCGACACGCATCGTGTCGAAGAATCGCTGCGGAAGCCGCAGGAGGTGCCGGTAGTAGCCGAGGATCAGCGCGGCATCGATCTGTTGGCCCGTCCGTAGCGCGAGCAGGCTCTTCATGGATCCGATGTAAATCTGCGCGATCAGCGCGACGATCATCAGCGCGCCAAGCAGGTTGAGCAACCGGAGGTTTCCGTCCACCAGCACGTGGTCGACGATCTTCTGCACGTAGATCGCGGTACTCAGCCCGAGCAGCGTATAGAGGGCCGCTCCGATCAGCGCCTGAAGCAGGACGCTCCGGTGCGGCCGGAGCACCGTCCAGAAACGGGAGACGACCGATCGCACTTCGCTCCCCGACTCGAAGCGCTCATCGGGGACCAGGATGACGAGCACACCGGACCAGGCACGGGCGAACTCCTCGGCGGCTACCCGGCGCACGACCCCATCGCGGGGGTCCATGACCAGCAGTCGTCCGCGCTTCAGCCCATACAGCACGATGAAGTGGTTCAGCCCTCCGTCCGCGACGACATGCGCGATTGCCGGCAGCGGCACCTTCCCCAGCGACTCACCGCCGCCGCGTACCCCCTTCGCGGAGAAGCCAAGCCGCGTCGCCGCGTCGACCATCCCGAGGACGTTTGTCCCCGACTGGTCCGTTGCCGCGAACTGCCGGATCCGGGAGATCGGCACCCGGCGTCCGTAGAAGGTCGCGATCGCCGACAGGCACGCCGCGCCGCAGTCTGTCACGTCGTGCTGCCTGACGCCCGGATGCCGCCGAAAGAACCGCCTCATCGGCCGATGACCGGGAACGCCATGAACGCCTCGATCCGCGTGAGATCTTCGATCATCGGCGCCAGTGAGGCGTGCTTGTAGGTCTGGGTATGCTGGAATCCGTTTGCGTACGTCCGGGTCATCGAGCTGATCACCAGTTCGTCGGCCTCCAGCGGCAGAGCGAACGGGTGGAGGATGGCCTCGACTCGACGCTCCCGCTGCAACGCCGTCAATCCGACCGCGTCGATGCGGGTGCAGCAGGCCTCCGCCGCGATCACCAGCCGGGAGGAGTCATTGCAGATCCGGTAGCGGTGACAGGTGAATCCGCCCACTTCAACGAGGTCCGGATCGCGGTGCACGCTGATTTCGCCGACCAGTTCCCGGAGATGCTCGATCTGCACGCGCTGCGTTCCGGGGTCGATGGGCCTCAGCATGCGCCGTTCGGCGTCGACCAGGAAGCGGCCCCCGAGATCGTCGGAATGCAGTGTGATGGTGCGGCCGAACTCGGTGAGCACGAACCGGTCGCCGAGGTACTGTACGTGGTCCAGCGCCTGGCCGGCGGAAGTCACCGTGCCGCGGACCGTGAGCATCCGAGCGATCTCCGTAGTCCCACTGGTCGCGCCGTTCGCATTCGCATTCAGCATCGGACTCATCCTCCCGCCGGCCGCGCCGGCCTGTGTAGGGGGTTGACCCAGTCGTTGATATCGTCTCGCAGCAGCTGCCAGAGGCTTCGCTCGGCGACCATGAAACGGGCGCGTAGCGTCATCCCCTTCCGCACTTCGCGCCGGAATCCGTTCGGCAATGCCAGCTCGGTCTCGTCGAGCGCCACCACCGTGCGGAATACGACGCGGTCGTTCATCAACAGGAAATCGTCTGGAACTTCGATGACGCGGCCGGAGATGTGGCCCCAATCGGCGTAGGGGAAGGCGTCGACGAGCAGTCGAACCGGCGCGCCCGGATCGAGCAGCCCGATGTCGCGCGGCGTGAGGTAAACTTCGGCGACCATCTCCGTCGCGGGCGAGATTACCGCGAGCCTCTGGCCGCCCTGCACGAAGCTGCCGGCGGAGACGCTGGCCATCTCCTCGATCGTGCCGTCCACCGGCGCGCGGATGACGTGGCGCGCGCTGTCGGCGGCGAGAAGGGAGAGCCGCTCGAGCATCTCACGCCGGTCGGCCCGGAGCCGCTCCGCCTGGGCCTGCCAACCGCCGCGGTATCGTTCCACGACCGTCAACAGCTCCTCGTCCAGTCGTTGGACGGCGTTGGCCCGCTCCTCCGCCTCGGCTCGCGGCGCGGCGCCGCGCGCGACCAGCCCGGACGCGCGCTCGAGCTCCCGATCCGCCTGGCGCCGGCGGACCTCCAGCTCCATCACCTCGCGCTCGAAGAGGCGAAGCTCCGCCTGGTACCGGCTCGTCCGTGGCGGCGCGGCATCGACCGGAGCGCCTCCGCCGTTGCGTCCGGTCAGCGCGGTGAGATCGGTGAGCGCTTCCTCGATCTCCCGCAACTGCGCCTCGATCAGCCGGCGCCGCGCGTCGATCGGCTCCGCGACGAGGCTGAACAGTTCATCCCCCGCTTTCACTCTCGCGAACTCGACGCCCCCCACCCGGTCGACATAGCCCGCGACGCCGGCGACGACCTCGTGCTTCTCCGTCGCCGGCCGGATGATGCCATCGGCCTGCACGGAAACGCCGACGCGAACGACCGGGAGCAGCGCGAGGGCCCCGCAGAGGATAGCGATCACCGCGACGTAGATCGCGTTGACCCGCCTCGCGTATGGAACGAGGTATACTTCGAGGGAATCCTCGACGTGGTCGATGGAGGGGAGATCGCTCGGCATTTGCCCACCGGAAGCTGGATGGAGATCCTGCTCTCGTCCGGGGACGCGGGCCAACCCGTCCATGGGGGACGGGCTATGCGTGCGTCATCCGGATCGTTCGGCGGGGCAAGGTAGGGGCGGGAACTTCAGCGACAAGACGAAAAAATAGCGGTTCCGGTCACGAGGCGGGTTCTGGTGAGTCCAGCGCCTTTTCCGCTTCGCTCAGGGCATTCCACGCGAGTAGGGCGCACTTGACCCGGGCTGGAAACTTCGCGACGCCGGCGAGCGCGCGGAGGTCGCCTAGCGTCCGGTCGGCGGCCGCATCCGGGTCTCCGTGCATCAGGCGAGTGAACAGTTCCGCGAGCGCCCGGGCCTCCGCGAGGCTCTTCCCCTCCAGCTGCTGCGTCATCATCGACGCGGAGGCCTGCGAGATCGAGCAACCCTGGCCGCGGAACCTCACGGACGACACGATCTCCCCGGCGACCTCGAGCTGGAGCGTGATCTCGTCGCCGCAGACCGGGTTGTTCATGGAAATCTCGACGGACGGCGAATCCAGCTCCCCGCGGTTCCGCGGACTTCGATAGTGCTGGAGGATCAGTTCCTGGTAGAGCGTCTGGAGATTCATCGCGTCTTCACTCCGAAGTCATTTCTTCCATCGGTCATAGATGCGCCTCCGCATGCCGAGCCATCTGCGGCCCAGTGGACCGCTCTCCCACAACCGCTGCTCGGCCTGAATGCGATCCCAGTCCGGCTTGCGGCGTGGGAGCCAGATACAGAGCGCGAAGAGAACCGCGGCGGCCACGTTGCCGACTCCGCCCGCGATCGCAAACGCCAGAGACCCGCTTTCGAGCGAATACCAGGTGGCCAGCGACGCGAGCAGGAAGAAACCCAGCGCGATGCCCAGCAGTGTCGGATTCCAGCGCATCGATCAGCCGGCGAAGATGGACCGGGCCTGGGCAATACCGTCGATCAGGG
>CAZUVK010000159.1:3070-3680 GCA_964623785.1 uncultured Gemmatimonas sp. | reverse complement strand
ATCAGGGCATCAACCTCAGCCATCGTATTGTACAGGTAGAAAGAAGCTCGAGCCGTGGCAGCGACGCCCAGTCGGCGCATCAGCGGCTGTGCGCAATGGTGCCCGGCGCGGATCGCGATCCCGTCGGCATCCAGGATCGTAGCCAGATCGTGCGGGTGGATGTCGCCGACCGCGAAAGACACGACACCCGAGCGCTCGCCAGGATCCCTCGGCCCAAACACGCGAACGTCGGGGATCTCCGCCAGCCGCGTCAGGGCGTAGCCGACCAGCTTCCGCTCGTGCGCGACGATCGCGTCCATGCCCACCTCCCGCAGGAACTCGACGGCGGCGCCCAGCCCCACCGCGCCGGCGATGTTCGGGGTGCCGGCCTCGAACTTCATCGGCGGCCGGGCCCAGGTCGATCGTTCCAGGTCAACCCTGTCGATCATGTCGCCGCCACCCATCCAGGGCGGCATCTTCTCGAGCAGCTCGCGCCGGCCCCAGAGCCCGCCGCTCCCCGTCGGGCCGCACATCTTGTGGCCCGAGAAGGCGAAGAAGTCGGCGCCGAGCTCGGCTGGTGACAGGTTGAAGTGCGGCGCGGACTGGGCGCCGTCGACCACCATCACCGCGC
>CAZUVK010000159.1:0-3060 GCA_964623785.1 uncultured Gemmatimonas sp. | reverse complement strand
GTGAGAGCGTGGCTCGCGATCCTCGGCCTCGCGACGGCGTGTGCGCGCGCCGCGATCTCCGCGATCGGGTTGATGGTGCCCAGCGCGTTCGAAACCTGCGCGATCGACACGACCTTCGTCCGATCGGTGATCACCTCGTCGATCGTGGACAGGTCGAGCCGGCCGCTCTCGTCGATGTCGAAGAACCTCAGCACCGCCCCCGTCCGTGCCGCCACCAGCTGCCACGGGACGAGGTTCGAATGGTGTTCCATCACCGAGAGCACGATTTCGTCACCCTCGCGAAGCGTCGCGCCGCCCCAGCTCTGCGCCACGAGGTTGATGCCTTCCGTCGTGCCCCGCGTCCAGATCAGCTCGGCGGGATCCGCAATACCGAAGAACGTGGCGACCTCGGCACGCGCGTTCTCGTACGCATCGGTTGCCCGGTTCGACAACTCGTGCACGCCGCGGTGCACGTTCGCGTTGCCGTGCCGGTAGAACTCCTCGACTCGCGTCAGCACCGACTCCGGCTTCTGTGTCGATGCGGCGTTGTCCAGGTACACCAGCGCCTTGCCGTGGATGCGCTCTTCCAGGATCGGAAATTCCTTCCGGATCCGGGCCACGTCATATTCGGCGGTCGGCGTGCCGATGGTCGGGATCGAAGCAACTTCCATGGCGGAACTCCATTCTAATACATCGAGCGTGAGCCGGATTCGACTCCCCGACTCACGCTCGATGAAAGGTCCGGCTTAACCTTCTGTCCCGCGGGCATCCGTTGGTCAGCCCGCGTCGACCAATATCTCACCGTTCTCGATCCTGCAGGGATAGACTGGAATCGGTTTCGTCGCCGGCAGCGCCAGCACCGCTCCGGTCCTGATATCGAAACGCGCGCCGTGCCAGTCGCACGTGATCGAGCATTCCTCGGTATCCAGCTCTCCCTCGGAAAGGGGGAAGTCCCGGTGGGAGCAGTTATTGGCGAAGGCGTACACCTCGTCGCCGACGCGCGCGAGGCATACCGACTTGCTCCCCGCGTGGGCCGCCAGCACTTCGCCGTCGTCAATTTCTCCGAGTCCCGCGACCCTCACGAACGCCATCGGCTCCCACCTCCAGCCACGACGCGGATTGGCGCGGTCTGCGCTCCATCCATCATGCCTTTGCGCGCGCCTCGTTGAGCTTGCGCTCGATCGCCGTGACCAGTTCCTGACGCACGCCCTCCAGCTTCAGCTGCTCCAGAACCTCGCCGAAGAAGCCGAAGATCACGAGGCGCATCGCCTCCGTTCGCGAAATCCCGCGGCTCTGGAGGTAGAAGATCTCCTCCTGGTCGAGCTGACCCACCGTCGCCGCGTGCGAGCACCGGACGTCGTCGGCGGCGATCTCCAGATTCGGAAGCGAGTCCGCCCGCGCCCCCGTCGACAGAATCAGGTTCCGGTTCGTCTGGTATGCGTCGGTCCGCTGCGCTTTGGGATGCACGCGGATCAACCCGCGGAATACCGACCGCGCCGTATCCATCAGCGCGCCCTTGAAGAGCAGATTGCTCGACGCGTGCGGCGCGATGTGGTCCTGCAGCGTCTGGTGGTCCAGATGCTGGGTGCCCTCACCGATATACAGCCCGAGCATATCCACATGCGCGCCTGGCGCATTCAGGCGACACTTGATGTCCGCCCTCGTAACATCCGACCCCAACGCCACATAGACCGTCGTAATCCTCGCGTCCCTCCCCGTCACCAGACGGTCCGTTGTCAGGTGCAACGTGCCTGCGCCGAGCCGCTGGAGCGCGACGTACGTGACCTTTGCGCCTTCGCCGGAGATGATCTCAGTGGCTCCATTGGAGAGCGTGAAGGAGCCGAGATCGTCGGACGCGAGTTCGTCGACGATGGCGATCTCGGAGTACGATTCGGCGACGATGAGCGTCCGCCCGAACGTCGACGAGCCCTCGCGGGAGAGCCAGCGGAACGACCGCAGTGGCAGCTCGACCTTCGTGTTCTCGGGCACATAGAGGAACGTCCCGCCCGTCCAGAACGCGGCGTTCTGCGCCGCGAACTTGCCGTCCTCGAGGGTGACCGCGCTTCCCAGATGCTTCCGCACCAGCTCCGGATAATCCCGGGCGGCCTGTTCGAGGCTGGTGAAGATCACGCCCTGGCGAGCGAGTTCCGCGTCGAGCTCACGAAGCACGACCGAGGCGCCGACCTGCACGATCCGGCCCGCGCTCTCGCCCGACTCCGCGATGATCGTCCGCAGCCCTTCGGACAGCTCTGCGGTGCTCGCCACGGGTGCATGGTCATCGCCGAGCGTGACCGCCTCGAGGTCGAGCAGGTCACGGATCTTGGTGTACCGCCACTCCTCCGGATTCGTATCCGGCATCGGCGTCTCGGCGAAGACGCGGAACGCCGACTTCCTCGCCGCCCGGAGCCAGTCCGGCTCGGCCCGCGCGGTCGTGAGGATCTCTACCTGATCCGCCGTGAACACGCCGACTTCTTCCGCAATCGCGGTATTATCAGACACATCCCCTCCTCGGGAATCTTCGGTTCTTCGCTACCGCGTCAGCCGACGCTGCCCTCCATCTCCAGCTCGATGAGGCGGTTCAATTCGACCGCGTACTCCAGCGGCAATTCCTTCGAGATCGGCTCGATGAACCCGCGGACGACCATCGTGGCCGCCTCGTCTTCCGAGAGGCCGCGGCTCATGAGGTAGAAGAGCTGCTCGTCGCCGATCTTGGAGACGGTCGCCTCGTGGCCGATCTGCGCGTCGGTCTCCTCGATCTCGATGTACGGATAGGTGTCGGTCCGCGCTTCCTCGTCGAGGAGGAGCGCGTCGCACTCGACGTTGCTCCGCACGTGGCGCGCGCCGGGGTCGACGCGCAGCAGCCCGCGGTACGAGCTGCGGCCCGACCCGCGGGAGATCGACTTCGACACGATCCGGCTGGACGTGTGCGATGCCATGTGGATCGCCTTGCCGCCCGCGTCCTGGTGCTGTCCCGGCCCCGCGTACGCGATGCTCAGGATCTCGCCGCGCGCGCCCTCGCCCATCAGGTAGACGGACGGGTACTTCATCGTCAGCTTCGAGCCGAGGTTGCAGTCGACCCAC
>CAZUVK010000158.1:0-8806 GCA_964623785.1 uncultured Gemmatimonas sp. | reverse complement strand
GTGATCGGTTACCGCGAGTGGAGGCAGCGGTTCGCGGCCGATCCAGCCGTGATCGGTAGCGAGGTACGCCTCGATGGGATCGCGTACATGGTCGTGGGCGTGATGCCCGAGAGTTTCCGTCTGCCGGTGAACCACGGCTTCTGGACCGCGATGGTGACCGGGACCCCTCTCGGACCGGCGGAGGGACCGGCGATCCACGTTTTCGGTCGCCTGGCGCCTGGCGTCGAGGCCGCCGCAGCCGAGGCGGAGGCAGCCGTGATCGGCGAGCGGATGATCGCGGAGTACCCCCAGGTCTACGAGCGATTCGGGGCGGTGGTCCGGCCGTACGTTCGCCACGTGCTGGACTTGCAGCAGTACCCGGCCTGGATGATCTGGCTCTCGCAGCTCTTCGGGTGCCTCATCCTCACCGTTGTCGCCGTGAACGTCGCGGTTCTCTTCTATGCTCGCGCGGCGCGGCGCCGTACTGAGATCACGGTCCGATTGGCGCTCGGCGCGACGAGGAGCAGAATCGTCACACAACTCTTCCTCGAAGCGCTCGCGCTGTCCACCGTTGCCGCGGTGCTTGGCCTTCTGATCGCGCGGCTGGGCTGGGGTCTGGTGTTGTCGGCGGAGGAGGACTTGCGCGACGACCTTCCGTACTGGCTACTCGGTGGCCTCCCGTTCGAGACCATCCTCTACGCGGTCGGTCTCGCCGCTCTCGCCGCGTTTGTCGTCGGGGCCGTGCCGGCCCTTCAGGTAACGGGTCGGCATCTACAGGCTACGTTACGCGAGATCGGAGGAGGAACGGGTCCGCGCATCGGGACCACCTGGTCCGTTCTGATCTGTGTACAGGTCGCCGTCGCGGTCGGGGTATTGCCAGCCGTCGTCGGTATCGGGTGGAATTATGCCCCCAACCCGACGCCCACCTTTCCCGCGTCCGAGATCCTGTCGTTCTCGCTACCGCGGTCGCCCTGGCCGGGGGCGGCGGGCTCCAGCCAGCCAGGACCGTACACCGATCACGCGGGCCTTCAGGCCGAGCTGCTTCGCCGAGTGGAAGCGATCCCGGAGGTCAGCGCGGTCACCTTCACTTCCGGCTCCTCCCTGGTCCGCATCGAACTTGAAGACCTCAAATCGGCGGCCGAGCCGAATTCGTCCGCCATCCGGTCCAACCGGGTCGACGTCGAATACTTCGGCGCCTTTGGCGTGTCATTGTTGGCGGGCAGAACCTTCGGTCGGGATGATGCCGTCGAGGGGGCGACCGCGGTCATCGTGAACCGTGCGTTCGTGGACCGATACCTCGCGGGTGGGGACGCTCTGGGTCGGCGGTTCCGCGAGGTCACTGTTGTGGGAAGCGAGGTGAGCGCAGGCGAGCCCTGGTTCGAAGTCGTCGGCGTGGTCGAGGACATGCTGCGTCCCTCTCGAGGCAGGTCTTCGCCACAGACGTATCATGCAACGGCTCTGGCGACCGGGCCTCTCAACCTTGTGGCGCGTACCCGAGGGATTGGTGCGGCGGCCATCGTACCACGGGTCCGCGAAATCGCCGCGGAGATCGCTCCTGGCCTCAACCTGAGGGCGGCCCCGATGGACGAGGGCAATGACGACGCCGCCGAGCTAGGCGTTCTCCTTTTTCTGGTGGGCCTGGTTACGCTCAGCGTCCTGCTGCTTTCGGCGGGCGGGATCTCGGCCATGATGTCGTTCGCTGTCACCCAACGGCGACGCGAGATCGGGATTCGCACTGCCCTCGGCGCATCGCGCCGCGAGATCGTCACGGCCATCTTCTCACGATCCACTCGTCAGCTTGGGATCGGGCTCCTGATAGGCGTTGCGGGGGCAGCTATCCTCGATCGGCTTGCGGGGGGAAGCATCCTGGGTGGGAAGGTGGTCCCGCTACTCGCGTTCGTCGCGATCCTCATGCTTCTTTCAGGAATGCTCGCGACGATGGGTCCGACACGGCGGGCGCTCCGCGTCCAGCCAATGGAGGCCTTGCGCGAGGAATAAGCATGGAGATACTCGCCTGGTATTTGGCAGCGTACCGTCGGCAATGCCCGAAGGAACCGGTGAATCGAGGATCGACTATCGAAACGGGTTCCTGCCGAAGGACCGCCCAATGGACAGCGGTAAGGGGCACGGGGCCGTACGCCAAACTTTCAGCATTTCCCAGTCTCGCGGATCGAGCTCGACCACTTCGGCGAATAGCCGCCAGTGTTCGGCCGACTTCGTGTCGCCCCGGTCCAGCGCCTCTCGCATCTGTTCGGAGCATCGGGCGCGAAAGGACGCGACGTGCGCGGACCAGGTCACGGATCTACGGCGAGGCACTCGGAAACGGTTGGGTATTTCGGAGAAGTTTGCATTTTCTCGTCTCCCGAGTCGAGTAGCGGTCGAGGCCCTCTCTCCCCCTTACCGCGCCGACGTCCGGGAGTTGCCTAACGCCTTTGGATTCGGCGGCCGGCGGCCGCGCCGGGTGCCGAAGGAACTCCGATGGTCGGCCGCCGGTCCGCTGAAAGCGCTTCTTCGGCGCGGGGCTCTACGGAGCGAAGAATTCGGTGAGGGTCTCCAATACGAGGGTCAACGTCTGCTCCGGCAGCAGACCCATGTATCCCACCAAGCGCTCGCGATCCACGGTACGAAGCTGATCGAGCGCGACGCGCCCACTCTTTCGTTGAACCCGACACTCGATTCGCCACGGATACGGCTGTCCACCGCTGGTCACGGGCGCAACGATCACCGTGTTCAGATGCGCGTTCAACTCGTCGGGCGAAACAATGACGCACGGGCGGGTCTTCCGTATTTTACTTCCACGCGTCGGATCCAGGTCCACCCAGTACACAGCCCCTCTGCGGGGAATCTGTGGGAGCGCACGGGCTCGCCTGCCGGCTACCACGTCCATTCTTCTGCGTCGAACTCGGTCGGCGTCGGCTCATCGAGCAAAGCGTCGTCTCGGCGCTCCGCCATCGCCCGAGCCGCCTCGGCCCAGCCGCTCCGCGGGCGCCGAGCCGACTCGATGATGATGCGTCCGGGCTCGGCATGGATCTCAACTTCATCGGGAAGTCCCGACTGCTCCAGGAGCGGCTTGGGCAACCGAACGCCGCGGGAATTCCCGACACGGACTATGCGTGCTCGCATGAGGCACCTCCACCAGAGTGTGCCCACATCGTAACCACGCGTGCGCGCTTTGTCAACGGGAGCGCCTAACGACCCAGCGTAAGGGGCGAAGGGCCGTACACCGGCGCCTTGGCCACTGGAAATCCTGGACGGCCCTCCGTTCCCTTCACGCCATGATTAGGCGCATCCAGCGAACCCCGCCTCATCGAGCTGGCCTACGCCTTCGAGCAGGCGACACAGCGGCGGGTGCCGCCGGCGCCCGCTACTTCGGCTCAGTCTTCTTTCTGACCAGCCAGCGACCGCAGATAGAGGTGGAGTCCGTCCACTTCGTCCGCGGTGAGATGCGAGAATCGCGAACGCGCCACGCCACTCATCATAGGTAGCTCCCGGTTCCCGATCGCGGTTCCCGTCCGCAGGAACTCCGCCCAGGCCTCGGGGCTGTACGCTATCGCCATTCCCACCAGCGAGGGTGTGTCATCGAACCCATGCATGGTGTTGCCGTGGCACTCCGTGCACGACGAGGTGGCGATGTAGTGGCCGAGTTCGAGCGAGGCATCCGCTGGGACCGGAAGCACCGTCTCGGTCTCGATATAGAAGACCGAGCTCCGGAACTGCCCGAGCACGATGCCGAGCCGCCCGAGCGGTCCAATCCTGCGTCCCCGGCTGTCGCCATCTGTTTCGGGGAGGGACCGGAGCCAGGCCAGCAGCCTGGCCATATCGTCGTCGTGGAGGGAGCGGAGCATCTCCGCCGGCATGACGAACAGTGAGGTGCCGTCCGTCCGGATCCCGTGCCGGAGTGCGCGTTCGAGCTCCTGATCGGTACGCTGCGGGACCAGAGCGGTCAGGTTGGGCGCGATCAGTTCGGCGACCCCGGGCTCGGAAAGGAAGACGCGCCCCGTGAGATCTTCTCCGTGGCATCCCTGGCAGCCGCGGATTCGGGCCAGACGTTCGCCTTCGGCCAGTGCGGCCGGGTCGGAGGGAAGCGTGTGCGCGAACGGAGGCGCGTCCACCTCGTGCCGTTCGCGGAGGATCCGCTCGGACATCGCATAGACGGAGCCCGCCGCGACCAGAAGCAGAAGCAGCACGGCGCCGAGAGCGATGCGGAACCAGCGGAATAGTGTGGTCGAGGCCTTCGCGGTTCCGGCGTTGTCCTGGCGACGAGACACGATCGAATGCCCCCTGCGTGTCGGCGTAGACGGAAAACGAAATCTTACGGCGAAATCGCCGGAGAATCAAGGAAAGGAGCGCCTGACAGAAGGAGCGCCTAACGACCAGGAGTAAAGGGCGCAGGGCCGTGCGGCCGAGCTCCGGCATTCGGAAAACATGGACGGCCCTGCGTCCCTTTCACTCAGTTGTTAGGCGCCGGTACGGACGCTATCCTCCCTAATCGTGTAGGATGATCTCTTGCGGCCACAATTCATTCGGTTCTCAGGACCACCCCCGGATCTACTTGCACCGCACGGTACGCGGGAACCACGCTCGCCAGCGCGGCGACACTAAGAAGTGCAACTGCGACCCCGGCCAATGTAAGGGGGTCACGAGGGGACACCTCAAAGAGAAGTGCCTCAATACGTGGCGAAAGTAGATAGGCGGCCGTAAGACCGACAATCACCCCGATTCCAGTGACCACTATACCCTCACGGAGAACTAACTCGATGAGATGTGCTCGCCGAGCACCCAGGGCAGTTCGGATGCCGAGCTCAAACTTGCGCTGCGCAATCCCGTACGCGAGAGCACTATACAATCCAACTCCAGCTACGATCAACGCGAGGAACCCAAAGATGCCAAGTAACGCGGCGCCCAATCTCCATGAGCGTGTCAACGGATCGAGAAGATCCGACAGGGGTGCAATTTCCACGGAGCGGATGCGGGGGTCGAGTGCGAGTAGCTCGGCCCGCACATCTGGGATGACAGAGCTTGTGCCATCGGAGGTCTTGAGAAGGAGTCCGCTGAACAAGGGCGCAATCCGTTGCTGCTCGGCCGGAACGTAGAAGTGCATCGGTTGAGTTCCGGTGAGGGAGGCCTCGCGGGAGTCTGCCACGATTCCGATCACTTCCATGCAATCTGCGGGGGCATGAAGCATGATCAGGCATTGCCCAAGGGGATCATCACTTGGCCAGAGCATCTGAGCGACCGATTCGCTTATCACTGTCACCCGCAGGGATGCGGAGGAATCCTCCGGACCGAAACCACGGCCACGGTGGATGGATAGGCCCATTGCACTGAAATAACTCGGATCGACACTATGAGCCGTCGGCTCGAATCCGGCTGGAACGGTATCTCCGTTGACCGACCCGATCCGAATGACGGCCCGGAGGGAATAGAAAGGTCTAGAGATGTCCCGCGAAGCCGCTTCCACGGTAGGCAATCGCTCGAGTCGCTCCACCGCGTCTCGATATAGCTGAGACTGCTCCTCCAGGGAAATTTCAGCGCCAAAATTCGGTGTCGCTAGAAATACTCCGTCAGGATGGATACCTAAATCCAGGGCGCCAACATTGCTTACACTACGGACGAAAAGTCCCGTGCCAACGAGCAAAACTACAGACAGGGCAACTTGTAGAGAGGTGAGGATCCCTCGAATCCTCGCGGTTCGTGCCGACCTCGTCCGGTCACCGCTCTTCAGAACCTCTCCCACTGTCGTTCGGGCAAACTGGGCGGCGGGAAATGCTGCGGCGAGCAAACCGACAATCGTAGCGAGCCCCAGAGCGAAAGTGGCTGTCCGCAGACCCAATCCGGGCACATCCCATCCGAGATCCGGAAGGAGTAACTTTCGAAACGCTGTGCCGCCCCATATCGTGATGACTATTGCCACTATTCCGCCGAGCGTTGCCAGAATCAAAACCTCTAGGACGACCTGACCGACCAATCGGCTACGAGAGCTGCCCACCGCGAGGCGAACAGCGGACTCCCTGCGTTCACCTGAAAGCCGGGCAATGAGCAGGTTGGCGATATTCGAGCACGCGATGAGGAGGACGAAGAGAGTGATTCCGGCCAGCCAGAGGACCAGTTTCGATTCCTGTGAGGCGAACGGCCCCCGTGCGACGATTAGTGGCGCCAGCAGGGCGCGGACCTCAGGGTCTCTCAATGCGGCCGGTGGGGGATTGTCCGCGCGACCGGAACGGATACTCGCTGTGGCCTGCGCCTCGGCCTGCTGGTCGGTATACTCCGAATGGATCCTTACGATAGCACGAATTCCACACCAGCTGCGACTCTCGAAACAACGCGTGTCGCCATCGCGCATCTGAACGCCCATCACGTGGAGCGGAAACCAGACGTCGACAGGGAACAGATCTACGCCCGTGAATCCTCTCGGTGCGACCCCGACGATTGTATAAGACCCGTGACCGAAATCAAGATGTCGTCCGATCACATCAGGGATACCCCCGAACCGATTCTGCCACATCCCGTAACTGATCACCGCTTCGGACGGGCCGCCAAGACGGTCATCATCGGGACCAAAAAAGCGTCCCAATGCGGGTTGAACTCCGAGTAAGCCCCAAAAGTTGCCAGCAACCAACTGGCCGATCCCCTCCATCGCATCAGGCCCTTCGCTGAGCATGATTGTCTCGCCGATGGCCGCCGTGCTCGAAAACGCAGGCGATCGTACCAAATCAACGAAATCGAGATAGTTGTTGACTTCGACAGTATCTCGCGCACCCGAGAAAAAGGAGATCTGGTTGACCATCATGCGCCGTACATCCTCTGGCTCCACAATGTGCGGCGGCGGGTTCAGGAGAACTCGATCGAGAATGCCGAATACTGTAGCATTCGCACCGATTCCGAGCGCGAAGGTGGCGATGATCCCGGCGCTGAAGAGTGGCGCCCGTCGTAGGCGGCGGAGGGCGTACCGGATGCTGGCTGTAATCCCTTCCCAACGGGTACGCAAGAGATTCACCCTGGCGGCCGTTCCATCGATCACCTCCAGCTCGCGCCGGTATTTGGCGATGTTCCCGAACCGCCGTCTCGCCTCGGTTTCCGCCTTGGCTGGCGACAGCCCGGAGCGGATCAGCTCCGCGACGGTAGCCTCGTGATGGAAGGCAAGCTCATCGTCGAGCTCCTTCCGCCAGACGCCGAGCCGAAAGACCCGACGGAGGCCGTGAAATCGCTCTCTCATGCGCTCACCTCCGATCGCTGCAAGACCTTGGTGACGGCCGTAGTGTACGCGTTCCAGGTTCGGATCTCCGCGGCGAGGTGCTCGCGGCCTGCCTCGGTGAGCGCGTAGTACTTGGCCCTGCGGTTGTTCTCCGAAAGACCCCATTTGGAGGCGAGGAATCTTCGCTTCTCCAGCCGATGCAGGGCGGTATAGAGCGCTCCTTCCTCGATCTGCAGGGCGCCATCGGTGGTGTCCTGGATCCAGTGGACGACCGCGTAGCCGTGCAGAGGCCCGAAGATGAGGGCCTTGAGGATGAGAACGTCGAGAGTTCCCTGGATGAGGTTCAGACTGGATCGAGTCACGGCGTTCCCCATGAAGTGTTGAGGGGAGCAAAATAAGCTCGACCAGCGGCGAGTCAAGGGCCCTTGTCCTGCTCAAGGAAATGGGAGGCGCCTAACGGACAGGAGTAAGGGGCGCAGGGCCATGCGCCGGACTCCATTTTCGCGAAATCATGGACGGCCCTGCGTCCCCTTCACTCAGTTGTTAGGCACCGGGCACGTGCCTCTTACTTGTTGCACTTTAATGCTGATCCCGAACGTAAGCTTAGGTGCTCCGCCCCTTGCGTATTGAGCTCAGAAGCGAGGTTCGTTCACGGCCACCAGGAGAATCCGAGATTGAACCGGGCCGATTGCGCATCGAAAGCCTCGTCACCGAGTTCAACGGAAACCCCACCCATTGAAGCCTCGCTGAAGGCGCCGACCGTATAGGTCAATTCCAGGCCAAGGCTGAAAGCGGAGCTAACATAGTAGTCGACTCCCGCGCCACCCGTGAAGCCGATGCCAGTCAGTTCGAAGTTGTCCGGTGAGTCGAAGTAATAGCCGTCCACGACGAGCGCCCTTCCTGTGATCGCCCCCTCAATGAACGGTACGAACCGGCTGGAGCGCGGGAAGTAAGCCCTGACCCCGAGATCGGCGTGACCCATTTGATAGTCACCCTCATTCATGCTGGCGCCGGTCGCGCCAAAGAATAGTGTCACCGACGGTGTGAAGCCGTAGCCGATACGGAAGTTGAAGCCGGGGCCGTTCTCAGCGTCAGGCGCAAGGCCGTCGGCCGCCAGGTGAAGTGCCATTGAGGCTAAGGCCGAGGCTGAAGCCCCTGCCGACCCGGCGGGTGGATTTCACACCTCAACTCTCTAAGTGAACAGTATTGTGCCTAACCGTCGAAGGCCGCGGGTCATTTTCCCGGCTGGGTGCTGGGAAGGCGGCAGTGATGACCCTCCTTGACACGCGGCGGGATGCTCAGCTATATATACCTAGAATTCTATGCATAGACTACTATGATTACACCTCGACCGCGCCGGAACGACGTGCTGCAAGGCACGCTTGCCTTGCTTGTCCTGCGGACTCTCTCCGCCCAGGGCCCGATGCACGGCTATGCCATCACCTCGCACATCCAGCGCGTGTCGGCCGAACTGCTGCGGGTGGAGGAGGGCTCGTTGTACCCAGCTTTGCACCGGATGGAGCAGGACGGGTGGCTGCGGAGCGAGTGGGGAACAACGGAGAAGAACCGGCAGGCGCGGTTCTACTCGATCACTCCTGCGGGGGAGGCGCAGCTGACGGCGGAGCAGGAGAG
>CAZUVK010000157.1:7461-8843 GCA_964623785.1 uncultured Gemmatimonas sp. | reverse complement strand
GTGCCGCACCGCGTGGAACGAGAGGTCGGCGTCGACGAGCTTCGTCGTCGGGGTCGGTGTCAATCCGGGCGCCGGGGACCTGGAGCACGAGCTCCGGCGATTCTACTGGAAGGTCGAGGCGGGGGCGGAATACGCGATCACGCAGCCGGTGTTCGACGCGCGGCAGTTCTTCGACTTCCTCGAGCGGATCGACCGGGAAGGGATCCGCATCCCCATCATCGCGGGGATCTGGCCGCTGGTGAGCGCGCGGAACGCGGAGTTCCTGGCGAACGAGGTCCCCGGTGTGATCGTTCCCGAGGGAGTGCTCGCGCGGATGCGGGCCGCGAGCGAACGCGGGAAGGAGGCGGGCGTCGCGGAAGGGATCGCGATCGCGCGGGAGATGCTGCGGGAGGCGCTGCCGGCGATCCAGGGCGTGCAGGTGAGCGCCCCGTTCGGGCGGGTGCCGCTGGCGCTGGAGGTGTTCGAGGCGCTGCCGGGGTGGGAGGGCGGCGTCGGCGCGCTCGGGGCGGTGGCGCCGGTGGGGGAGTAGCGCGGCGGCGTGACGGCCGCGAGATCAAGACAGGTTCGACTCGATGCGCTCAAGCGCTTCATCAAGCGAGATCGCCGCGGACGGATCTGCTCGATGAGCCGCGGACCTGCGGCGAATCTCCTTGCGCTGAGCCTGGGTGAGCGGAAGCAAGTCGGGCCGAGACTCGGCCTCAGATGTAATGCTATCCCAAAGGTCCTCGACGAGCTGAAGTCGCTCTTCAAGACTCAGGTGAAGCAAGTCGGAGACCCGGATGGCGTCCATTTGTGGAGAGCGACCGGCGTGAAGGAGTCTTCCGGGGCTTCGGCGTGGGAGCCGCGCGCCGCGACCGTCCAATCCGCGCCCGAGCTACGCCTGGGCGGCGCGGCGCGCGAGGTTGTGGTTCCTGATCGGCAGATCCCGCACCCGAACACCGGTCGCCGCGAAGATCGCGTTGGCGATGGCCGGCGCCACCGGCGGCACGCCCGGCTCCCCGAGCCCGCCGATATGGGCATCCGAGTGGATGAATTCCACGGTTACCCGGGGCGCGTCGGCGATGTGGATCATCCGGTGATCGTTGAAGTTCCGCTGCACGACGCGACCTCCGGCAACCGTGATCTCGCCGAGGAGCGCGGCCGACATGCCGAACACGATGCCGCCCTCGATCTGCGCGGTCGCGGCGTCGGGGTTTATGACATCGCCGCAGTCCACCGCGGAATGGAACGCGACGACGCGAAGCTCGCCTTCAGGGGAGACGGCGACATGCGCGACGTGCGCCACGATCGACCCGAAGGATTCGGCGATGGCGATCCCGCGCCCCTCGCCCTCCGGCAGCGGCGTGCCCCACCCCGACATCTCCGCGGCCTTGACGAGCGCC
>CAZUVK010000157.1:0-7451 GCA_964623785.1 uncultured Gemmatimonas sp. | reverse complement strand
TCGGCTTCCGCCTTGCCCTGCTCTTTGGTCAGACGCGCGGTTTCCGCGGCCTTGACGAGCGCCGCGCGAAACCGCGGCTGCCCATCGAGAAGATCTCGCCGGAACTCGAAGGGATCCTTGCTGGCCGCGTAGGCGAGTTCGTCGACGAACGACTCCTTGAAGAACCCGTGCTGCGAGTTGAGCACCGAGCGCCAGGGGCCAGTGGGGATCGGATGGGGCGCGTTGCGGCCATCCGCGTCGTTCTCGAACGCGTACGGCATGAACACCGATTCCCGGTCGCCGCCGCCCGCGTACGTCGACTTGACCGAGGTCGGTCGGCCACTGGCGTCCAGGGCGGCGCTGAAGCGCATCATCCCGGCGGGACGATAGAAATCGTGCTGGATGTCGTTCTCGCGGCTCCAGATGACCTTGACCGGAGCGGGCGACATCTCGTTCGCGATCCTCGCCGCGAGCCCGACGTAGTCGAGGTATCCCGGGAGCCGGCGGCCGTATCCACCGCCCAGCTGCATGTTGTTGACGAAGACCTGCTCGGCATCGAAACCAAGCGCCGCGGCGGCTGTCGATCGCGCGTTGAGCGGATCCTGCACGCCCGACCAGATATCCGCGCGCCCTCCGTCGACCCGGACGGTGCAGACCATCGGCTCCATGGTCGCGTGGGCGAGGAAGGGCACGCGGTAGTCGGCGGTGACGACGCGGGCCGCGCCGGGGTGCTCGGCGGGCGGCCCGAGCGCGGTATCGAACGCCGCGAAGATCGATTCCGTGGATACGCCGCCGTGCCCGGCGTCGTCGAACTGCGGCTGCAGTGTTGCGAGCGCCGAGCGCGCCTGCCAGTACGTGTCCGCGATGACCGCGACGGCGCTCTCCAGCTGGACGACGCGCCTGACCCCGGCGCGCGCTTCCGCGGGCGAGGCGTCGACGGAGATCAGCCTGCCACCCGCCACCGGCGCCATCGTCACCGCGGCGCACAGCATCCCGGGCATCGTGAAGTCGATCGCGTACTGCGCGCTTCCGTCGACCTTGGAGGGGATATCGAATCGCGGTCGAGTCGTCCGCCGGATGGTGTAGGTTGAGGGATCCTTGAGCGTGGGGCTCGCCGGTACCGGCAACCTGGCCGCGTCGCCCGCGAGCTCGCCGAACGTCGCGCTCAGGCCCGCGGCCGCGTGAATCACGCGCGAGTCCCGCGCTTCGCACTCCGCTGCAGCCACATCCCAGCGCGCCGCCGCCGCCGCGACGAGCATCTCCTTCGCGGCGGCTCCCGCGACCGTCATCCCGTACACGCCGGTGCCGCGGACGGAAGTCGAGCCGCCCGTCGCCTGCGTACCGTACCAGGCTGCCAGGCGGTACGTCCCGTAGTCGAATCCGCGGGCGAGGAAGCCCGGCAGGGCGTCGCCGAGGAGGGCGCGCCCGACGTACGCGTTCGCGTAGGCCGGCAGCGCCGGCGCTTCCTTCACGCGAACGAGATTCCAGTCAGCCCCCATCTCCTCCGCCGCCATCATCGCGAGCGCCGTCTGCACGCCCTGACCCATCTCACAATGGGGCGCGAGCACGGTGACGACGTTGTCCGGCGTGACGAGAATCCACGTCGTCAACTGATCACCTTCGAGGCCATCATCACCCGGACGGACACCATGGCGGGCGGGGGAGAACGCCAGGCCACCGGCACCGAGGACAAACCCGCCGCCGACCAGCGCGCCCACGCCGATGAACGCGCGTCGTGACCACTTGCTCATGGCGTCCTCAGCTTTCCGAGATGGCGTGAATCGCGCGCCGCACGCGCACGAACGTTCCGCAGCGGCAGATGTTGGTGATCGCCGCGTCGATCTCCGCGTCGCTCGGGGTCGGCTGCTCGGCCAGGAGCGCGGAGACTGCCATGATCATCCCCGACTGGCAGTATCCGCATTGTGGCACCTGGTGCGTGATCCACGCCTCCTGCACCGCGTTGAGTCCCCCGTCCGCCGCGAGCCCCTCGATCGTCGTCACCTCGCCGTTCTCGGCGGCCGAGATCGGGAGCGTGCACGAGCGCACAGCGCGCCCGTTCAGGTGGACCGTGCACGCGCCGCAGGCGGCGATCCCGCACCCGAATTTGGTGCCAGTGAGGCCGATGGTCTCCCGGATCGCCCAGAGGAGCGGGGTGTCCGGCTCGAGGTCCAGTGAATGGTCCTGACCGTTGACCTTGAGTGTGATCGCCATGTTGTCCTGGTGGGCGTGGTACGGTGTCGACCGGGAACTCGGTAGTGGTGCGGTTGTGGGGCCGCGGCGGGCGGGCGCGTCCTCGGGGGTCTGGACAATGTGCATTGCCGGCGAGCTGCGGACAAGAAATCCAGGGGCCTTCGATAGTTCAGGTGACGAGCGACGAGAGTCGTACGTGGATAGGGAGGGTGTTCACCGCGAGGAGGACGCGAAGAACGCAAAGTGGTGTGGGGACCTGAGACCCACCTGTTATCCTGAGCCCCCATTGTCATCCTGAGGCGCAGCCGAAGGATCCGCACTTTGGGATTCGCGCGGATGGCCAGGTACAGATCCTTCGGCTTCGCCTCAGGATGACAGGTGGGGGCTCAGGATGACTCTCCCCGAATGCACCCTCTTCGTAAGCGCCTGACTTAATATTATTTGGCGTTTGTCGCACTGCACATTATATTATTCTGCACAAACGCGAATCCCGCGAATTTATCACAGAGTGCCCGCCGGCCATGCTCGCTGAGACTCAGACACCGACCTCCCCGCCGTTGTTCACCGACTACCGTCGGAGCGACGGATACGATGAGATGTTCAACGCGGACGACCGTCCCCGTCAGCCATACAAGCGGCTCTATCGCGGGCTGCGGGAGCTGACGGCCGACGAGCTGACGCACCGCCAGCACGCGGCGGATCAGGCGTTCCTCGATCGGGGGATCACGTTCACGGTGTACGGGCACGGGGACGGGACGGAGCGGATCATCCCGTACGACGTGCTTCCGCGAATCCTGAGCGCGGCGGAGTGGGCACCGCTCGAGAGTGGGCTCGAGCAGCGGATCCGCGCGCTGAACCTCTTCCTCAAGGACGTCTACGCGGAGGGACGGATACTCAACGCCGGAGTCGTGCCGAGGCGGCTGGTCTACAGTTGCCGGCACTACCGGCGGGAGATGCGTGGCGTACGGGTTCCGAACGACACGTACATTTCGGTGGCGGGCGTGGACCTGGTGCGGCTTCCGGACGGCGAGTTCGTAGTGCTGGAGGACAATGTGCGGGTGCCGAGCGGCGTCTCGTACATGCTGAGCAACCGCCACGTCATGCGGAACGTCTTCCCGAACCTCTTCCAGCATTACCGGATCCGGCCGGTGGATCACTATCCGAACCTCCTGCTGACGACCCTGCGGGAGCTTGCCGGCCCGCGAAGCGCCGATCCATCGGTGGTCCTCCTCACCCCGGGCGTCCACAACTCCGCCTACTTCGAGCACGCCCTCCTCGCACGCCAGATGGGGATTCAACTGGTGGAAGGCCGGGACCTGGTCGTCCACCACAACAACGTCTACATGCGCACGACGGCGGGGTTGCGAAGGGTGGAGGTCATCTACCGGCGAATCGACGACGACTTCCTGGACCCGATCCCCTTCCGGTCCGATTCGGTGATGGGAGTGCCGGGGCTCTTCAACGCCTATCGATCGGGCAACGTGATCCTCGCCAATGCGATCGGTACGGGGTTGGCCGACGACAAGGCGTTGTACGCATACGTGCCGGAGATCATCCGGTACTACCTGGGTGAGGAGCCGATCCTGTCGAACGTGCCGACCTATCTGCTGGAGCGGGAGGCGGATCGGAAATACGTGCTCGCCCATCTCGATGAACTGGTGGTGAAGGCCGTCGATGAGTCGGGCGGATACGGGATGCTGATCGGCCCGCACGGAACGCGTGAGGAGCGGGAGGAGTTCCGGCGGCGGATCCTGGCGAATCCGCGCGGCTACGTGGCGCAGCCGACGCTTTCACTCTCGTGCTCGCCGTCGTTCCTGAACGGACGGATCGAGCCTCGTCATGTGGATCTTCGGCCGTTCGTGCTGGGCGGCGAGCAGGTCCGCGTAGTTCCCGGCGGCCTGACCCGGGTCGCGTTGAAGCAAGGATCGCTGGTCGTGAACTCGTCCCAGGGCGGCGGGAGCAAGGACACGTGGGTGCTGGCCGAATGAAAGGAAGACAACAGATGCTATCGCGGGTGGCCGACAGCCTGTACTGGATGAGTCGGTATCTCGAGCGGGCCGAGCACACCGGGCGCATTCTCGACGTGAACCTCTACGGAAGGCTGGACCAGCGGGCCGGGAGCGAGGATCGCCGCTGGCCGCGGGTTCTCCGGAGCCTTGCCGTGTACACGCACGTGGACGCCGTCAACGAGGCCAACGACGTCGTTCAGCGGATGACGTTCGACCATGAGGATCCTAACTCGATCGTGAGTTGCATCCACTCGGCGCGCCGGAACGCCCGCGAGGTCCGGGAACAGATCAGCTCGGAGATGTGGGAGCAGATGAACCGGCTCTATCTGCACGTCCAGCGCACGCGGCCGGGCGTGGTCTCAGAGGCGCTGACCTATGAGTTCCTTCAGGCGATCCAGCAGGGATCCCATCTTTTCGAGGGGCTCACCAGCACCACGATGAGCCGCGGGGAAGGGTGGCACTTCATCCAGCTGGGCCGTTTCCTGGAAAGGGTGACCGCGACTGTAAACCTGCTCGACGCGCACCTGAGCGACTACGCGGGGGCGGCGCGAAAGGCGGGAAGCGCGGACGAGTATCTGGAGTGGGCAAACCTCCTGAAATCGTGCGCGGCGCTCGAGGCGTACTGCCGGGTGCACACGGCGAACATCCTTCCCGAACGGGGGGCGGCGTTCCTGCTTCTCGATCGCGACTTCCCGCACTCGATCCGGTTTGGCGTCGACATGGTGCGGGAGTCGCTGGAAGCGCTCTCCACATCGGCGCCACTGCTGCGGCGCAGCGACGTACACCGGCGGTTCGGCAAGCTGCTTTCGTCGCTCAACTTTGACCTGATCGAGGAGATCGTCGCGCGCGACGTTCACCAGTTCCTCGCGGAGATCCGGGTTCGGTGCGCCGAAATCCACGACGCCGTCTACCATGCGTGCGTCACCTATCCCATCGATCAGGCGCTGGCCGACTGAGGCCCATGCAGTACTCCATCCGTCACATCACCCAGTTCGAGTACGACGAGCCGATCTGCGAGAGCGTCATGGAGGTGCGCGTCCGCCCGCGGACCGAAGCGCGCCAGCACTGCTACTCTCATGACCTCGACGTGACGCCCCACGCGCACGTGTTCTCCTATCAGGACTTCATGGGGAACATCGTGCACCACTTCGATCTGCCGGGAGATCACGATCGGCTGGTGCTCGAGTCGCGGGCGCTCGTGGAGGTACACTCCGTCCAGGAATTGCCCGCGTCGCTCGATGCGGCTGCCTGGAAGGACCTGGACCGATTGGTCGAGGAGGCCGACCACCTGGAAATGACGCTGCCGAGCAGGTTCGCCCGTCCAACGGATGCGCTGGTGAGTCTCGCGGAGGAGCTGGGGATCTCCGGCCGGCGTGATGATCCGCTGACCGTGCTCCACGAGGTGAATGAAGCGGTCTACCGGATCTTCGAGTACAGCCCGCGCAGCACGCACGTGAACTCGCCAATCGATGACGCGCTACGGGCGCGCAGCGGTGTCTGTCAGGATTTCGCGCACATCTACATCGCGCTCGTTCGCGGTCTCTCCATCCCCTGCCGGTACGTGAGCGGCTACCTCTATCATCGGAGCGGGCCTGGTGGGGATCGCTCGGCGGAGGACGGTTCGCACGCGTGGGTCGAGGCGTTCCTTCCCGAGCTGGGGTGGATCGGCTTTGACCCGACGAACAACCTCGTTGCCGGGGAGCGGCATATCCGGGTTGCGCTGGGTCGGGACTACGCCGACGTGCCCCCCACGCGCGGCATCTACAGCGGCAAGGCGCGGAGCGCGCTTCGCGTCGGCGTGCACGTGGCGCACTCGAGCTTCCTCCTCCGCGACGAGATGATGCCGGAGCTGGCGCGGGTGACACAGGAGGAATCCGTGGACAGCGACGAGTCGGACGAGAGACGCGCGGCCCAGCAGTGAGAGGGGAGGGCCGTGAGTCGGCGGGATGGGGCCGCTGGCGGTGATCGCCGCGGTTCGGGGTTTGCGGCCGTGGACCGGCGCTTCGCCAGCGGGTAGAGTGTGGCATCGTCAGCTCACGACCCATGCCCCCGGCGCCGGAACCGCGAATACCATGGCCCACTCGACACACGCGCACACCGCGGACGCGCGCAATGAGCGCATCCTCATCGACATCAACGGCGAACTGTTCCCACGCGCCGAGGCGAAGGTTTCCGTCTTCGACTCGGGCTTCGTCCTGGGCGACGGCGTGTGGGAAGGACTACGCGTGCACAACGGCCGCATCGCGTTTCTCGATCGGCATCTGGAACGGCTCTACGAGGGCGCGAAGGCGCTCGACTTCGACGTCGAGCTGAGCCCCGAGGCGCTGACCGAGCGGCTGTACGGCGTGCTGGAGGCGAACGAGATGCGCGACGGCGTGCACATGCGCATGATGGTCACCCGCGGGGTGAAGTCCACACCGTATCAGGACCCGCGGGTCACCGTCACGCCGCCAACCATCGTCATCATCCCCGAATACAAGGAGCCACTGCCGAGCACGGTCGAGACCGGCGTTCGTCTCTTTACCGTGCATGTCCGGCGCGGATATCCGGACGTGCAGGACCCCAAGCTCAACAGTCACTCGAAGCTCAACTGCATCCTCGCCTGCATCCAGGCGACGAAGGCAGGCGCCGACGAAGCGCTGATGCTCGATCCGCACGGGTTCGTGGCGACGTGTAACAGCACACACTTTTTCATCGTGCGCCGCGGAGAGGTCTGGACATCCACCGGGGAGTACTGTCTGGGCGGGATCACGCGCGGGGTGGTGCTGGAACTTTGCCGCGAGGCGGGCATTCCCGCGTACGAGAAACGGTTCTCGTTGACCGACGTCTACGGTGCGGAGGAGGCGTTCGTGACGGGGACGTTCGCGGGGATCGTCCCGGTCACGGAGGTGGATGGGCGGACGATCGGGGATGGGCGGCGCGGCGCACGGGTGCTTGAGCTGCAGCGACTCTACATGGCTCGCCTCGAGCATGAGTGCGGGGTGACTCCGGATGAGTGAGCCGGTCCGGATCGCGATGTGGTCCGGGCCGCGCAACATCTCCACCGCGATGATGCGGGCCTGGGAGAATCGCGACGACTGTTGTGTCGTGGACGAACCGTTCTATGCCTGCTATCTGGAGGCGACTGGCCTCGACCATCCCATGCGCGCGGAAGTGCTCGGGAGCCAGCCGCGGAGTTGGGACGCGGTTATCGAAGCTCTCACCGTGCCTCTCCCCGAGAGTGTCACTCTGCAGTACCAGAAGCACATGACCCATCACATGGCGGCAGCGCTG
>CAZUVK010000156.1:0-8846 GCA_964623785.1 uncultured Gemmatimonas sp. | reverse complement strand
CGCGCCGTACACCCAGGCGTGGGTTCCGGCGCGAGAATCAGCCCCCCGAAGCCGGGCGGCGTAACGCCCACCACGGTCATGGGAACGCCGTCGATGTGGATCGTCCTTCCGATCGCGTTCGGATCCGCGCCGAGCCGTGATCGCCAGAAGAGATCGTGAACCACTACGGACAACTCGTCGTCGTTCTCGAAGAACCGGCCGAGCGCGGGCCGAACGCCAAGTACCTGGAAATAGTTGGCGGACACGAACGTGCCGGTGACGCGTTCCACCAGGTCGTCCAGCCGGGCCGAAACGGACATGGACCGATGCGCGGCGAGGCCCGTGAAGAGGCTCGTCGTGGCTTCCTCGTACGCCTCGTATCGGACGTACGGCATCCGCATGCCTTCCGCGCCCATCGAAATCAGGCCCGCGCTCCTCGACTCCTGAACGGAGAGGACCTGATCGGGCTGGTCCACGGGGAGCGGTCGGAGTAGCAGGGCGTTGACGACGCTGAAGACGGTCGTCGTTCCGCCCACGCCCAGCGCCACGGTGGCGATGGCGATCGCGCTGAAGACGGAGGCGCGACGGAAGCTTCGGAGCGCGTAGCGGAGGTCCTGGATGAGAATGGTCATTGCGCGCTACTCCGCTCGCAGTGCGATCATTGGATCGACACCGGCGGCCCGTCGTGCCGGCAGCCCTGAGGCGACCAGCGCAACAAGAAGCAGCACACCGGCGACCAGCGCGAATGTCGCGGGATCCCGAGGCGATATGCCGTAGAGTTGTTCCTCCACGCGCGGTGACAGGACCGCGGCGGCGATGAGGCCGAGGGCCACGCCGACGGTTGCATGCCGCAACCCTCGCCCGATCACGGCTCGAATGACTGCCGATCCACTGGCGCCCAGGGCCGCGCGGATCCCGATCTCCCGCGTACGCTGGGCAACATCGAACGCGATCACCGAGTACAGCCCCAGGGCGGCCACGATGAGCGCCAGAGCGCCGAAGACCGTGAACAACGTGGCGGCGGTACTCTGCGTCCGCGCCAGCAGGGGCATCCATTCCCGATAGGAGAAGGTCTCCACATGCCGGATCCTGGTGTCCAGGGCGATCAGCTCGCGCCGGACGTCGACCAGGACAGCGGGCGAGGAGACCCGGACCGCGAGGTTGTTCGGCCGAAGGAGGTCCGTCTCGAGGCCATCCGCGGGAATCCAGTACTGGAAGGTATCCAGCTCACCGATCAGGTCCGATCGGTGAGGATCCGCCGCCACCCCGACGACCGTCGAGCACGGGCGAGTCACCCCGCCAACGTGAATGCACTGGCCGATCGGATCCTCCTCACCCCACATCGCCCGGGCCATTGTTTGCCCGACGATCGCGAGCTGCACTCCGGCCGCGTGGTCAGCCCGATCGAAGTCGCGCCCTCTCAGGACCGGAACGCCCATGGTCCGCAGATATCCTTCGCCAACCGCCGTCACGTAGGGGCCGCCGGAAGGTGCCCGCGGAATCGGATCGACTCCCGGAATCGCGATGGCTACCGAGATCGATCCCCGAAACGGGTTTCCGCTTGAGGCGGCCGCGCCCTCGACACCGGGTATGCGACGGAGCCGCTCCGCCGCGGTGAGCAGGAGCGCCTGCCGTTCCACCGGGGTCGTCGATCCGGGGTCGGTGACGAGCGTGAGAGCGTGGAGGCCTTCCGTGGTGAAGCCGATATCCGCGTTCAGGATCTCGTCGAAGCTGCGCAGGAAGAGGCCTGTGCCGATCAGCAGCACAACGGAGCACCCGGCCTGCACGACGCACAGTGCTGCGCGCAATCGACTCGTCGACCTGGGCGTGCCGCCTCCACCTCCCTTCAGCGAGGAGACCACGTCGGATCGAGATGCGCGGATCGCCGCCGGCACGGCGGACAGGAGCCCGACCGTGATCCCGGCGGTCATCAGGAAGATCCAGAGAGGACCGGACCCCCCCAGCTCTTCCCACGCCACGAACGGCATCAGCCGCGCGCGCACCACCGACCCGATCCAGCTGTCGACCAGGAACGCCGCGGTCGCGCCGGCGAGCCCGAGGATCGCTCCTTCAGCGAGCGTCTGCGCGACGTGCCGCCGACGCGAGATGCCGAGCGCCACCCGTACCGCGCTCTCGCGGCGGGTCTGGATCGCGCGTCCAACCAGCAGATTGGTGACGTTGAGGAGGGTGATCAGAAGGACGACCAGCGCAACGCCGCTCAGCATCAGAAAGCCCTGAGTGTCGCCCGACCGGTTCAGCCCGTTGGCCCATCCGAGCGATCCAAGAACGATGCGGGGTTCAGCGTAATAGCGATTCGCCGCGATATCTTCTGAACGCCCCCCGAGGTGGCGCGCGGTTGCCGCGTCCGCCACGGCGACGGGATTCGAGTCCGGGGAAAGGCGCGCTACCGCCTTCAGGAACAGCATCTGGCGACTCGCGACCCAACCCTCACCCCGCATGTGGCGCCCGGCGACCTGCAGCGGCAGGAAGACGTCGACTCGCCCGAGATCCAGCGTCGTCAACCCTCGCGGCGCGACGCCGATGATGGTGTACGGCCCGTATCCGAAGTCCAGCGTCTCGCCGATTGCCGATGGCGAGCCGCCGAAACGATCCCGCCAGTACCCATGCCCGATCACCGCCACCGGTTCGGCGCCAGGCGCGTCATCCGTCGCGTCGAAGAAACGGCCGGCCGCGGGCGTCGTTCCCAGGACGCGCCAGTAGTCACTCCCCGCCAGAACCGCCGGGTGTGCCGAGGCATCCTCCCCCCGGCCGATCGTGATCTCCGGTTCCGAGTAGGCGGCGACGGCGTCGAACGCGGGGAGACCTTCGAAATCGGCGATGTCCGGAAACGGAAAGGTCTCGACCAGCCCGACCTCGCCGGTGAACGGGTCGCCCTGCGTGACGAAGATCCGTCTCACGTCCTCGGGCGATGTCACGTGCGGCGGTGCCCGCAACAGCAGGCGGTCGATCGTCTCGAACATCGTGGCGTTCGCGCCGATTCCCAAGGCGAACACCGCCACCACCGTGACCACCAGTCCCGGGGCGCGGCGGAGGCTTCTTGCCGCCTGCCTCAGTGTCTCGACCGCGACGTTGGCCAGCGCGCGGAGTCGTGCATGGCCCATTACGGCTCGTCTCACGTCGCTCATGACTCCACCTGGTAGCGGTACTATTGATCAACCTGATTGGCCGGGAACTCCGAAATGACGTGGTCCATCAGTCAAGGAAATCGCGTGCCGATCGGCGAGCGTATCGCAAGATATTGTCAGGAAACGACTTCGGTGAGGTATCCCGGGTGGCGTGATCGCGACTGACCGTTCGCTACCGGGATTTTCCGTCCCAAAAACGAACACCCGGGCGTCACCAATGGCGATTCGATTCGTGGCAAAGGCGGAGACCGCACCTCACCGCGTCGGCCACGCCGCCGCCCGAGAAGAGCGCCAGCTTCACCTCACCGGTGCCCCACGCCAACAGCGCGGCCCGCTCGCGTTGGGCCCGCCTGATCTCGCGCGTCTACGAGGTCTTCCCGCGGCGCTGCCCCGACTGCGGCGCCGAGATGCGCATCCTCGCCTTCCTCACCCACCCCTTCACGGTGGTCGGCATCCTCCGCCATCTCGCGCTTCCCCACACCGCGCCCCGGCTGACCCCAGCCCGCTCCCCGCCACGAGCCGAGCCGGCCTACGACGTGAATCCCTTCCTCGATCTCGACCAGACGCCCGCCTTCGATCCCACCGAGCCGGACCCCATCCCGGATCTCGACTTCGACCAGACTTGGAGCGCCTGACGGCGGAGCCGCGCCGGCGCGAGCCCTAGACTCTCGCCATCAAGGCTCCGCGGCAGCTCCCGGGCCCGTTCGGCCAGGCGCGCGGAGCCTCGCTTGACCAGCCCGACAATCGTCGCGCGACCTCCTCACCCGCGCCAACTCCATTGACCGAACCCTCCGGCACACCTACCCTCACCGAAAACCCGAAGCCACGCCGAAAACGGTCTTTGGAATTCCTATCCCTCGAGCGGAGTGGCTTCAAGCCGCCACGGACCGATCTCCAAATCCCGCGACCACTCAAGCTGGAGCGAGATAATGTTGTAAGGTTGGATCTGATCAAGGGGACTAAAGTGCGTCCCTTGCGGGTCCCTACCATAGCCTGACCATTCACTTGCTGCAGCCTTGGTCAACGCACCTTTACCGACGGTATCTAGCCGGGCCAGCACGTACTGCTGATCGTGAGAGGGTAACGCTACGTAGAACTGCATCATAATGGCGACCATCGCCACTGTGAAAATTCTAAGTGGTAGGGATGCCGGCATGGACTCAGTGCTTCGCTACGGGTTGCCGTTCTTAGCGATCGCTCGGGACTGGACGTATTCTACGTCGAGATCATCGCGCCACACCCCCAGCACGGATTCCAAACCAATATGAAACGGTCGAAACCGCGGGGGCATCGTTACGTCCGCGACGTGCCTACCTGCAGGATCAAAAACCGACCAAAGCCCTGATGCATTTGGATCCTCCCGACCCTCCTCGACCCAGAGGTTCCCGGCATCGTCCACACGAAGGTCGACCACTGCCGGACGGGACCTGCCTTCCGGCCAGTTCCACCGTGCATTCTGGGGAACCCGCCAAGTCCACGGCCCGTCCTCAAGGAATTCCATAAGTTGCTCTCTGGAAACGGGAATCGGCTCGTGGCCCCTGCGGATAGTCGCAAGACTTCTGCCTTCCGGGGAGAGCACCATCACTTCGAACCGGTCGCCGGTCGCCACGTAGATGCGGCGAGGCGCAACGGCAATCAAGGTGTTGCGAAACGGAGTGTCCGGGCTCCTAACTGATAGTCTCCCAGATACGCTCTCGCTTCCAGCAACTGTGCCCAACGACCTCAGGACCTCGGAGCCGGAGTCAAATAGAGACAACTCGATCTGGCCCCGGAGTACCCGTATTTCATTGGATGCGGGGAGGTCGCCAGCACTACCGGGAACGCTCTTCCAACCCACATGCCCACCGTCTATCAGGGAACCCACAAATCGAAGTGACGGCACAAACGAGGGGGTTATTGATCGAATGAAGCCGCGATCGGCAGTGAAGTAGGAGAGCCGGTTGTTGCCCGAATCAAATGCCAGCAAGGTATCGCCAGGCAGACGCTGGAGCCAAAGGAGCTGGTCGAACTCACCTGGTCCTCGGCCCGGACCACCCCAAGTGCGCAGGTAGGTTCCGTCCGGGCGAAGAACGAAGAGGCGCTCGCCGGCGTCTGCGACGACGATTCGTCCATCTTCCAGCCGGATGGCTCCCCTGACTCCGAAGAGGTCCCTCGTGGGTCCTGAATCCTCATTACCTATTGACAATGCTGGCGCGTTGCCGACTCGCCATGTGGCCACCTGAGCGAGCGACCGTTCTGGGGTGCTCCAGGCGATAAGAGCCATGCTCAACGCGCAGGAAAAAAGGCGGCCGATTCTAAGGCTGCTCGAGCTCTGTTGTAACACGTGCGCCAGTAAGGCAGAACAAGGATTGCGCATAGGAATTCTCAACCACCTTCTTCAAGGTCCCTTAGTGACAACTCGCAGTCGAAGCCACGTTGGTCGACCACGGATTCCGATATGCGACTACGTTCGTGCCGGGCCCGCCGTTGGCGAGAACGATGGCCGCAAAAATATACTCCTCCGTAGCCGCAAATGCCCTGATCGCCTCGACGTTGATGGCGTGATCGCGACTGACCGTTCGCTACCGGGATTTTCCGTCCCAGAAACGAACACCCGAGCGTCGCCAATGGCGATTCGGTTCGTGGCGAAGTTGGAGACCGCCACCTCACCGCGAGAAGAGATCCTTCAACCCGAAGTGCACCACCTCCCCCGCCGCGACCCGTCGCCGCGTCGCCGCGTCGGCCACGCCGCCGCCCGAGAAGAGCGCCAGCTTCACCTCCCGCACCCCCGGGAGGAGAGGCGTGACCTGATCCGCCCGTGCCTCGAGCAGCGCGATATCGTCGCGCCCGACCCGACCCCATTTGCACTCGCCAAAGAGCACCTCACCATTCGCGCCAAGAGCGACCACGTCGAGCTCGTCCGAGGCATCGTCCGCCCACCACGACCCCACGCGCACCGGACGGAACGGCAGCGCGGAGTGCGTCCCATTCGCCACGAACTGGCGGCAGACACGTTCGAACACGTGTCTGCCCACGTATTCGTCGAAGCGCGGCCCGATGAACGTCGCCCACATCTCCTCGGGCGAGAGGGTGTCCGGATATCCCCGCGCCCGCAGGTCCGCGATAAAGGTGTGCCAGAACTGGAGATACGGGTCCCGCAGCCGATACACCATCGACTTCGGGCTCGGCTTCGGGTACCCGGTGATGGGCGCGACGTGCTCGATGACCTCCATCTCCCGCAGCCATTCGAGCGGGCGTGATAGCGAGGACGCCGTCTTGCCGATCCGGTTCGAGATCTTGTTCCAGCGCGTCTCGCCGTGCGCGATCGCCTCCACGATCGAGTTCGGAACCGCCGCGTCCGCGATGAACGCGTCGAAGACGTGGGGCGCCTCTTCGTGCAGTCGCCCCGAAGGCTTGAGGAGGAGCCGGGCGACGTTCTCCGCGAGCGGCAGCCGGTCGTCGACCAGGGAGAGATTGCCGGGGAGGCCTCCGAACATCGCGTACACGCGGATCCGGTCCGCGGGGGAGTAGCGCGCCACGCAATCGCCGACGTGCTCGTAGTCGAACGGGTCGACCTGGATCAGCCCGGTCCGCCGGCCGTAGAGTGGCTGATCCGCCTCGGTCAGGCGCTTCATCGCCGTGATGTGCGAACCGCTGAGCACGAGCTTGAACCGCGTCCCCCGGAGGTCGTGATCCCAGATCGACTGGATGATCGACGCCAGCGCGGGGGCGCTTTCCGTCAGGTATGGGAACTCGTCGAGGACGAGCAGGAACCGTTCACCCGCCGCGCGAGCAACGCAGTAAGAGAAGAAATCCTCCCACGTCTCGAAGGTGACGCGCTCCAGTAGCGGATCGTTGAAGCGCCGGCCGACGATGCGTGACAGCGTCGCCAGCTGCTCACGATCGGTCTTCTTCGTCGCCTGATAATAGACGCCGCCCACCGCCTCGGCGAAGCGGGTCAGCAGGAAGCTCTTGCCGGCCCGCCGCCTTCCCCGGACGAAGTATAGGTCCGGTCCGACGCCCTCCCACATACGGACGCACTCGTCCCATTCCCGTCTCCGGTCGACCAGCTCGGGCGATCTGTCCATGGTCCCGCGGTGCAGAGTATGTTAGTAACAGATAAGATAGTAACAGTGACGAAAGTAATAATATTGCAAGTATGAGTCAACGAAAACGAATGGCCGTGCTCGTCGAGCAGGCCCAGTCAAACGAGCGGCGCCGTGGCGATTGTATAGAGTCAGAACCGTAGACCATCCCCCGTGTCGCGACTATGCTGGCCCGGAGTCCGGCTTGGATGGCAGACCGAAGTTGCCAATCGCCAACCTGGAGGTCGTGGATGAATCACATGTCGTCCGTCTTCATCATCGTCGTGACGCTCCTCGGGGCCGCGGGATCGAACGCGCTCGCCCAGGATCTCGCCGGCAACACCTTCATCGCGTCGGATGGAGCACGGATCAACTACTACACGGCCGGTGACCAGGGGAGTTGGGTTGTCCTTCTGCACGGGTACGGGGATAGCGCACGGCGTATGTGGTTCACCACGGGCATCGCTCCGGCGCTCGCCGCCAACCATCGCGTGGTGGCGATGGACCACCTGAACCACGGCCAGAGCGACCGTCCCGAGGCAGGCGGCGTGGGGAGAGTCTCGGATGTCGTGGAGCTGATGGACCGCCTGGGAATAGAGAAGGCGCACATCCACGGCTATTCGATGGGCGGCGCGATGGTCGCGACGATGCTCTACGAGTATCCGGAGCGATTCATCACCGCGGGCTTTGGCGGGTCGGGGCTGCGCGAGACCGATTCCGAACGGAACGCGTTTGCCTCGAGTCTCGACCGGAGGGCTCCCGGCGCGGCGCCGGCGGCTGCCCGTGGCCCGGGATCCCAGACGGCGCCGGCGGCGGCTGGCGGAGGTCCTCCGGGCGGCGGGCTCGCCGGGTTCAGCCGGCCTCTCGATCTCACGACGCTCGACATCCCGATGATCGCGATCAACGGCGAGTTCGACTCGCCGTACGGCAAGACACTTCGGATGTGGCGGGAGGTCGAGGTCTTCCACAACGTCGTGCTCCCCGGGCTGAACCACTTCACCGCGATCGCGGTGGGCGGGCCGATGCCGCGGCGGTACATCGACTCCATGGTGGGCTTCATCGCCGCGTACGACGAGGAATAGCGTCGCGACCGAACCCGACGGAGAATCCGCCCCGATGAGACACCTTCGAGAGATCATCTTCCCGCCCGCGCTCTTCGCCGCGGTATCGCTGGCCGCGATCTGAAGCCTTCACGCGCAGGCAGGCGCCCCGATGACGCGCGAGCTGACGCCGATCCCGAGCCCGGTCGCCGATGACTGCATCACTTCGGTGGCGCCCGGGGATCACCGTTCGTGTCGGTACGCCGGAATGCGACATCCGGCGACGCGCCGTCTATCCGACGAGGCATTCCCTCGACAGCGGCGGCATGATCGATGATGCTACCCGCCGTACCTCATCCTTCCACTTCGAACCCATGCCCCTTCAGCTCCGCCGCCACCGCCACCGCCCGAGGCCCGCTCAGGTCCTCGACGACCTGGCCGTCGAAGAGGTGGATAGAACGCTCGGCGAACTCCTCGTATCGCGGGTCGTGCGTGACCATGACGATCGTCGCACCGCCGGCGTGGAGTTCCTTCAGCAGGTCCATTACTGCCTCGCCGTTCGTCGAGTCGAGGTTGCCGGTGGGCTCGTCGGCGAGGAGGACGCTGGGGCTTCCGCC
>CAZUVK010000155.1:4806-8887 GCA_964623785.1 uncultured Gemmatimonas sp. | reverse complement strand
GGCGCCGGTCGAGCCCGCGGCGCCTGCGCCCGCGGCTTCCACGGCTCCCGCGACCCCCGCAACGGCAGTGATGCGAAACCGGACGGGCGACGAAGTTGGCCAGGCGACCTTCCGTCAGGAGGGGAACGAGGTTGTCATCGAGGTGAACGCGAGAAACCTGGAGGGCGGTGAGCGCGCGATCCACATTCACGCGGTCGGCCAGTGCGAGGGTCCCACGTTCGAATCGGCGGGCGCCCATTTCAACCCCGGCAACCGGGCGCATGGCCTGCAGAACTCCGAAGGACCGCATGCCGGCGATCTCCCGAATCTCCACATCGACCCGGACGACGGGATCGCGCGCGAGACCTTCCGCACCGATCGTGTTTCGCTGCGAGATGGGGAGCCGAATAACCTTCTCGGCGGTAGCGGAACCGCGCTCGTCATCCACGGAGGAACGGACGACGGCACGAGCCAGCCGTCCGGAAATTCCGGTGACCCCGTGGTCTGCGGAGTGATCACGGCCGCCTGATCTTCCGCAGGGCTCCCCGGCCGCCCGATCTCTACACGATCGGGCGGCCATCCGGTCGGCAACCCGGTCGTTTCCCAAACGGACCCGATGCCCGGTCGGTAGAGACTCCATGGAAGATGACGGACGGCTTCCCTCCACCGAGCCTGCGCGGTCGCTCACGTGGCAGGAAGCGGGTCCGCATCTTACCTTGGCGGGTCCAGGACAACTCACCCCGAGACAAACCGAAAAACGAGGCGTCATCCATGTCACAACCCAGGCGCGTCAGTGCCTCGCTGCTCGCGATTGCCTTCGCATTCGCGGCCATCCCGGCGACCGTAAGCGGGCAAGCCGACATTTCTCCGACGAACGACCTTCCAAACCCGTACCGGACCATCGAGGGCTGGGCAAAGATGCCCGAAGGGCGGACGTGGGGATCCACCAGCGCCGTCGGCATCGATCGCGATGGAGTCAGCGTATGGGTCGGAGAGCGCTGCGGCTCGAACAGCTGCCTCGACTCGGACCTCGACGTCATTCTGAAGTTCGACGCCAACGGCAACATGGTCCAGTCGTTCGGGGCCGGCGCGGCGGTGTTCCCGCACGGATTCCTCGTCGACAACGAGGGCAACGTCTGGATCACGGACGGCCGTGACAATCGCGGGCCGGTCGGAGCCGAACCGCCGGCCGTTCTGGTGGGTCACCAGGTGAAAAAGTTCAGCCCAACGGGCGAACTCCTTCTTTCGCTCGGTACGCCCGGCGGCTCACGTGAAGGGGGGGAGTACTTCTGGCAGCCGAACGCGGTCTTCGTGGCACCGAACGGGAACATCTTCGTTTCGGAGGGCCACTGCAACAATCCGCAGCAGTGCTCGGCGCGGGTGCTCAAGTTCGATGCCCAGGGGAACTTCATCATGGAGTTCGGCACGATGGGTGACGGACCTGGCGAGTTCCAGCAGCCGCACGCGCTTGCGATGGACTCCCAGGGTCGCCTGTTCGTCGGCGACCGTAGCAACAATCGGGTCCAGATCTTTGATCAGGACGGCAACTTCATCGACATGTGGTATCAGTTCAGCCGCCCGAGCGGGCTCTTCATCGACGCCAACGACATGCTCTATGTCGCCGACTCCGAGTCGGGCTACGTCGCGCCGAACCGCACCGACTGGACGCGCGGGATCCGCATCGGCAGTGCCCGGACCGGCGAGGTCATGTTCCTCATCCCCGACCCCACGACCGAGCGGCCGGCCCTGGCAACAAGCTCGGCCGAGGGCGTCGCGGTAGACCGGAACGGCGTCATCTACGGTGCGGAAGTAGGCCAGGCCGCGCTGAAGCGATACGTGCGGGAATAGATTTTCAGCCCACCACGGGCTGAACCACGCATGACGCACAGGGTGGATACGTGAGGAGGAGCTTGCCGGACTATCCGGCGAGCTCCTCCTTCATTCGGGCCGGCCGGCACGAGAACCTACTCGACGATGACCAGCCCGGTCATGTTGATATGTCCGGCACCGCAGTACTCGGAACATACGACGGGGTACTCACCCCGCTCGGCGAAGGTGTGGCTTATTTCGGAGGTCTCGGACTTCGGTAGTGAGATCACGATCGGCGTTCCCATGATCGCGAGCCCGTGATATTCGTCCACGGACCGAGCCCGGAACGTCACGGTCGCACCCACCGGAATCCGAATCTCGGACGGGCGGAATATCCAGTTGTAGGCGTCGATCACGGCCACATACTCCAGCGAGTCGACTCTGATCAGACCCGGCGGAGCGAAGTCGGGCCGCTCGATCGCGAGTGGCTCCCAACCCGGGCCGGAACCGGGAATCCAGAGGTTGGCCGCGTCCACCGAAGAGGTCGCGCCATCCGGGACGAACATGAGAAGGGTCACGACACCGGCCGCAACCGCCATCAGCACCGCGGCGAGCATGTACATCGCCGCGAGAGGATCGCCCCCACGTTGCTTCAGGCCGGAACCGGTTGGCTCTGTATCATCCATGCGAATGGTTGGTTCACCCGCTTTCGGGGCGGGCATGCGTTCCGCGAACAATATACGTGAAAGGAGGGGTTCATGCGCTGTTCCGGATGGATTCTGATCCCCGTCGCGGTCGCGTTGTCGATCGCGCCGATCACGCCGGGCGCCGCGCAGGCCCCCGAGTCCGAGGTCCGCGCGGCCGTGCGGTCGCTGTTTGACGCGATGCGGGAAGGAGATGGCGCCCGGGTAGCGGAACTCTTCCATCCAGAGGCGCGGTTGATGAGCGTGGTCGCCTCGAGTAGCGGAACGGCGTTGACATCCACACCACCCGGGGAGTTCGCGCGGGCGGTCGGCTCGCCGCGTGACGTCGTCTGGGACGAGCGGATCACCAACCTGAGCGTCCAGGTCGATGGCGACCTGGCGGCGGCGTGGATGGACTACTCGTTCTACCTGGGAGACCAGTTCAGCCACTGCGGCGTCAATGCGATTCAGTGGGCGAAAACCGGCCTGGAATGGCGGATCATCCAGATCACCGATACCCGCCGGAACGACCAGTGCGGTTGACCGTGGCCGGGCTCATCACCCGGGTTCGGACGGTTTGGTGACTATAACGCCAATTTCGGATCGTTTGGATACATGGCAAGTTAGGCGGAACCGGGTAGATTGTTCTCCACGAATGAGAACAGCCGCCCCGGTTGTCCGAGAATGCCGAAACTTTCCCCGCTTGACTTGAGGGGCGGGCCCGGCTGAGGGTGGCCGGGGCGGCTTGCTCGACGACGCGGATTGGTGTGCCTATCCGGGGGCGTCGCCGTCTGGGTCAATGTGCGACGGCGGCGAGGTGTTCGCGAAGGATATCGTTCCCGAAATCGCCGTCGAAGTCGCGCCACACCGAGTGGATATGGTTGGCGTCGTTCTGGGCGTTGTCGTACTCGACGAGGAAAGTCGGGCCCTGGATCCGGTAGTAGTGTCGCGCACCCGGCTCGCCGCTGCCCGCCCAGGCGAAGCTGATGTCATCGAGGCCGGCGTCCAGGACCGCGGAGAATCGGGCCGTGGCCAGCTCGTCGGTCGCAAGCGAGGTGTACACCTGAATCAGCGCCAGGAGCAGGTCACGCTGGTCCGGCCGGAGCAGGTTGGCGCGGATCCCGACGGGTGAGAGAGGGTCGATGTCGAGGTCCGCCCCGGTCACGATGTCATTAGGCGCGTTCTCGGAGATCACTGCGACCGAGCGCTGGGCCAGGTCGAGCGAGTTGAGGAGACGGCGGCCCGCGTCCTCCCGGTCGGCGAGAATTCGAAGTCCGCGACTGGGCCCGGCCGGCACTTCGGCCGGGTTCGCGCCAAGGAACGCGGGTGCGGTCGCGACCCAGGTCCCGTCGACGATGGTGAAGTGCAGCGACAGGTGGTGACCTTCGACGCGCCATCCCCATGCGCCCGTGTCACCCGGCGTCCCGAAGATCGAGAAATAGTACAGCTCGGGATCGCGAACGAACCTGCCGCCTGGCCCCTCCAGGTCACGCAGGATCGTCTCCATCTCCATGACCGCGTTTGCGGTTGCATAGCCGCCGTCGCTCAGGCCGGTGCGCAGGAGCTGGTGCGCCAGGGCCCGTCGCACTTCGGACATCCCCCGGATTGTC
>CAZUVK010000155.1:0-4796 GCA_964623785.1 uncultured Gemmatimonas sp. | reverse complement strand
GTCGTGCCGCGCCGGGAATGCATCTCCCCCGGGATGAAGTGCCAGCGGGTCCGTTCGGCGTCAACGAACGGAAACGCCGCCTCCTGGCGCTGCTCGCCGTCCAGGCCCGCAAGGAACAGCTCGGCCGCCGCGGCCATCGCAGCCGCCGTTTCCGGGTTGGCGGCCCGACGCTCCGCTTCTCGGTCCGCGATGACCGAGGTCCAGCCAGCGGCGATCACGCCAATCGAAACGAGCGCGAGAAAGGACGGCGTTCTCATTCGAATGCTCCTGAGCTGGGACACGACTCGCTTGCGACAGGAGAAGTATTGTCCGGATCCATTTCTCCTGCAATGAGGCCGAACGGAGGTACCGATTCTACCGACGCTGCGTTGGCTGGAGAGAAGGATTGAAGCGCGAGGCACCCCCATGGGAGCGACAGGCGCCGGCTCAATCCCCTGAGTTGAGCTTGTTGCGAAGGGTACGAACACTCATTCCGAGCAGATCGGCGGCCCGGGTGCGGTTATTCCCGGTCACCTGAAGCGCCTTGTCGATCAACGCTCTCTCCGCGTCAGCGACGTTGAGCGAGTGGAGCACGACGACCCGATCGCCATTGGCGCCGGCCGGCTCTCCCATTGCGGCCATCGACGCCGACGACGTGGCGGGAATGCCGCCCGGCCCCGCGTGCATCGAGTCGGTCAGGCCGAACCGGCCACCGTCGAACGCGGACGGCATGAGGACGTCGGCAGTGCTGAGGATGACCGCCCGCTCCACCGCATGCTGGAGTTCGCGCACGTTGCCGTGCCAGGGATACCGCTGGAGGATCTCGATCGTTTCCGGCGCGAGGCCGTTGATCGGTTTGCCGGTTTCGGCGCCGGTCCGCAGGGCGAACCGATAGGCGAGGAGGGGGATGTCCTCCGGGCGCTCCCGCAGGGCCGGGATCTGGATCGGGATTGTGCTCAGCCGATAATAGAGGTCCTGTCGGAAGGTACCGGCGGCGGCCTCGGCGGCGAGGTCGCGGTTCGTCGTAGCGACGATTCGCACGTCGACGCGGATCGGCTGCGTGCCGCCGACCCGCTCGAACTCCTGTTCCTGGAGGACGCGCAGGAGCTTCGCCTGCAGGTCTAGCCGCATCTCGGAGATCTCGTCGAGAAGCAGCGTGCCGCGGTGGGCACGCTCGAACGCGCCCTCGACGCGTTTGATGGCGCCGGTGAACGCGCCTTTCTCGTGCCCGAACAGCGCGCTCTCGACGAGGCCCTCAGGAAGCGCGGCACAGTTCAACTTGATGAACGGCCGCTCCCGGCGTTCGCTCTGGTCGTGGATCGCGCGTGCGAACAGCTCCTTGCCCGTACCGCTCTCTCCCTGGAGGAGCACCGTCGCGCGCGTCGGGGCGGCCATCGCCACGGTCTGCAGGATCCGCCGAACCGCCGCGCTCTCGCCAATGATCTGCCGCTCGTTGCGGAACTCCATCACCTCGCGACGCAGCGATTCGTTCTCGCGGCGCAGCCGAACGAACTCCAGCGCCTGTTCCACCGCGAGCTTCAGCTGCTCGGGCCGGATCGGCTTGGTGATGTAGTCGATCGCGCCCGCCTTGATCGACGCGACCGCGTGCTCGATGCTGGCGTGCCCGGTGAGCATGATCAACGGAGTCTCGTAGCCCTCTCGCTGCAGGAGCGAGAGGAACTCAAGCCCCGTGAGACCGGGCATTCGATAGTCGGAAACGATCAGGTCGACTTCACCGCGCGCGAGGATCTGGAGCGCTTCGGGGACGTTGCGGACCCCGAGCGCGGTATGTCCGGCGCGCTCGAGAGTATCCTGCAGGATCAGGCTGATCGAGGGTTCGTCGTCTACGTGAAGGATCGTCGCCATGGGCTCGGCGGGAGGCGTGCCAGGATCGCTAAAGCCGTCGTGGGTCCAGGACGATAATGCCCAACATAGGTGTGTCTCCGTCTGACGGCAACCTGTGCCGTCGACGGCGGCGACGAGTGATATGGAAGGCAAATGCGCATCACCCACAACATGATGCACCAGGGGGCTCTGGCCAGGTACCAGCAGAACCTCCAGCAGATCGCGGCCGCGCAGGATCGAGTGAGCAGCGGGCTCCGGATCCTCAAGGCATCCGACGATCCCGTCGCCGCGTCCGGAACGATGAAGGCGGCCGGCTCCCTGCGTGCCCTCGAGCAGTATCGCCGCAATGTCGGCGCGGCCGAGATGCGGCTGGACGCGGAAGAAACCGCCTACACCTCGCTCTCGGACATCCTCGTACGCGCCAAGGAACTGGCCATCGGGCAGGCGAGCGATACGGCCAGCCCCGAGACCCGCCTCATGGTCCGCGCGGAGATCGACCAGCTCCTGAGCATCGCCGTCCAGATCGCGAACACTCAGGTCGCCGGCAGTCACATCTTCGGCGGAACGAGTGCCGATCAGCCGCCGGTCACCTGGTCCGACCCGACCGCGGCCGCGCCAGAAGTAGTTCTCGACTCGGTGGATCCCGGATACCATCGAACCGAGATCGCGGCCGGCCAGTTCGTAATCACCTCGAACAACGCGCACGACGTTTTCACCGCCGGTGGTGTGTTCGACGCCCTATGGAACCTTTCCGCGGCTCTTGGCGATAACGACGTTCAGGGGATCCGCGACACGATGGGCGAGATCGACGGCTCGTTCGAGCACGTCCAGTCGATGATCGGCGATATCGGCGCGCGGTCGGCCAGACTTCAGGTCACCGCGTCCAACCTCGATGCCCTGGAAATCAACCTGCGTACCTTCAAGTCCAACCTCGAAGAGGTCGACTTTGAGGAGGCGGTCACCGAGCTGATCAGCCGCCAGACCGCGTTCCAGGCGGCCATGCTCGCCTCGTCCCGCGTCATGGGGATGACCCTGACGGACTACCTGCGATGAACACCGCTGCCCTGGCGATGCCTCGAGCCATGATCGTTCAGTCGGATCTCCTCGGTACGCTCGAAGTCACCGAGGAGGAGATCATCGATTTTCCCGCGGGACTCTTCGGATTTCCGGAGTGCCGGAGCTTCATCCTCCTGCCCGCCGCGCGCGACGGCGTGTATTGGCTCCAGTCCGTCGAGCATGGCGCGCTGGCGTTCCTGCTCGCCGACCCGTTCCAGTACTTCGAGGGATACTCCGTCGACCTTCCGCCCGCCGATCGCAAGGACCTCCGGGTCGCGTCGCAGTCCGACCTCGTGGTTCTGGCCATCGTGACGCTGCCGCGATCGCGCGAGGAGATGCCGACCGCGAACCTCCAGGGGCCTCTCGCGATCAACCTCATTTCGCGCCGCGGGAAGCAACTCGCAATCGGCGAGTCGGAGCACGGGATCCGCTGTCCCATTGCGCTGAGCCCTGCCACGTAGACCTTCCGCGTATCCGCACAGGCACCCGCTCGTGCGCCAGCTTCACCCCTACTGCCGAACGTCGCTCCATCACACCTCATTTCAGATGGGCATTGACTCTCACGTAACGTGAGAGTTTATCCTCCATGGCATGAGCGACAAATCGAGCTACTCGGTGAGTGAACTCGCGGCGAACACGGGAGTGACCGTTCGCACGCTTCACCACTATGACGAGATCGGGCTGCTGGTGCCGGCGGCGCGTACTCGGGCCGGCTATCGGAGGTATGACCGCCGCGATGTGGAGCGGCTCTACCGGATCCTCGTCTACCGGGAGCTCGGATTCGACCTCACCAGGATCGCGGAGATTCTGGACAACCCGGAGGCGGAGACACTCGACCAGTTGCGGCGCCAACGAGGGCTGCTCGCGGAACGGGTGGCCCATCTCCAACGGATGCTGAAAGGCGTGGAGGCGATCATGAACGCGAAGGAGACGGGGTACAACCTGACGCCGGACGAGATGCGAGAGGTGTTCGGGAGTTTCGACCCGACCGAGCACGCGGCGGAGGCGGAAGCGCGGTGGGGGGATACTGAGGCATATCGGCAGTCACGGGCCCGAGCGGCGCGGTATGGCAAGCGCGAATGGCAGCAGATCCAGACCGAAGTGGCGAGCATCAACGCGGATATGGTGGCCGCGATGCGGGAAGGGGTCGCGGCGACATCCCCGAATGCGATGGAAATCGCCGAACTGCACCGCCAGCACATCAGTCGCTGGTTCTACGACTGTGGTTACGAAATCCATCGCGGACTGGGCGAGATGTATGTCGCGGACCCCCGTTTCACGGAGACCTTCGAAAAGGAGGCGCCAGGGTTGGCTACGTACTTCCGCGACGCGATCGTGGCGAATGCGGAACGGGCGCGCGAAGAAGGATGAAAGGGCGAAGTTGGAAGAGTGAGGCGAAGAGCTCTTCCAACTTCACACTTCCTACACGTCGAGGGTCGCGTACTTCGCGTGCTTCTCGCTGAACTGCCGGCGCGGGTCCACATCCTCTCCCATGAGCGTCTGGAAGATGGAATCCGCCTCAACCGCATCGTCGAGCGTGACACGAAGAATCGTGCGCGTGGCGGGGTCCATGGTGGTCTTCCAGAGCTGCTCGGGGTTCATCTCACCGAGGCCCTTGTAGCGCTGGACGTGAATGTTCTTCACATCGCTGGCGCCGTTGCGGAACCGGGCGAGGACCTCATCGCGTTCGTCGTCGCTGTACGCGTACTGCTCCTGTTTGCCGCGCGCGACGCGGTAGAGCGGGGGCTGCGCGATGTAGATCATCCCCTCCTCGATGAGCTGCCGCATCTGCCGGAAGAAGAAGGTGAGCAGCAGCGTGCGGATGTGCGCGCCGTCGACGTCGGCGTCGGTCATCAGGATGACCTTGTGGTACCGTGCGTTGCCGAGGTCGAACTCGTCGTCGCCAATGCCCGTGC
>CAZUVK010000154.1:0-8947 GCA_964623785.1 uncultured Gemmatimonas sp. | reverse complement strand
CCCTTCGGGTTGATCACCGATGGTGCTTTCGGGAGGCCCGCGAGCGTCGCGGCCTCGGTCACGGACAGGTCCGACGCCGACTTCCCGAAGTACATGCGAGAGGCCGCCTCGATTCCGTACGCGCCATTCCCCAGGTAGATGTGGTTCATGTACAGCTCGAGGATCTTGTCCTTGCTGAACATTCGTTCGATCTGCCGGGCGACCCGCGCCTCGAGGATTTTCCGGCGCAGGTTGCGCTCGGTATAGGGGAGCCAGTCGGGGAAGAGGTTCCGCGCGAGCTGCTGTGTGATCGTGCTCCCCCCCTCCTGCACCTGGCGAGACTTCACGTTGTTGAAGAGAGCCCCGCCCAACCTCCAGAGGTCGAGTCCGCCGTGGCTGTAGAAACGGCGATCCTCGATGGCGACGAACGCCTGTGGCACGTAGGGGGGAAGGGAATCGAGCGAAACGATCCGTCGGTCGACGGTGGCGAGGTGGGCGAAAGGAACTCCGTTGCGGTCGAGAAGCTCCGACCCCTCAGCCTGGTACTGGGCGAGGTCGTCGAGCGGGGCGCACCCGCCGAGCGCGCATGGCGCCGCCCATATCCACAGAAAACCGGCGAGACCGATCACGAGGATCGAGATCACGCCGGCTCCGACGATGCGTTTCCAATTCACGAGAAGCGATCCCTGGATTCGGGTGGCGTCGCTCTGCCCACCCGCGCCCCGGTTACTGCAGGATCGGCTCGTCTATATAGTCTTCCGGTTGCGGAAGCCGGGGCTGGCCCGGCATAAGCGGCCGTCCGGGCAATTGGGGTTGCGGGTCGCCGCCGATTTGCGGTGGCACGCAGCCTGGTTCCGGAGCGGTGTCCTCGACGAAGTAGTCAGCGACTGATCCGACGATGTAAGGACAGTCGTCCGTGACGGCGAGCCCCGTCCATCTGCTGATTCGCCGAACGGCCACGTCTTCCGGCCGTTCCCACGGCGCCGGGGGCTCCCGCTCTTCGTAGAACTTTCGCACAACCCGTGCCCATACCGGGGTCGCGAAACCGCCCCCCGTGGCACCTCCCGAGATCGTCTGAGGCTGGTCGAGCCCGATCCAGACTCCGGTGAGCACATCGGGAGTGTAACCGACGAACCAGACATCGGTTGCGTCGTTCGTGGTACCAGTCTTGCCGGCCGCCGGGATCGTGTACGGAAGGTTCCCGACGAACGGGTTCCGAACGCCGTAGCCGGTTCCGCCGTCCACCACCTCGCGGAGCATGTCGGTCACGATCCAGGCCACCCCGGGGCTCATCGCGACGGCACGCGTCGCCATCGGTTCCCAGAGGATCCGGCCGTCCGAATCCTCGATCCGGCTGATGTACCTCGGCTCGACCTTCATGCCGCCATTGGCGAACGCGGCGTAGGCGGCGATGAGGTCGAGCGGATAGACGGCGGCAGCCCCGATATAGACCGACGGGTATTCCGGCACGGGCGTATCCAGTCCCGCCCTGAGGGCGACATCCTGAACCGGCGCAAACCCGATCTCCTGCCCGAGCCGGATCGTGGCGATGTTCTTCGAGCGCTTCAGGGCTTCACGCAGCGTGAGATCACCCTCGTAATCGCCGGCGTAGTTCCGTGGCAACCACGTCTGGCCGTCCGGCAGGGTGACGAGTAGCGGCTGGTCGGAAACTCTGTAAAGCGGCGACTTCCCCTGTTCGAGCGCTGCGGCGAAGACAAAAGGCTTGAAGGCCGAGCCTGGCTGGCGAAGCGCCTGGGTGGCCCGGTTGAACTGCGAATGGTGGAAGTCGCGACCGCCGACCATGGCGAGGACATCACCCGTATGCGGGTCAAGCGAGACCAGGGTGCCCTGGAGGTAGGGAACGCTCGAGGCGCCAGCGTCGGAATCCTCGGCGTCCAGCTCGGCCATGTAGGCCTCGTAGGTCTGATACCGGTAGAACCCGTACGTCCCGCTCTCGACCGCCCTGAGCTGGTCTTCCAGCGCCGCCTCGGCCGCGAGCTGAAGCTCGGGGTTCAAGGTGGTATGGATGCGAAGCCCGCCCGTGTAGAGCAGCTCGCCGAACCGGTCCTCGAGGTCGCGGCGAATCTGCTCGACGAAGTAGGGCGCGCGAACGACACCGGCCGGCGGCGCGAGGCTGAGCTGCGTCTCGATCGCGCTGGTCAGCTCCGCACGGGTAAGCACGTCCGTGTCGGCCATCGCCCGGAGCACCGTGTTCCGCCTGGCGACCGCGGCATCAGGGTTGCGGCGGGGGTTGTAGTCGGACGGCCGCTGCGCGAGCCCGGCCAGCGTGGCGGCCTCGACTGGCGTGAGCGCCGACGCCGGCTTGTCAAAGTACGTGCGCGCCGCCGCCTGGATCCCGTAGGCGCCGGCACCGAGGAAGATGTGGTTCAGGTACAGCTCGAGGATGTGATCCTTCGTCAGCTCCCGCTCCATCGCCAGCGCCAGCCGGGTCTCGGCGATCTTCCGCCGGATGGTCGTGATCGCCGACCCCGTCTGCGATCGGGCCGGCAGCTGCTCGGGAAAGAGGTTCCGGGCGAGCTGCATCGAGATCGTGCTCGCGCCCGAGGCCGCGAATCCATTGAGGATGTTGTCACGCACCGCGCCGACCAGGCGGCGGAAGTCGACGCCGTCATGCTCAAAGAACCGTCGGTCCTCGATCGCCACGAAGGCAAGCGGGACATACGGCGGGAGCTCTGAGAGGGAGACGAGCTGACGGCGCTCGCGGTAGAAGAGGCCGAGGAGACCACCCTCGGCGTCGTACAGCTCGGTCGCCTGTTGCGGAGAGAAATCCTCGACCTCGGCGGCCGTGGGGCAACCCCCGTTGCAGGCCTGCGTCCACGCGCCCACCACCATCCCCGACCCACCGAAGAAGATCGCGGTCGCGCAGCAGATCAGGAGCAGTACCAGCCCGGCTCGCTTGGGTTTCACGGACGACCCCACTTCGGGCATCCCCCCGATCGGACCTTTCACGGGCCAGAGATTGCTTCCGTCGTTGTCGCTCACGTGTACTCCCGTTGCGTCATCCGCGCTTCTCGATGCATTGTCAGGCTTCGGGGTTGTAAACGCTCAAAGAAAGGGTGTTCCGATGTCGACCGACCAGGGAGCCCTCCCGACGCGCATCGCCCAGATCGCCGTCACGGCCCACGATGTGGCGCGCGCGATCGAGTTCTATCGTGATATTCTCGGCCTGAAATTTCTCTTCGAAACGCCGGGCGCCGCATTCTTTGAGATCGGCGGCGTCCGACTCATGATCGGCGTGCCCGAAGGCGAGTTCGATCATCCCGCGTCGATCCTCTACTACTCCGTCGACGACATCACCCGCGCGCACGAACGGCTCGTGAGTCGCGGCGTAGCCTTCGAGCGCGGGCCGCACCTCATCGCGAAAATGCCCGACCACGAACTGTGGATGGCCTTCTTTCGCGACAGCGAGAGCAACATGCTCGCGCTGATGTCCGAAGTGCGGGACTAGTGCCGATTTACGGCACCAGCGACCTCACGTCTCCGCGTACATCCGCTCGATCGCTTCCTGATAGTTTCGTTCCACGATCCGCCGCTTGACCTTGAGTGTCGGCGTGATCTCCCCCGATTCGACGGTGAACTCCCTCGGGATCAGGAGCACCTTCTTCGGGCGTTCGTAGCTCGCGAAGCGGCCGAGGCGTTCCAGTACGTCCCGTTCGATCATCTCATGGACCCGCGGATCACGGGCGAGCGCCTCGGGGCCGCCGTCCGTCACACCGATCGCTTTCGCGCGCTCGCTCGTGTACGCGTGATCCGGTACCACGAGCAACGCGGGGAACCGGCGGCGATCCCCGATCATCACCACCTGGCTCACGAACGGTGAGAGCGCCGCGACGTTCTCGATCGGCGCCGGCGCCACGTTCTTCCCGCCCGCCGTGACAATGATGTTCTTGATCCGGTCCGTGATCCAGAGGAACCCGTCGGCGTCGAGCTGGCCGACATCCCCCGTATGCAGCCAACCCTCCGAATCGACGGCTCCGGCCGTGTCCTCGGGCTTGCCGAAGTACCCCTTCATGATCTGAGGGCCGCGAGCAAGTATCTCGCCATCGGGCCCGATCCGGACCTCGGTGCCAGGGATCGGCGGGCCGACCGACCCCAGCTTGACCGCGCCGGGCCTGTTCCCCGTGAGGATCGGCGAACTCTCGGTCAGCCCATACCCTTCGTAGATCGGCAGCCCCGCCGCCCAGAAGAACCTGGCAATATCAGGTGATAACGGGGCGCTTCCGGAGGCGAAGGCCTGGATACGGCCGCCGGTCTTTGCGCGGAGTTTCGAGAAGACGAGTCGGTCGGCGAGCTTCTGGCGGATTCCGACGGGGCCGGACTGACCGCCCGCCAGGCGCGCGTCGACGGAGGCTTCGCCGACCTCCTTCGCCCAGGCGACGAGTTTCGCGCGAAATCCAGAGGCCGACATCACGCGCGCGTAGATCTTCTCGAAGACGCGGGGAGCGGCGGCGAGCACGTGCGGTCGGACTTCCACCATGGCGTCGGCCATCTTGTCGACGGCATCGACGTACGCGATGGTGACTCCCGAGCCCCAGTAAAAATAGTCGAGGACTCGTTCGTAGGAGTGGGAGATGGGGAGGAACGAGAGTGCGACGAACCCGGGCGAGACTCGAAAAACGTCGTGTTGTCGGCTGGCGGCGATGTTGGAAGTGATGTTGAAGTGAGAGAGCATCACTCCCTTCGGGTCGCCCGTCGTGCCGGACGTGTAGATGAGGGTCGCGAGGTCGTCGGGGCCGACGTTGGTGGAGAGCGCGCGCAGGCCCGGGAAGAGGCCCGCCTCGATGCGTTCCCCGCCGAGCCGTTCCACTTCGGAGAGCGTGACCACGTCGGCGGCGTCACCGGAGTCGTCGAATGCGATGATCGTTCGAAGCGCCGGCGTCTGGTCGCGGACTTCGAGGATCTTGGCGAGCTGGGCGCGGCTCGAGACGAAGACCGCGCAGGCGGCCGAGTCGTTGAGGATGTAGGCGATCTGGTCGGGGGGTAACGTCGCGTAGAGCGGCACGTCCGCCGCGCCGAGGCCGAGGACAGCGAAATCCGCCATCGCCCATTCCGGTCGATTCTCCGAGAGTAGCGCGACCCGGTCCCCGGGGCGAATCCCGAGATGGTAGAGTTCCGCCGCGATTCGCTCGACTCGTGCGCTGACGTCAGGGCCGGCTAGCGACTGCCAGCCGGCGCCGTCCTTGAAGAGCATCGCGGGGTGGCCGCCGTATCGATCGAGCCCCGCGAAGAACGTCTTCGGGATCGTGTCGACCTCGACGCTCGGGAGCGGAACGAACGGGGCATCGGTCGGAAGAGTAGTCGCCATGGCTCGACCCTGGTGGACGCGGAGTGTCCGGAAGCGGCGCGGTCAGCCGCCCCGGATCAGACGGGAGTCACGCAGTATTGATCGAATGCATTCACGAGGTCTCTGGCGATCTGTTCGGCGGAACGGCCCTCGATCTGATGACGCTCGAGCATGAATACGACATCGCCGTCCTTCATCAGCGCGATCGACGGTGACGACGGGGCGAACCCGTGGAAGTTCGCGCGAGCCTCCATCGTGGCCTCGAGGTCCTGGCCGGCGAAGACCGTCGTGGCGCGATCCGGGCGGTTCGCGTGACCGATCGCGAGCGCGACGGCGGGGCGGGCGTTGCGCGCGGCGCAGCCGCATACCGAATTGACGATGATCAGGTTCGTTCCGCCTTCGGCGAACGACCGACGCACGTCGTCGGCGGTCCTGAGCTCCTCGACTCCCAGGCGGGTGAGCTCGTGGCGCATGGGCTGAACGAGCGGTTCCGGATATGGCATGCAGTTCCTCCAGCGAAGTGTGCGATCCGAGGCAAATCGCCACGGATTCTGGCGTCAGGTTCGATCGGTCCGGCGGCCCGTCCAGGGGATATCCCCCGCGCCTGTGGCGCTGTTCGCGAGGCGGGCGCAGGTGAACAGCAGGTCCGAGAGCCGGTTCAGGTATGCGATGATGCCCTCATCAATGGCGGAGGCGCCCGCCAGCGAGATTACGCTCCGTTCGGCGCGTCGGCAAACGGTACGCGCCAGGTGCAGACGGGCCGCCGCCTCCGATCCGCCCGGCAACACGAACGCGCGTAGCGGTTCGAGCCGAGTCTCGACCTCGTCGATCCAGCCCTCCATCTCCGGGATCCGGTCGACGGGAGAATCGGGCAGGTGCCGCGAGGCGGCATCCCCCTTCATGGCCCCGGGTGTCGCCAGATGCGCGCCGATCGCGAAGAGGTCCTCCTGAACGATGCGGAGGAATTCAGCGACCCGGTCCATGGCGTCTCCCTCCACCGCCCGCACCGCGACGATCGCGAGGCCGATCGCGGAGTTCGCCTCGTCCACATCTCCATACGCCGCGACACGAACATCGTTCTTGGAAACGCGGCCGCCGCCGATCAGCGCCGTTTCGCCGCGGTCCCCGGTTCGGGTGTAAATCTTCACGCGGCCGTCTCCGATTCGATCGCGCGGATCGCGGCGCCGCCCAGCGACCATTCGATCCAGAGAAGGCGACGGAGCACCTTGCGGGGTGTCCAGCTCTCGCCTTCGAGTTCGAGCACCCGGTCCCGGGCATCCGCCGGCAGATTCGTGAGCCGCTCGACGATGAGCGCCATCGCGGTGTCGAGCCGGGCGACCACCCGTTCGGGCACGAGGGCGAGGGGCGACGCGCCTAGGCGGGTGAGGACCCACCACTGCGCGCGCGCGAGCTCGTCGAGGACGACCCGCGCGTCGGGGCCGTCCTCCGTTCCCCGCGAGAGGTCCTCGTTCGAGGCGCGCCGGATGCGCGAGAGGAGTCGACCGCGCAGCTCGCCGAGCAGCGCCAGCCCGAGCCGGATCTCAGCATCGGTCAACGGCGCCAGGTCAGCCTGAAAGAGCACGTCGGACTCGCCGGACGACACCGCCGCCTCCGTCGCGATCCATTCATCGACGGCGACCTCGATCTCCTGGGTGGATAGGGGCATCGGCTCGCCGAGCGAGGCGAGCAGGTCGAGCCAACCGGGGAGGATGGTCTCGAACGCGCGGATGGCATCGTCGGTGTCGCTCCCGGTGGCCGAGCAACCCGGAATCGTCAGCGCATGGACGTGGGTGTACCCGCTCGGGCCTTCCTCGAGACCGACCGGGATGCGGATCCAGGGGGAGACCGGGGGGCCGTTCATGGGGTCACCGTCGACTCGAGGAGCGTGAGCGTGCCGGCGTCGGCGTCGAGCATGGCCTGGACGCCGAGGGGGATCGTCCAGGAGTCGGTGATGTGCCCGAACGGGAATCCGTGGACCACGGGAACGCCGAGGTCGCCAAGGCGGTCGTGGAGGAGCTCGGTGACGCTGGGCAGTCGTTCGTCCGCCTCGTCGGGCCGCGCGCTGATCGCGCCGATCGCGATACCGGCGACTCCGTTCAAGGTGCCCGCCAGCCGAAGTTGCGTCAACATCCGGTCGACCCGGTAGAGGGGTTCACCCACCTCCTCGATCACGAGGATCGCGCCTGTCGCTGACAGCTCCGCGCACGTCCCGACGGTGGCGGCGAGCAGCGCGAGATTTCCGCCCACGAGCCGCCCCGTCGCGGTTCCGCCGACGACGGTCGCGGGCGGCGACTCGTCCAGTGTCGGAAGGTCAGGGGGGCCGCCGGCTTCCGGCTCCGTCAGTGCCGAGAGCAGCGAGTCGCGGGTGAAATCGCTGAACCCCTCCGTTCCCGGATGCGGGCCGTGGAAGGATGTCAGTCCTTCGCGTCGCATGACCAGGTGGAGCGCCGTGTTGTCGCTGAAGCCGATAAGCGGGCGCGGGCGGGCGCGCAGGGGAGCCAGGTCGAGCCTCTCGATGATCCGCATCGTGCCGTAGCCGCCGCGGAGGCACCAGATCGCGTCGTTCGCGGTGGACCGGATCGCGTCGTCGAGGTCGGCGAAACGCGCATCATCGGGCGCGGCAAGGTAGCCGCTGCGCTCCCTGGCGGACTCCCCGGTCACCGGCGTCCACCCGAGCGCGCGCACCCGCTCCTCGGCGCGGTCGATCGCTTCGGGCGCAAGCGGGCCCGCGGGCGCGACGAGCGCGACGCGGGCGCCTGGACGGAGCGCGCGGGGCTTGATCATCGGGTCGCGCGCTCCGTCCGGGCGGTCCAATCCGAGGTCTCCGTGTCGTGGATCATCCGCGCAAGTGTAGTTCGCGTCGGCGCTGAAGGACGTCGGGGTTCTCGCTGAGGGCGCGGAGTTGAACCGAGAGGACGCGGAGGAAGCTAAGGCGATCCCCGGGCAACCGCCATTGAAGCGCGCACCCGTCCGCCGCTATACTGCGAGACCCGTCGACATCACCTCCTGGAGATCATGACCGAACCAGCCGACACGCCCCGGATCGAGGCACTGCGGAAGATGCTCACCGCCCGACCCGACGACCCCCGCGCCCACTTCGGGCTCGCCGTCGAGTTCGAAAGGCTCGCCCGCTGGCCGGACGTGATCTCGCATATCGAGTCGTATCTGGGCCTCGCGGACGATCAGGGCAACGCCTACGGCAGGCTCGCCCGCGCGCACCTCCACCTCGGCGAGGTCGAGCCGGCGCGCGAGGCGTACCGCCGCGGGATCGAGGCGGCCACGAGGCACGGCCATCCAACCATGGCGATGGAACTCGAGGAGGAACTGGAGGAGATCTGAACCCACCGCCGGAATCGGTCGATATCGGCCCGGGGCCTTGCGGCCGAAGGCCGTGATTCGCATCATGCGAGCCGCGAAACCCCGAATATCTCCCGAACAGATTCTGCGTCGTGCCCAACCAGCGTGATCGAGTCGTACCGCGACTCATCCAGGAAGAGATGAAGCAGTCCTTCCTCGACTATTCGATGAGCGTGATCGTGCAGCGAGCGTTGCCGGACGTGCGCGACGGGCTGAAGCCCGTACACCGGCGGATTCTCTTCTCGATGCACGAGACGGGGCTCTCTCCGAACCGGCCGTTCAAGAAGAGCGCGACGGTGGTGGGCG
>CAZUVK010000153.1:0-8954 GCA_964623785.1 uncultured Gemmatimonas sp. | reverse complement strand
GGATGAGACGGAACCAGTGGGTCGGCGGGGGTCGGGGCGCGGCGATTGCCGCTCGGGCGGTGATGCATCGGCCTTGGCGGCTGGATTGGCACGCATGGATGGAGAGGGGTCGAAGTCACGGATCGAACTGATTATCTTGGGATTTGATGCCGTCCACCCCGTCCCTTTGTGGCCATGAAGATGAGATGTGGCGTTGCAGGGATCGTTGTCGCGCTGGCGATCGCGGGCGCTGTTGCTCCATTGCTCGCGCAGACAGGCACCTCCACGGTGCGGACGATCACCGACCCGGTCGACCTTTCGCTTGAGACGTACGAGCTGGACAACGGCCTTACCGTCGTACTGGCGCGCGACACGTCCGTGCCCGTGGTGGCGGTGAACCTCTGGTACCACGTTGGTTCAGGGAACGAGGAGCCCGGTCGTACGGGGTTCGCGCACCTCTTCGAACACATGATGTTCCAGGGGTCGGAGAACATCGGCGACGATGGGCATTTCCGGTTGATCGAGGAGGCCGGCGGGAATCTGAACGGTTCCACCAGCTCGGATCGGACCAACTACTTCCAGGTCGTCCCGTCGAACTTTCTGGAACAGGTGCTCTGGCAGGAGGCGGACCGGATGGGCTTCCTGCTTCCCGCGATGACGCAGGAAAAGTTGGACAACCAGCGGAGCGTGGTCCAGAACGAGAGGCGCCAGAACTACGACAACGCGCCGTACGGCCTCTCCAGCGAAACCGTCGCGGCGGCGCTCTACCCATCGGGGCATCCGTATTCCTGGCCGACGATCGGGTCACTCGCGGACCTGAACGCGGCTTCGATGGAGGACGTCCAGGCTTTCTTCCGCCGCTACTACGCGCCGAACAACGCCTCGCTCGCCGTCGTCGGAGACTTCGATCCGGCCCGGACGAAGGCGTGGATCGAGCGTTACTTCGGCGGGATCCCCACGGGTCCTCCGATCGAACGGCCCGACCCCGGGCCCGTGGTGCTCACGGAAGAGAAGCGGGTCGTACTCGAGGATCGTGTCCAACTGCCGCGCATTACCATCGTCTGGCCGACGCCGCCGGTCTTCCATCCGGACGACGCCGAGTTCGACTTCATCGGCAACATTCTGGGGAGCGGACGTAGTTCCCGGCTCTACCGAAGACTCGTCTACGAGGAGCAGATCGCTCAGTCGGTGAGCGCCGGCCAGGCGAGCCGGCCGCTGGCTGGCCAGTTCTCGATCACGGTAACCGCGCGGCCCGGAGTCAGCCTCTCGCGCGTTCTGGCCGTCGTGGACGAAGAGGTCGCAAGGCTCGTCGCGGAGCCGCCTTCCGAACGCGAGGTCCAGGCAGCGCTCAACAACGTCGAGGCGGGCTTCATCCAGGGGATGCAGACGGCGCTCGGGCGCGCGGATCAGATCAACCTGTATACGACGTTTACCGGTGATCCCGCGTTCATCGAGCGCGACTATGCGCGATACCAGGCGGTGACGCCCGCATCGGTGAACACCGCGGCCCGTCGGTACCTCACGCCGAACCGCGTGATCCTGAGCGTCGTCCCCGAAGGCCAGACGCAGCTCCAGGCGCTGGCGGACGACCCGAGCCCCAACCTTCAGGCCAACCGATGAATACGCGCTACCTCGCACCGCTCGCCGCGGGTCTGTTCGCGCTTGCGTTCGGATGCGCGTCGGCAACTACCGCCGTGCAGGTCCCGACGCTCGACCGGACCGTATTGCCGTCTCCCGGCGCCACCCCGAATGTGGACTTTCCGGAGATTCAGCGGTTCACGCTCTCGAACGGCCTCGATGTCTGGCACGTCGAGCGGAGTGGGCTCCCGCTCGTCAGCGTTCAACTACTTCTCAACGCTGGAGCGATCGCGGAACCGGCCGATCGCCCGGGGCTCGCTTCGCTGACCGCAGCAATGCTCACGCAGGGCACCGCCAGCCGCTCCGCCACGGAGATCGCCGATGAGATCGACTTTCTCGCGGCGAGCCTGAGCGCCGGCGCGGGCCGAGAAACCGCGGTGGTGACGCTCAGCACGCTCAGCCGCAACCTTACGTCCGCGCTGGGCATCTTCGCCGACGTGGTGATGAACCCATCGTTCGATGAGGAGGAGTGGGTCCGGGTGCGGGACCAGCGGCTCGCGTCGATCGCCCAGTCGCGCGACCAGGCGGGGGCGCTCGCTTCTGAGGAGTTCTCGAGAAGGGTGTTCGGCGCGACACATGCCTATGGCCGGCCACTTCAAGGCACCCGCGCGTCGGTCGAGGGCTTCACTGTTCCAGTCCTCCGCGAGTTCCACCAGGCCCTGTATCAGCCATCGAACGCGACACTCATCGTGGTCGGAGACGTCGGCACCCCGCAGCTGCGGTCCGCGCTTGAAGCCGAGTTCGCGAACTGGCGGCCCGGCCAGGGAGCGGCGCGGACCTCGCCCACACCACCTCCGCCGCTCCCGGCGACTCGGATCTTCCTCATCGATCGCCCCGGGGCGGCGCAGGCCGAGGTCCGGATCGGCCACGTCGGCATCGAACGGAATCACCCCGACTATTTCCCGATTCTGCTGATGAACTCGATCCTCGGCGGGCAGTTCTCGAGTCGGATCAACCTCAACCTGCGCGAAGACAAGGGATACACCTACGGCGCGAGCAGCACCTTCCAGGTGGGAAGATATCCGGGACCGTTCCTCGCGGGCGGCGGCGTGCAGACGGCCGTCACCCGGGAGTCGGTGATCGAGTTCATGAAGGAGCTGGAGGAAGTCCGAGGCGCGCGGCCCATCACCGCCGAAGAACTGGAGTTCGCGAAGGCGGGCGAGATCCGCGGCGAGCCGCTTGGTCTGGAGACGAATGCGCAAATCGCCGGTCGGATTCAGCAGCTCATCATCTACGATCTCCCGGCCAACTACTTCGACGACTACGGTGACCGGGTGGCCGCGGTGACGCTCGACGAGGTCAATCGCGTGGCCCGCGAGCACCTGCACCCTGACCGGTTCGCGATCGTCATCGTCGGGGACAGAGCCGCGATCGAACCGGGGCTCGCGACGCTTCCCTACCCGATCGAGATCGTCACCATCGAAGGCTGAGCGCGCCCGGCCCGTCATGACGAAGAGACCCCACGCGGCGTGCGTGGAGTCTCTTCGTCATGCGCTCTCCGTCGCGAATCCCCGGTCAGCGCGACGACATGAATACCGCCGTCCAGTATTCGGCGTACGGGCCATCGCCCTCATAGAAGCCGAGGCCGACCCGATCGAACTGGCAGTCTTCGACAATCTCCTTGTGCGCCGGACTCTTCAGCCAGTCGGCGACAACTTTCGGCGGGTTGTCCTGCCCGGCCGCGATCGTCTCCGCCGCGAGCCGGTACCCACTGATCCCCGCCCGGTTGAGACGCTGCTTCAGCGTCGTCCCCGAAGGATCGACATGCCCGAAGAATGCCTCATCGTTCATCTGCCGCGCATATGCGGCGGCCACGTTCGCCACCTGTTCGTGCCACCGCAGCGGCGCGCAGCCCAGCGTCGCCCGATGCTCGTCGATCAGCGCGGCGGCTTCCAGCGCCCAGATATGCACGTCCGAGAGACTCGCCTGCGAGATGGTCGGTCCCGTGGGACCGTAGTCACACCCCATCGCCACCAGGAGGATCGCGATACCTCCGACCTTCCGAACCCATCCCCCGCGACGACTAACCGACTGTCCTGCTTCCGGAGTGGCGGGGCCGACCCGCCCGTTCGTTCCGTGACTCATTTTCGTACGTTCCCTTCGGCGGCCCGACTGGCGTAGCGGGTGCGAACCCGCTGTAGCCTCGTAGCTTTGCGTCCCCACCTTTCGATGGGTTTGCCGTTATCGGTGGAACCAGCGCCCAGAGCGCGGCGGCGAGCCAATTGGCGATCACCGTGCCGAGAGACGCCGCTACTACTATCCCCTTGCTGTATCGCTGCTTACGGAGCTGTGTCCTTCGCCTGACGCGAGGTAGCATGGCAGGCATTCCGCGGCAATCGCCGCGTTCTGCAAAACGCGCCCGCTCGACTTCTCGTAAACATGGAGATTGAATCGAGTTACCCGCCCGCCCGCGGCCGGTTCCTTCCCCCTGACCCCCGAGACTCGCGTTCTCACTGGCCAACGATTGCCGTACCGGCCGTGTAACCATCTGGATCTTCGCCCCGGGCGATCCGATGATCAGGCGGAACCACACCGTGGCCACCGAATTACGGACATACAATGAGGTCGTGAAGATCGCGGTGTCCCGGAACTGGTGCGGCTCCGAATCTTAGGATACCTTTTGAGGCGGCCGCGGCCATCGTTCCACGGGCTGGTGCGGGCGGAGGACAACACGAACCGGCCACGCCGCGGGCCGCTCCATTCCAACAGAATTTGCTCACGAACCTGGTATGTCGGAGATCTGGATGAAGTCAGCGATCAAGATCCTGTTCATGGCTGGCATCGCGCCGATGATCGTCGCGTGCACCGAGGCGGACTCGCGTCCGTCGGTCGACGCGGGTGCCGGCGCGGCAATGGCATCGGGCGAGGAAGACCACAGCGCTCATATGATGGAGGGCCCGGAAGCGGTGGTAACGGAAACCCCGGCGGTCGCCGCGGTGGTTGCCGACGGGCCTGACAGTCCCCGGACGATCTACTCCGGTATCTACACGGCCTCCCAGGCGGACCGCGGACGAACGATTCAGGAGGCCGAGTGCTTCGTCTGTCACGCCGCCGACGACTGGGCCGGTGGCCGCCTGCTGACCAACTACACCGGCCAGTCGATGCTTGCCTTCGTCGAGCACCTGCGGTCCACGATGCCGCTCGATGAGCCGGGCCGCCTGGAGTACGCGCAGTACGTCGATGTTGCGGCTCGCATCCTTCAGATCAACAACATCCCGACGGGATCGGGCGAGCTCACCACAGACACGGACGAGCTCGCGGCGATCAGGGTGGAGTATAGAAGGTAGTTCGCCGATCTCGCGATACGACAAAACCGCCCACCGGATCCGCGATCCACTCGCGGGTCGGCCGGTGGGCGGTCGTCGTATCGCGAGATCTTCGGAGTCCATCCCCCAAGCCCGGGAGAACCCATGCGTCCGTTCACCTTCCCATTCATCGCGATCGCCGCGAGTATCGCCGTGGCCACCCCCGCCACGGTCCACGCACAGGATGTGGCGAACGCGGTGTCCGTCGGCCTGCTCACCAGATACGAAACCGTGGGCGAGAACCTCGTTCGCTCCGCGGAGATCGTTCCCGAGGACAGGTATTCGTACCGACCGACGGAGGACGTGCGAACCCTGGGCGAGTTGTTCACCCACGTAACGACGGCGCAGTTCGGCTACTGTGCGGCGATCAGCGGTCAGACGCCGCCCGCCGCGATGAGGACCCCGGGCACCACCCGCGAGCAGATCATCGCGAACCTCCGCGCATCGCGTGACTTCTGTCTCGAGGCCTACCGTGGCGCCGGCTCCGGCCTCGGTGAGACGATCGCAGTATTCGGGAGTTCCGACACGCGGGCCGGTGCGCTGATCCAGAACCTCGCGCACAGCAACCTGCATTATGGGAACGTCGTCACCTACATGCGCGCGAACGGGCTTGTCCCGCCGTCGAGCGAGTAGCGAATCGAGATAGCCCGGGGCTCGTCAGCGGACGGCTCCGGGCTCCCCGATTGCGCTACTCGTCGCCCGCCCCGTCGTCCCCGGCTACCTGGACCGCCCCCGATCCAATCGCGCGCCGGATCGCGTCATCCGTCATCCCGACCTCCTCGAGAATCTCGATCGTGTGCTCCCCCGCCGCCGGTGGCGCGGCGCCGCCGCCGGGTCGGACGCCGTTCACCCGAAGCGGAAGGGCCATGTCGCGGTACTCCGGGACGCCGGGCTTCGGACGCGAGACCAGCATTTCCGCCGCCGCCACCTGCGGGTCCGCCGCCACCGCGGCGACGTCGCGGATCGGTGACGCGGGAACGGAATTCTCCCGCATCAACTCGAGCAACTGCTCCGTGGATCGCCCCGTCGTGGCCCGCTCGATCAGCGGCACGAGCACATCTCGATTCGCCACCCGGTCCGGATTGGCGCGAAACCGGGCGTCATCCGCCAACTCGGCGAGCCCGAGCGCCGTGACGAGCCGCCGAAAGATCCCATCGCTCCCCGCGGAGATCATCACATGCCCGTCGGTGGTGGGAAACGCCTGGTACGGGGCAATCGCCTCGAGGGCGGACCCCATCGGCCCCGGGACTCGACCGGTGGAGAGATAGCCCATGATGTGATAGGAGATCCAGGCGAGCGAGGTATCGAGCAGCGCCGTGTCGAGCTTCGCACCCTCGCCCGTCTGGTCACGAACACGCAGTGCACCGAGGATCCCGATCGCCGCCCACATCCCCGTTCCGTAGTCGACGACCGATCCACCGACGCGCGCGGGTGGCTCGTCCGGGTGGCCCGTGAGCGACATGATCCCGGAGAACGCCTGCATCAGCGGATCGTAGCCCGGCGCCTCCCGTAGCGGGCCGCGGTCCCCATAGGCGGTGACCGACATGTGGATGACGTCCGGCCTCAGGCCACGAATCGTCTCGTAGTCGTAGCCCCGGCGCTCCGCGACCCCGAACCGGGCCGCCTGCACGAAGACATCGCACTCCTTCGCGATCGCGTGCAGCGCCTCCCGCCCCTCCGTGCGCTTGAGGTCGAGCACGATGCTACGTTTGTTGCGGTTGACCGAGAGAAAGAGCGTGCTGTCGGCGCCCCAGAACGGCGGCCCCCACAGCCTGGCCGGGTCTCCCCCCGGCGGCTCTACCTTGATCACCTCGGCGCCGAGGTCGGCAAGTATCTGGCAGCAGAACGGTCCCGCAAGATTCTGCGTGAGGTCGCAGACACGAACTCCATTGAGCGGTTGGGTCACGTATCGTATCCTGTCTGGAAGCTGGCCGCCGCGCATCCGCGGCGGCGCGTGAATTCATCGCCCTGAACGCTCGCCCGAACCGACCAGTACCGCCATGAACCGTCGTCGATCGAACCTGTTTCGCCTGCTCCTTCCGATCGCGTTCGTGGCGTGCTCGTCGCCCGACGATCAGGTGGTGACCAGCGACGAGAGTATCCCGGAAGCGGACCGGTACGGAGGCACGGTCGTCGTCGGCGGGATCGGCGATCTTCAGAGCATGAACCCTCTCGTTTCGAGCGACAATAACAGCAACAACATCATCCGGGACATGCTCTTCATGACGCTGGTCAAGTACGACGACCAGATGCGGATCGTGCCGGGCCTGGCCGAGAGCTGGGATACCGTCCGCATACATCCCGACTCGCTGGAGCTCACATGGCGGATCCGCGACGACGTCCGCTGGCACGACGGAGCGCCAACCACCGGGGCGGACGTTCTCTTCACCTTCGATCGCGTCAGCGACCCGCGCACCGCGTACCCGAACATGCAGCGGCTGACGCACTTCAGCCCCCACGCGGAGCTCGTGGATTCCCACACGGTGAAGATGCGCCTGCGGACGCATTCCGAGTTCCTCGACATCTTCGCGATGCTGGCGATCGCTCCCCGTCACATCCTCGAGGCGGTTCCGCCCGAAGGGCTTCTCCAGCATGGCTTCGCCTTCTCACCGACCGGCAATGGACCCTTCCGGTTCGTCCGCCATGTGTCGGGCCAGGAATGGGTGTTCGAGGCCAACCCGGACCACCCTGAGGCACTCGGCGGGAGACCGTACGTCGACCGCGTCGTCTACCGCGCGATCCCGGAGATGACCACCCTCCTGACGGAGCTGCTGACGGGGCGCGTGGATCTCTACATCGGGCCGAACCCGAACCAGGCGGAGATGATCGAGGCGGCGCCCGGTGTCGAGCTCGTGGCGACCCCGTCGCGGCAGTACAACTACATCGGCTTCAATGGCCGGCTCCCGATCTTTTCCGATGCACGGACGCGCCGCGCGATCACGATGGCGATCGATCGTGACCAGATCGTCAACGCCCTGTTGTACGGGCTCGGCGACAAAGGCCGCGCGACGGTGACTCCCACGCACTACGCGTACGACTCCGAGGCGCTCGTACCCTACGATCCGGAGGGAGCCGCCCGCCTGCTCGCTGAAGCGGGTTGGAGGCCCGGTCCCGACGGGGTTCTCGTCGACAGCCGGGGCCATCGCCTGAGCTTCGCACTGATGACGAACACCGGGAACGACGTCCGACGCGATATCGCGGAGATCGTCCAGGCGCAGCTCAGGCCGCTGGGAATCGCGGTCCAGCCCCGCCTCGTGGAATGGACTTCGATGATCCGCCAGCTCCAGGGTGCGTTGAACGACGAGGGCGAGCGCGAGCGGGAATTCGAAGCGGTGATCTCCGGCTGGGTCGACTGGGAGGCGAAGGATGACGCCGGGATTCTTCACTCCCGAAACCTCGACGGCCCATATCAGTATGTCGGATACTCGAATCCGAGGGCGGATGCGTTGATCGACGAACTGGCGGTCACCGTCGATCGAGATGCGGCGCGCCCGCTCTGGACAGAGTATCAGCGGTTGATCGCAAACGACGCCCCGTACGCGGTTCTCTACTATCCCCAGCGGCTGGTGGGGATCAGGACCCGCGTCAGAGACGCCACCTTCGACGTGCGCGGAGAGTTCTCGAACGCCAGAAACTGGTGGATCCACCCGGCGGGTCGCCAGTAGGCGCGGTGATCCGCCCGAAGGCCCGGGCGGGGTGATCGCCGCGCCGCGGCGCTATTGAGCCAGCAGGGCGAAGCGGATCGACCCCTTGGCGATCGACCGACCGTCGTCGGTTGAAGCGGCCACATCGAAGCTCACCCGGGCTCCGGTCTCGACTTCCTCCACCTCCGTCACCTGCCCGGTGATGACGAGCCGGTCCCCCAGGAAGAGCATCCCGACGAAGCGCGTCTGGAAGCGGTCGATGAACCCGGAGTCCTGGTGCGGCGTGAGGAGCTGCGACATGCGCGCCATGGTGAGCATCCCGTGCTGGATGATCCCGGGCAGGCCCGCCCGACTCGCTTCCTCGTCGATGGTATGGATCGGGTTGTAG
>CAZUVK010000152.1:0-9067 GCA_964623785.1 uncultured Gemmatimonas sp. | reverse complement strand
GCGGATTTCGGCGAGACGCGCGAATGCCGCCGCCGTGGGGATCTCCACCCCCGGATGTACGACCAGGACGGGTCGCGTCGGGGGTGGCCCTAGCTGAAGGAGTCGCTCGCCCCGCCCCCAGGCCAGCGCAAAAGGCGAGTCCCCGAGGAAGAAGGGAACGTCGCTCCCGAGGGAGGCTCCGCACTCGAGCAGAGCGTGTTCGGTGAACGGGGAGCCGTGCAGGAAATTGAGAGCCCGCAACGTCGCGGCGGCATCGGAACTGCCGCCCCCGAGTCCGGCGGCGGACGGGATGACCTTCTCGAGCCTGATCCGGATCGCCGGCTCCATTCCGAGCGCCTGGTAGAAAAGGTTTGCCGCCCGGCGAACAAGGTTGCGGTCCGGCGGACCGGTCTCGATTTCGCCCACCACATCCAGGTGAAACCCTACCGTCGACCGTTCAACGACGAGCTGGTCGGCCAGGTCTATTCCGCAAAGAACCGTTTCGAGTGAGTGATATCCTGACTCCTCCCTGGCGAGGACGGCAAGCCTGAGATTGATCTTGGCAGGCGCCGCAAGCGAAACGACGTTCATTGCGGCGGCGGCGGTCTGGTCGCGACCACTGGATCGGGGATCTCACTTTCGACAGCGGCTTCGCTTCCTCGAACTTCGGACCAGCTGAGATTGAGCCGCCAGACGTAGTAGACACCCATTAGCGTGACCGGCAGGAAGCCGGCAATGTGGAAGCCGATGGCGAACGAGACCGCCTGGGTAGCCGGAACGTCCCAGAGCCCGAGGCCCACCCTCGCGGCGGCCTCGAACGGCCCGAAGAAGCCAGGCGAAGAGGGGATCGCGACGGCAAGCCCGATGATCGACTGAAGAAAGACTGCGCCGGAAAAGGGAACATTGTCGATTCCGAACGCGCGGAACGCGAACAGGAACGAGATCGCCAGAAACGTCCACTGCCCGAAGGCGAGGAGAAGGGAGACGGCAAACAGGCGCGCGTTCCTCAGGATCACGAGTCCAGCGGCGAAGGACCGAAGGACTTCGATGAACCGTTCGCGGAACCGGCGGGGAAGAAGTCGCGCGATGAAGTGAGCGATCGCGGACGCGCGGCGAGGGGCCGTGACCACGAGGAAGAGGCCCGCCGTCACGAAGACGACCAGAATCCCCGCCACTATCGCGGCGGTGCGGAAGTCCGCGCCCCCACCCGCCTGGCCGCCGGGAAATCCCGGGGCGGCCATTGCGGCGAACAGGAGTCCGACGAGCACGATGCCGTCGAGAAGGCGTTCGACCACGAGTGTCCCGAATGCGGCCGCCGCCGGGATCGGTGTCAGCCGAGCCAGCACGAAGGCGCGCGCGAATTCACCAACCCGGGCGGGGAGGACATTGTTGGCCGCGAAACCGATGAATACGGCGGCAATTCTCGGCGCGAACGCGGTCGGGGTACCGAGCGGCAGCAGAAGGATTCCCCAGCGGAACGCCCGGATGTAGAAGCCACCGAGTGAAACCGCGATCGCGGCGGTCAGGAGAAGACCGTTCGCGCTGGCAACCTGATGAGCGACCTCCGCCACCGACACATCGCGGAGGGCCCACCAGAGAAGCAGCAGGCTCAGCAGAACCCCGATTGTCGCCCGGAACTTCTTCCGACTCATACCTCCGGGGGATCCGCGGTCAGGCTCAGACCGAGCAGATCGAAGAGTTCTTCGACGAGGCTGGCGAGTGGTTGGTCGTCGGTCGAATCGCCGCGAACCGCCGCGTCGAACGCAGGCCGCAGCGAGAGTGCCTGCCGGACCGCCGCATCCCCGCGGAGGAACAGCGACTCGATGGGCACGACCGGGGTGGTCGCGAGCGCAACGTTGTCGACGGGCCCGATGATATGAGGGCCATCATCGTCGTAGAAGAGCGAGTCGATGGCAACGACCGAAGGGCTGGAGCCGTTCTGTCCGGACCGGATTCCACTCCAGCGCTCGAGACAGCGCTCAACCCGCTCGTCCTCGGCAGGCCCCCAGTTGGGAATGGAGCCGACGAGATCGCGAATCTCGGTCACGGTGGAGCGGGCGACATCGCGCACATCATCACCCCACTGGAGCTCAAGACCGGCCATCGACCGAGCGGCGTCCTCGAGGCGGCCGGCGAGTTTCGAGATCGAATCCGCGCCCGCCATCTTCGTGCTGCCGCGCACGCCCATCGCGAGACGCAGGAGACCGTCGGCATCGGGACTGCTCGAGTCGCTGAGCAGCACCTGGAGCTCATCAAGGTATTCGCCCGCTTCGCCAGCGAAGTACTCGTCCAGTCGGTTCGACGTCATTCGCACCTCCGCGCGAGTCTTACGATCTCCTTCATCTCACGAACCGCCCTTTCCATTCCGACGAACACCGCATGCGCCACGACCGAGTGGCCGATGTTGAGTTCCTCGATCTCGGCGACGGCCGCGACCGGAGCTGCGTTCAGGTACGTGAGCCCATGTCCCGCATGAACGGCAACGCCAAGCGAGCGGCCGAGTGCCGCGGCGCGCGCCAGGCGGCCAAGCTGCTCGGTTCGCTCCGCGCCCGAGGCCAGCGCGTACTCACCGGTGTGAAGTTCGACCGCTTCAGCGCCGAGGTCCACCGCCGCCCGGATCGACTCCGCTTCGGGATCGACGAAGAGCGAAACCCGAATGCCCGCGCCCCGCAGCTTCTCGATCGCCCGATGCAGGGGCGAACCAGCGGCATCCCGGGGCAGAACAAGGCCGCCCTCGGTGGTGACTTCCTCGCGTCGTTCGGGAACCAGGGTCACCTGCGGCGGCCCCCACGCGACCGCCAGATCCACGATCTCCGGCGCCACCGCCATCTCGAGGTTCATCGTGCCGCGCACCGTCCGCATCAGCAGGTCGACATCTCGGTCCTGGATGTGGCGGCGGTCCTCCCGGAGGTGGACCGTGATCCCATCGGCACCGCCAATCTCCGCGAGTACCGCGGCGCGAACCGGGTCCGGCTCATCGGTCCCGCGCGCCTGACGTACAGTCGCGACATGGTCGATGTTGATGTAAAGTCTCACTGCGTCCCCGCCTCGAGCGCACGTACGATTCGGCCGGCGGCGTCGGGGCCGAGGCCCCGGAACCGCGACAGTCGAAGGGTTTGTCGAGCGAGTTCCGAATATAGCGGGCGCAGTTCCGGCGACAACCCGGCGATGTGCAGTGCCACTGTCTCGTCGTCGCCTCGCGACACCGGACCGGTCAACGCGGCCACGGGCGAGGTCGCCTCCACCGAAGCGATCGCGCCGCGGGCCAGCGCGGCGATCGCCATACGCGCCTGCTCAAGCGGCACGCCCGCCGCGGTCATCAACTCCTCACCGACCGCAAGCACAGCGACAACATAGTTCGAGGCGAACACCGCGGCCGCGTGGTATGCGGGCTTCATCGAAGGATCGACAGGGAATGCCCCGCCCTTCAGCAGGCCCACAAGGATGCCAGCGGCCTCGACCGCCCCCGGCTCGCCTTCCAGCCCATACCAGGCGTGGACGAGATGCCCCGCGGAGTCAACCGGATCCGCAACCGCGACGAGCGGATGAATCGACCCGACCGGGTGACCGACTTCGGCGAGAGGAGCCAGGATCCGCGACGACAGAACGCCGCTCGTATGGAGCACAGGGACGGGCGGAAGGCGTCGCGCAGCGAGATCCGACGCCACATCGGCGATCGCGCCGTCCGGTACGGCGACGACAATGAGGGTTGGCTCGTCGTCCGCGACCGGGAGATCCGAAGTGTACCCGGCCTCCGCACGATCGAATACCGGGTGTACCGGTGACGAGGCGGATCGACCCGCGAAGGTGATCCGCCCGATGCGGCCGGAGGCGGTGAGCTGCCAACCAAGCGCGAGGCCCAGTCTACCGGCCCCGACGATCCAGACGTGACCGAGCAACCGGTCGAGCGTGATCACTGCTCCAGGACCCGAACGTCCGACTCACGCCGAAGGCGGCCGAGCGAGGCGACCGGGAGTCGCGCGGTCACTTCGATCGCGCCATCGGCATCCGAGCGTGTCAGCACCTCGCCCTCCCGATAGATCTCGGCGAGGAGTTCGCCGCGTGCCGCTGGAATCGTAATGTGAACCCTCGGCTGGGCAGACCGGACGCGGTTCCTCAACAGGTCCCGCAGGGGCTCGGCACCGCCCTCCTCGACGCTCGACACGAACACCGACTCCCGGGTGTAGTCCGCCGCCGCGCGGGCCCGCCAGGCCTGCTCCTCCTCCACGGTCAAACGATCGATCTTGTTGAACACGAGGACCGTAGGGTGCCTGGTCAGATCGAGATCCGTGAGGACCTCGTTGACCACCTCCATCTGCGCCTCCCAACCCGGATGGGAGCTATCGATGACATGGAGGATGATGTCGGCGTCGCGCGCTTCCTCGAGCGTGGCCCGAAACGACGCCACGAGATGGTGAGGCAGTTTGCGGATGAAACCCACCGTGTCCGTCAGGAGACACTCGTAGCCCTGCCCCAACTCCACATTGCGCGTCGCCGCGTCGAGTGTGGCGAAGAGCCGGTCCTCAACGAAGACGTCGTCGCCCGACATGGTTCGCAGCAGCGACGATTTGCCGGCGTTCGTGTATCCCACGAGGGCGGCCCTGAATGTGTCCTGACGGCCCTTTCGCTGGGTGGCGCGCTGCCGCGAGATCCGCTCGAGATCGGCCTTGAGCCGGCTGATCTTCTGATTGATCATCCGCCGGTCAGTCTCCAGCTGTGTCTCGCCCGGCCCGCGCATTCCGATGCCGCCGCGCACGCGGGAGAGGTGGGCCCACATGCGCGTCAGGCGGGGCAGCAGGTACTGGAGCTGAGCGAGTTCGACCTGAAGCTTCGCCTCCGCGGTCCGGGCGCGGGTGGCGAAGATGTCGAGGATCAGCTCGGCCCGATCCATGACACGAGTACCCAGGAACTCCTCGAGGTTCTTCCCCTGCGCCGGTGAGAGTTCATCGTCAAAAATGACGAGGGTCCCCTCCCGTTCCTCGATGAGGTCCTTGAGCTCGGCCGCCTTCCCTTCGCCGATGTAGAGTCGCGGGTGAGGCGAATCCACTCGCTGCACGAGATCCCCGACGATCTCGGCGCCAGCGGTGTCCGCAAGCCGCCCGAGTTCTTCGATGTGTTCGGCGGCGAGTTCGGGTGGAAGTCGCTTGAGCGGCGCGCCGACCAGAACGGCGCGCTCGCCAGGTATTTCGAGTTCGATCATGTATGCCGGATGGAGGATGGCTTTCCCGTTCGGATTCGTCAGTTGGCGCCCATCACGTTCACTACCCCGCCACGGTCGAAAGGCACCCGGCGGGCGCCGAGAGGAGTGCTGACGTCGACCACACCGGTCGCCCGATAGTTGAACGTTCCGGCGCGCAGAACCGATGACGCCGCGCTTCCCAGTCCCGCATATGTGAACTCGACCGGGACTTCGACTCTCTCGGTTCGCCAGGCGCCGACCGATATCCCTTCGGCGTAACTTCCGCCGGCGAGATCGACCCAGGCCGTGTCTCCCGGCGCTGAGACCTCCGCGATCGCGAGCTGGTAGTGCACGACGTCCGCGCCGAGGGTGAACGGGTTCGGGTTCTCGATCTCGACGGTCACCTTCAACGTTCCGCCGCGCAAGCCGAGACCCGCCAGTTGTACATTCTCGAGTCTCACCTCCGGTTCCCGGAACATGGCGCTGCCACATCCGGAAAGTATCGCGGCGAGCGCGAACAACAGGGCTACAGCTTTCAAACGCATAGTACACTCACGCGCGAGCGTCGAAACGTTATCCGGTCCCGTCCGCGCCGCTACCCCGTCAACCGAGGCGATTCACTCCATTCGCGCCAGACGTCGCCGGTCAATCCCCGCCATCCGTCAGGAGCAAGGAGCAGGCCGCGTCCACACCATTCGGCGAGCAGCGTAAGATCATGACTGGAAAGGAGAATAGCGGTACCCTCCGCACGCCGCCGGTCCAGTTCCTCGATCAATCGGTTCGAGGAAGTTCGATCCAGGCCATTGAACACCTCGTCCAGCACGAGCAGGCGCGGCCGATGGAGGAGGACGGAGATGATCGCGACCTTGCGACCCATCCCTTGCGACATCTCGCGGCATAGGGCGCCTTCCGATCCCTCGAGCCCGAAGGCGGCAAGCAGGCGCGTAGCTTCTGAGAGGCTCGACTCACGATCAAGGCGATGTGCTTCCGAGATGAAACGTAACGTCTCGGAGACAGTCAGCTCACCGTAGAGGAACGGGTGCTCCGGCACATAGCCCATCACGGCGGCGACGCGGGCGGGATCGGCGAACGGATCGATCCCGCACACTTCCACCGATCCCGAATCGGGCAGTCGTTCGCCCGTGATGCAGCCAAGGAAGGTCGACTTGCCGGCACCATTCGGTCCGATAACGGCGACCGCCTCCCCGGCATGGATGTCGATCGAGACCGCGTCCAGGATCGTACGGCGGCGGTATGCCTTGGAGAGCGATTGTACGCTGAGAATCGTCGAAGCTGTCATCCCGAGCGCTCGGAGGTAAGGAGAGAGACGGTGACCGCGACCGTCATGGCCGCGGCGCCGGCCAGCGGCCAGACCCAGGCCGAGCCGACGCCGCTCCACCATGTCCACGCGAGGGAGACCGGAACGAGAAGCCAGAGAGACAACCCCCACGCCCATGCCCAACGGCCGACGAACCGCTCCGACCAACGCAGGCCGGCCGAACGATCGACCCATCGCAATCCGCGGCGCTCGAGTGCTCCGAGGCCGACTACCGCCGCGGCCTGGACGAGGAGCGCCGTTCCAACCGCGGTGATCACCCACGCGCGCGCCGCCGGGTCCGCACCCCATCTGGCGAGCGCGGCGATCGACGCGATCGCGACCGGCCAGGTGACCCGCGAAGCCCAGGTAAACCTCCGGCCGGCGACCGTGGCGTCGCGGACCCAAACGGCAGCGGAACGCCGGGGCAGCAGGGCGGAGAGCCCCCGGCCGACACGGAACGTCTCCCCCGCGCCCTCGGGGGGAGGCACGTAGGACATCTCCCGCGCACGAGGTACGAACCGCGGCGCGGCCGGGGCGAAGGCGCGGGCACCGCCCAGGATCCCCATGGCCGCGATCACCATGGAACCCGCAACCTTCAGCCAGATCGCGCCGGCGTCGGCGCCAACGGCCGCACCGATCGCCGCCCCACCGATGAATGGAAGCACGGGCGCGTAGACAAGAGGACCCGCGTTCGCGAGGTCTGGATCAAACTGGCGAATTCCAGCGCCGGTCCAGGACACCCCTCCTCCGACCGTCGACCTGGCAGCCATGGCAAAGCTGAGCGTCGCGGCCGCCGCCGTGAGAACCGCCACCGGGAACCCGATCGCCGCCACCGGAGCGACTGGCTCGCCACCCGCGACGAATGGGATGAGAAGCGCCACAGCGATGAAGAGGCCGGAAACGATCAATCGAATCGATCGGTGCACGAACAGCGCGGCCGGATGGATCCCGATCTGGCGCAGGAACACGTCATCGCCACCGCCGAAGAGGATGCCGTAGGCGAGAAACGCGACGGGGCCCGCGATCAGCATTCCAAGGGTAGTCCCTCCGTACGCGCCGGCAACCGACAGTCCCCCGATTCGGCCCAGGCCCCACAGGGCGGTGACGATCACCAGAATCGGAACGAGCGTCGCCACAAGGATGCCCGGTGTTGGACGCCGGATCCCGTTGACGAGCCTTCGTCGATCGAGGCGCAGCAACCAGCCGAGGTGCTCCCGCACCGTAGCATTCGGAGATTCCGTTCGGGTCACTCGGACTGCCCCCGCGCCCGCATGATCTCGCGGATCACCGCCTCGTGACCCCGGTCGGTCGGATCGTAGAAACGAGTCCCGCCCAGTTCATCAGGCAAACAGCGAAGTTCCACGTAACCCTCGTCGTGGTTGTGAGCGTACTCGTACCCCTCGCCGAAGCCCCACTCGCGCATGAGGCTGGTCGACGCGTTTCTGAGATGCAGCGGAACGGGAGCATCAGGCGTACGTTCGGCGGCCTCGCGAGCGGCGGACAGAGCGAGATAGGCGCGATTGGACTTTGGCGCGGTGGCGACGTAGAGGATGGCGTTGGCGAGAGGAAGATATCCCTCCGGTGCACCGAGTCGCTCGAACGCCTGCATTGCCTGGGTTGCGACCACGCCCGCTCGCGGATCCGCCAACCCGACGTCCTCGTGCGCCGCGGCGATCAGGCGACGGAAGAGAACAAGCGGGTCCTCGCCACCGCGCACCATCCGCATCGCCCAGTAGAGGGCAGCGTCACCCTGGCTCGCCCTGATCGATTTGTGGAAGGCCGACAGCATCTGGAAGGCGGTGGTCGTGTCATAGGTCGACACGCGGTGCTGCACGGCTTCCCGCGCGGTCGGCGCGTCAATCGCACCTCCGGGACCGACGAGGTCCGCCGCCACTTCCAGCGCGTTCAGCACGCCTCGAGCATCACCCGCGGCGGACTCCACGATGAGATCCTCCGCCTCCGCCGTGACGCTCAGCCCGAGAGTCCCAAGACCTCGCTCCTCGTCGGTGAGCGCACTTTGCAGGACGGCTCGCAGATCGTCAGGTCCGATCGGGTGAAGCCGAAGCACCCGGGTCCGCGACAGAAGCGCAGGATTGACCTCGAACGCGGGGTGTTCGGTGGTCGCGCCGACCAGCGTGAGCTGGCCTGACTCGACGAACGGGAGGAGGAAATCCTGCTGACCCTTGTTGAGGCGGTGGATCTCGTCGACGAAGAGAAGTGTACGCCGATCGACACGGCGCCATTCGCGCGCGGCCTTCACGATCTCCCGCAATCGGGGCACACCTTCACTGACGGCGTTGAAGGGCACGAACTCGGCGCCGACCGTCCGGGCGAGGAGGCGACCGAGCGTCGTTTTCCCGCTACCGGGTGGGCCGTGAAGGATCAGGCTTGGAAGATGACCACCCGCCTGGAGCTTCCGCACGAAACCGGACGGACCCACGAGGTCGGCCTGCCCGACGATCTCGTCGAGAGATCGCGGCCGCATCCGTTCGGCAAGCGGGGCTCCGGGGCGCGCGGCATCCGACCCGGCGCGGCCGCCACCGCCCGACACGGCTGATGCCGGCACGGTGCCTGAATCCCCTGTCGGAGTA
>CAZUVK010000151.1:0-9073 GCA_964623785.1 uncultured Gemmatimonas sp. | reverse complement strand
AACATCAAGGTCGATCGCGAGGAGCGGCCCGACGTGGACGCGGTGTACATGCTCGCCGTGCAGCAGATGAGCGGGCAGGGAGGCTGGCCGATGACGGCCTTCCTGACGCCAGACGGGTCGCCTTTCTACGGCGGCACCTATTTCCCGCCGGAGCCGCGACACGGACTTCCGGCGTTCCGCCAGATTCTGAGCGCGGTGGCCGCGGCCTACCACGACCGGCGCGATGAAGTGGATCGTGGCGCGCGAGATGTACGCGAAGCGATAGAACGGGGAATGCGCGCCAGCTTCGACCAGAAGGAGATCGGCGAAGCGCAGCTGCATCGCGCCTTCCACGGCCTCGCTCGCCACTTCGACGCGGGATTCGGCGGTTTCGGCGGAGCGCCGAAATTCCCCCAGCCGATGGCCCTCGACTTCCTCCTTCGCTACTGGGCGCGCACGGGCTCGACCCAGGCGCTGGCCATGGTTACGGACTCGCTCGACGCGATGGCGCGAGGGGGAATCCACGACCAGGTTGGCGGCGGCTTCCACCGCTACAGCGTCGATGCGCGGTGGTTCGTTCCCCACTTCGAGAAGATGCTGTACGACAACGCCCTTCTCGCCCGGGTCCTTGCCCGCGCCGCGCAGGCTTCGGGCGATGCCGACCTGCGCCGCGTAGCAGAGAGCACGCTCGACTACCTGCTCTGCGAGATGCGCCACGAGTCCGGCGGATTCTTTTCGAGTCAGGACGCGGATAGCGAAGGCGAGGAAGGTCGCTTCTATGTCTGGACCGAGGATGAGGTGGATGAACTCCTCGGTCCCGAAGACGCGCCACTCGTGCGGCTATTCTACGGCGTAACCGCGGAAGGCAACTGGGACGGCCGCAACATCCTGCACCGCTCCCGGACGATGGAGGACGCGGCGGCGGCGGCCGATGTCACCGTCGAGAGGATGATCGAGGCCGTGAACGGGGCGCGCGAGTTACTGTACGAGGCCCGATCCCGCCGCGTGTGGCCTGGCCTCGACGACAAAGTGATCACAGGCTGGAACGCGCTCGCGATGCACGCGTTCGCCGAGGCAGGGCGGATCTTCGCGCGACCCGATTACATCGAAGCCGCCATCGCGAACGCGGAGTTCCTCCTCCGCGACGTCCGGATCGACGGCGTGCTCCACCGGACGTGGCGGGACGGCGTCGCGAAGATTCCCGGTTTCCTGGAGGACCATGCGATGCTCGTCGACGCGCTCCTGGAGCTGTACCGCGCCACGTTCGACATCCGGTGGGTCCGGGTGGCACGGTCGATCGCGGATGACATGATCCGTCTGTTCTGGGCGCCTGACGAGGAGACATTCTATGACGCCGCCGCGGGGAGCGACGGATTGATCGTCCGGCCGCGTGATATCAACGACAACGCGACCCCCTCGGGGACCTCGGCGGCCGCACAGGCCCTGACGCGGCTCGCCCGCTTGACGGGCGGGTCAGAGTATGAGAGGATCGCGACCACCGTCGTGCGCGGACTCGGGGACGTCGCGAGCCGCGTTCCTCGCGGGTTCGGCCACCTGCTCGGGGCGGTGATCACACAACTCACTCCGCCCATGGAGGTTGCCATCGTCGGCGACCCCGGGGAAACGGCGACCCGCGCGCTCCTGGAGGTCCTCGATGCCCGGTTCATGCCCGCGACGGTCGTGGCGCTGACCAGTCAGGCGACGGACGAGTCGGCGGACGCGATCCCCCTCCTCGCCGGGCGCCAGCCGCTCGATGGAAAACCAACGGCGTTCGTCTGTCAGCACTATTCCTGTCGATTGCCCGTAAGCACGCCGGCGGACCTGACCGCGGAGTTGGACCGGGTGCTGGCCACTCCTGAGGAGCGCGTGTGATCGGCACGGCACGGCTCGAAAGCGTTCCCGCGCGGGCCGCCGCCAGCGCCACGCCGTTGACTCGGGGGCGATGCGGGTGTCTCTTTCGACCTGACTGCGTCGGATCTTCGCGGATCCCAACCGACCGAACGTGATGAACAAGTCCAGCATCCGCGCGATCCACGGGATCGCGGGAGTCGCATTCTTCCTGGCTTGCGTGCCCATGGCGACCGCCGGCGCGGGACCAGCCCCCTTGCGTGGGTCCGCCACCGACCCGATCGAAGGGCCGGTGACGAGCGAGGAGTACGCGCGCCGCCGCGCCGCGATCGCCGCCGAGATGGAGGCAGACGGGGTCTTCATCGTGTTCGGGACCACCGCGGCGGAACAGGGCCGCCAGCCCGCGGCCCAGGACGCCCACTTCCGCTACCTCACCGGGATCGTCGAACCCGACGCGGGCCTCATCATCGAGAAGTCCGGTGGGCGAATCTCCGAGATCCTCTTCGTTCAGCCGCGGAACCCGTCAAGGGAGATCTGGGAAGGCAGCCGGCTGGGTGCCGAAGGCGCTTCCGCCCTGACCGGAATCCCCGCCCTCTCGAACGAGCGCATGCTCGTCGTCGTCGACTCGCTGGTCGCGCGCCACTCGACTCTCTACACGCTGACACCCCTGCTCCCCGGCGGGCTCCGCGCCCAGACGCTCTCTCGCGAACAGCAGCACCTGCGCTCCGCCATCGAGGCCGGTGGTGACACGAGGGTCGTCTCGCTCGTCGAACCGCTTCGTCGACTCCGGGCGCGCAAGTCGGCCACGGAGCTGGACATGATCCGCCGCGCCGTCCACATCTCCGCCCTCGCGCACCGCGAAGCGATTCGTTCGGTCGAGCCGGGCATGAACGAGTTCGAGATCCACGGACTCATCGAGTATACTTTCCGCCGTAACGGCGCCGACGGCCCTGCGTTCGCGTCGATCGTCGGATCCGGTCCGAACGCGGCCACGCTCCACTATCGAACCGCCGACCGTTTCATGGCCGACGGCGAGCTACTTCTCATGGACATCGGCGCGTCGTATCGCGGGTACGCCGCGGACGTGACCCGAACGATCCCGGTCGGCGGCAGATTCACCGACGAGCAGCGCGCCCTCTACGAGATCGTCCTGGATGCCCAGCGGGCGGCCGAGGATGCCGTCGAACTCGGTGGTGTCTGGACGCCCGTCAACCGCGCGGCGACCGACGTGCTCGCGGAAGGCCTCGCCAGACTCGGTCTCATCGATTCCCCCGACGCCACGTATTTCTGCGCCAGCCCCCAGTCCGACGACCGGTGCCCGCAGCACCGTCTCTACTATATGCATGCCGTCGGTCACGGTGTGGGCCTGGAGGTCCACGATCCCGACATTTCCTCCTTCGAATCATTCGAGGTTGGAAGCGTATTCACGCTCGAGCCGGGGCTGTATATCCGCGGCGACGCGCTCGATTTCCTCCGCGACTCGCCGGACAATCGGGAGATGATCGCCCGACTCAGTCCGAACATCGATCGCTATCGGGATCTCGGAGTGCGGATCGAGGACGTGTACATCCTCACCGAGAACGGTCTGGAGCGCGTCTCGGATGAGGCTCCGCGCGAGATTGCCGAGATCGAGGCGATGCGGATGGAACAGGGGACCGGGAGCGCGAACCGGCAGGCCGAGGTCGTCGAGTGGTACCGCGCGACCTCCGGGAGATGACAACGTGAGCGATACGACAGAACCGGGTAGCTCCCGCATTCTCCAGGGCTGCCTCTTCGGCGCCGTCGGCCTCTTCGTCATCCTCCTCGTCCTGATGATTGCGCTCGCGTACGTGAGGTTCCGTGAGGGCACAGCCAATCCGCCCCAGCCCCCTCCCGCGGCGATTCCCTTCGATGGCTGAGCCGTTCAACTGCTTTGGTGGCATCGACTTCTCGGGCGCGCGGGAACCGCTCTCCAACCTCTGGAGCGCGGTTGGCGTCGAGCGCGATGGCCGGCTCCGGATTCTCTCGGTGAGGCCGCACGCGTTCCGGAAGGATCTCGCCGCTTACGTGCTCGGTGGATGGACGGCCACCGCGCCCGTTGAGCGCGAAAGCCGGATCCTGTGGGGCGCGGATTTTCCGTTCGGACTGCCGGCGGCGTTCGGGGCTGCGGCGGGAGCGGGGGCGAACTGGTCGAGCGTGCTCGCCTGGGTCGCCGATCGGCCCGCCGACGAGGTACGCGCGGCCGCTGGAGATCTCGTGCGGACGGCACGCGCCACGGACACCGGATCGGCGCTCGCCCCGCTCGATCTGCGGCTCTACAAGCAGACGGTGGAAGGATTCCGCTGGCTCCTCGAACTCATCGAGGAGGCGGACGTCTGTGTCGAACCACTCGTGCGCTCGACGTCGCCGATCACGCTGATCGAGGTCTACCCGTCCGCCACCGTCGTGGACCTGGGCCTGCCGCGCCGCCGGGCTCCATCTCGCCCGTCAGAGGCGCGGGCCCGGGCGGCCGCGCTCCGCACCTTCATGGACTTCGAATCGCCAGACTGCGAGGCGCTCGTCGTTACCCTCGAGGACGCCTGGGACGCGGCGATCGCGTGCCTCACTGCGTATCTCTGCCGTGAGGACCTCGCTCAGCCCTCGCGGGTGGCAAAGGTCGCAGGGACGACTCTCGAGCGCGAGGGGTGGATCTACCGCGTCCCGATGGCGCTCACCTGATCGGCCCCCCACCGCTGGCCGCATCCCTGGCCATCTCGAAGACCCGATCCAGCATCGGCTCCGTCAGCCGCCCCGTGAACGTGTTCTGCTGGCTCGGATGGTAACATCCGATCAGCGTCAGATCCTCGATTCGCTCGACTCCCGCGTGAGCGAACCTTGGCCGCGGCCGAGGGATCGGAACCTGCCGGGTCGACAGCAGCCGTAGCACGTTGTTCCACGCGAACCCGCCCAGGCACACGATCACGTTCACCCGGTCGAGCGCATCGAGCTCAGACTGCAGATGCGCCTGGCAGTTGGACCACTCACCCGGCAGCGGCGCGTTGTCGGGCGGCGCGCACTTCACCGACGCGGTAACGTACACGTCGTGTAGCTGCAGGCCGTCGGAAAGACTCACCGAGGTCGGCTGGTTCGCGAGGCCGGCGCGATGGAGCGCCGCGAACAACCAGTCGCCGGATCGGTCGCCGGTGAAGATCCGGCCCGTTCGGTTGGCACCATGTGCCGCGGGGGCGAGGCCGACGATAAGGATGCGGGCGTCGGGATCGCCGAAGCCGGCGACACCACGCGCCCAGTACTCGTCATCGCGAAACGAGCGGCGCTTCTCGCGACCCACCTGCTCCCGCCACTCCACGAGCCGCGGACAGGCGCGGCACGCGGCGACTTCAGACTCGACGACAGCGAGTAGCTCGCGTCGACGGAGCGCCGCGGCGCGGGGCCGCGATCCCTCGGCGAACCCGTCGGTCCCGTCCCCTATCCCCGCCATGCGGCCAGCGCGAGGCAGCCCCAGCCGATCAGGAACATCACGCCGCCGATCGGAGTGATCGCTCCGAGCCAGCGCACGCCGCTGATCGCCAGCAAGTAGAGCGTCCCCGAGAAGATGACCGTGCCGCCCACGAAGAGCCAACCCGCGGTGTTCGTCAGCGAACTCGTCCATTGCGTCGTTGCCCACGCGACGCCGAGCAGGGCCAGCGCGTGGTACATCTGATACCGGACACCGGTCTCGAACACCGCGAGCAGGTCTTCAGGCAGCCGGTCGCGCAACCCATGCGCGCCGAACGCCCCCGCCGCGACGCCAATCAGCGCCAACACACATCCAGCTATCCAGAAAAAACGGGTCATGGGAAGAAGAGTGAAGCGTGAAGGGAGAAGAGTGAAGTGGGCGTGCGGCTCCACCCTCCGGCCCGCATCTCAATCGATAGGTTTGACCATATCCCATCCGGACGTTTCATAGTCGCCCAACCAACCATCCGCCAACGACCTGGCGTTCTTTGCGGTGAACCCCCTCTCCATCCACGCAGAGTTCCCGCGTTGTCCCGGCGCCTTCGTGTCCTTCGCTTGCTACACCAGACTGATCTGTGGCTTCTCAGGATGGCGGCGATAAAGAACGATGACCTTCCCGATCGTCTGCACGTGGTGGATATCGGGTAGCCTGGTGGCGATCTCGGATCCCGCTTCTCGCGCCGACACGGGCGCGGCGTCCTGGATCCGGACCTTCAACAGCTCGCGATGATTGAACGCTTCGAGGATGGCCTCGACGGATGTCTCCGAGAGGCCGTCCTTCCCGATCTGATGGATCGGCTTGAGATGGTGCGCGAGCGAGCGCAGATGCGAGCGTTGCTTCGGCGTCAGTGGCGTGGTCATTTCTGCTCGCCTCAGTCGCCCAGCGAGATTCCGAGCTGGCGCGCCGTCAGCACCATGTCGGAATCCACGGAAACGCGTTTCAGTTCCTTCACGGCGTCCGCGAGAGGCACGGGGCGGATGGCCTGGCCCTGGAGCGCGACCATCGTCCCCATCTGTCCCGCGTCGATGCAGCGCACGGCCGCCGCCCCGAACCGGAGGGCGAGGTTCCGATCGTACGCGATCGGTGTACCCCCCCGCTGGATGTGGCCCAGGACGAGGCTTCTCGTCTCCTTGCCTGTCAGCTTCTCGATCTGCGCCGACAGCTGATCCGCGATACCGCCGTACCGCCCTGTCTCGTCCGCGTAGCTCGGCTCGCCGCCCGCCGGAATCGCACCCTCGGCGATGACCACGATGCTGAAGCGCCGACCCGACTCGTCGCGGTCGCGGACCTTCCGCGCGATTGCCGAGGCGCGGTACGGGATCTCCGGGATGAGGATGACGTCCGCTCCGCCCGCCAGTCCGGACTCGAGTGCGATCCAGCCCGTGTGTCGACCCATCACCTGCACGACCATCGCCCGCTGATGGGCCTCCGCCGTAGAGTGGAGACGGCCGATCGCGTCGGTCGCCACTTCGACGGCGGTCTGGAACCCGAAGGTCATGTCGGTCGCCGCAAGGTCATTGTCGATCGTCTTCGGTACCCCGATGACGGGAAGGCCTTTGGCGTTCAGCGCGTTGGCGATGTTCAGCGAGCCATCCCCGCCAATCGCGATCAGCGCGTCGATCCCGAGATCGCGGAAACGTGAGATGATCTCATCCGACCGATCCCTCACGCCCCAGGTGCCGTCAGGGTGCTTGACCTCGAGCCCGAACGGGTTGCCGCGTGTGGTGGTCCCGAGAATCGTGCCGCCGAGGTGGGTGATACCGCGCACGGAGTTGGCCGACAGCGTAAAGACGCCCGGCTCGCCGTCGACCTCACCCTCCAGAAGGCCTGTGTAGCCACGGCGGATCCCCAGAACTTCCCATCCCTTCTCTAGCGCCGCGAGCGTAGCCGCACGAATGACCGCGTTCAGCCCCGGCGCGTCCCCACCACCTGTATTTATCGCGATCCGCCGTATCGACGAATGCCTTGAATCGCCGCTCATTTACGTCCTTTCGGCCATCTGTGCCGGGGACCAGGCCGTACCTTGCCGGCATCGACCACGCCTGTACCCGAAACGTGCAACTCTAGGTGACGGACCGGCTGTTGACAAGGCGCCGGATCAAGGGGTATGCTCCTATATTGTGGGGCTTCGCTTTTGCGTTAACCGTCAGGCGGTGCGGGAATGGTTACCGAGGATCAGGTACGGAAGGCGTTGCGGCAGGTCAAGGACCCCGAGCTTAATCTGGATCTCGTGGTGCTTGGCCTCGTCTATGGCATCGCGATCGATCAGGGCGACGTGGTCGTCACGATGTCCCTCACCTCCCCCGCTTGCCCCGTGGCGGGTGAGATCGTCGACCAGGCACGGTTGGCTGTCGAGGGCGTTCCCGGCGTGGAGAACGCCGAGGTGGAGCTGACCTTCACGCCGCCCTGGACGGCGGATCGTATTCCGCCGATGATCCGGTCGGCTCTGGGGCTTTGAGACTTGGCGCCCGACGAGTGTCGGGTATATCCGGTGGGTGACGTACGCTCGTCCCCGCAATCACCAGGAGATTGAGATGGAGAGATCGTTCTTGAGGAAGGCGTCGCTGCTGACCCTTCCGTTTGCAATATTGACGGCTTGCGGTGGCGGTGACGATGCCTCGGAGTCCGCTTCCGCCCCTTCGACGGCGGCGCCGGCCGCACCGGCAGCCCCTGCCGCGCCCGCCTCATCGGACCAGATTGCGCTCGGTCAGGAGGTCTTCAGCGGCCCGGGAATCTGCTTCAGCTGTCACGGCCCGGCCGGACAGGGCACCGCGCTCGGTCCCAACCTGACCGACGACACCTGGATCTGGATCGATAATCCGAGCGAGAACCTTCAGGCCAAGCTCGTCGACCAGATCCGTGGCGGCACGCCGCAGCCACGTGAGTTCCCGGCGCCGATGCCGCCGATGGGTGGTGCATCCCTGACCGACGAGCAGCTTCAGGCTGTTGCCGCCTACGTCGCTTCACTGTAGCATCACGGCTGACCGACGCGAGCACCGAGGGGCTCGCGTCGGTCAGCCGCGGCCCTCTTCCCGTTGTTCCTGTTCCCAACTCACACCGATCCGATCATGAACTCTCCACGATCACCGCTTACCTTCGCGTTCCTCACTTTCGCCCTCGCGGCCGGCGGCTGCGCGGCATCCACCGGCGCGGCCGGAACCGGCGCGCCCGCCGCGCCGGCGATCACAGCCGCGATGGTTGCCGAGGGACAGGCGCTGTTCGCTTCCGCCGGACGGTGCGCCGTCTGTCACGGAGCGAACGGCGTTGGCGGCCGCTCCGGACCGAATCTCGCCGACGATACCTGGATATGGATCGATCCGGCCGGGGATGTACACGAGCAGCTGTTCACGATCATCAAGGAAGGCATCCCGCAGCCGCGAGAGGCTCGGACTGGCATGCCGGCGATGGGTGGCGCCAACCTCACCGATGAACAGGTCCACGCGATCGCAGCGTACGTGGCGTCACTCTGAGGCTGAACGGTACGGCGCGAACAGAACGCGGTTGGGACCCTTCTGAGGCGTTCCGCGTTGATGGAGAGGTGCCTGAGTGAGGTGAGGCACCCTTGAGGGGAAATACGACAGGGCCCGCGTCGGAAGGTGGACGGTGCGGGCCCTGTTGCGTCGGTGTACGTCTAGGGCGAGTCGGTGGGGGATGCATCCGGGGAAGGTGCGACGGGGTGCGTCGTCGAAGGTGGCTGGCGGGTGCGTGTGTGGTAAGGGGGCAAACGAAAGCCCCGACCGGGGTCCGTGGCGGACCCGGGTCGGGGCTTGG
>CAZUVK010000150.1:6372-9125 GCA_964623785.1 uncultured Gemmatimonas sp. | reverse complement strand
ATCAGCTGCGTGAGATCGTTGCTCCCGATCGAGAACCCGTCGAACACCTTCGCGAACTCGTCCGCGAGGATCACGTTGCTGGGGATCTCGCACATGACGTAGACCTCGAGCCCGTTCTCTCCCCGCACGAGGCCGTTCCGTTCCATCTCCCGGATCACGCGCCTGCCCTCCTCGACCGTCCGGCAGAACGGGACCATGAGCTTGAGGTTGGTGAGGCCCATCTCGTCGCGGACCACGCGCATCGCCCGGCATTCGAGCGCGAACCCCTCCCGATAGCGGGGATCGTAGTAGCGCGACGCACCTCGGAACCCGAGCATGGGATTGTCCTCCGCGGGCTCGAACGCCGCGCCGCCGAGCAGTCCGGCGTACTCGTTCGTCTTGAAGTCCGAGAGCCGCACGATCACGTCGTTCGGCCAGAACGCGGCCGCGAGCATCGACACCCCCTGCGCGAGCTGATCGACGAAGTAGTCGGCTGGGTTCTCGTAGCCCGCCGTCAGGCGCCCGATCTCGCCGCGTTCCGCTTCGCTCTCGACCCGGTCGGGATGGATGAGCGCCATCGGGTGCACGCGGATGTGCGACGCGATGATGAACTCCAGGCGGGCGAGGCCGACCCCGTCGTTGGGGATCATGCGAAGCACGAACGCCTCGCCCGGGTTGCCGACGTTCATCATGACCGACGTCCGCGTCCGCGGCACGTCGGTCAGGTCGGTCCGTTCGACGTGGCTCTCGAGCAGTCCCAGGTAGACCCTGCCCTCCTCGCCCTCCGCGCACGAGACGGTCACGTCGCCGGCTCCGGCGAGCGCCTCCGTTCCCCGCTCCGTTCCGACAATCGCCGGGATGCCCAGCTCGCGGCTGACGATCGCCGCGTGACAGGTACGGCCGCCGCGGTCGGTGACGATGGCGGCCGCGCGCTTCATCACCGGCTCCCAGTCCGGGTCGGTCATCTCAGTCACCAGCACCTCGCCTGGCTGGAGTTCGCGCAGGTCCGCCGCCGAGCGAATGACGCGCGCGCGGCCCTTACCCACCTTCTCCCCGACGGCCCGCCCCGTAACGAGCAGCTCGCCCGTCTGGTCGAGGATGTGCCGCTCGAGCGCCGCGGGTGCGCGCTGGGCGTGGACCGTTTCCGGCCGGGCCTGGAGGAGGAAGAGCTCGCCCGTCAGCCCGTCCTTCCCCCACTCCATGTCCATCGGCGTCGACTGGCCGCGCACTTCGGAGTAGTGCTTCTCCACCGTCACCGCCCACTTCGCGAGCGTGAGGATCTCGTCGTCCGTGAGCGCGAGGCGCGCCCGATCCTCCTTCGCGACCGGCTCGCTCCGGACGGGCCGCGTGCCGCCTTCCTCGTAGACCAGCTTGAACTCCTTGGTCCCCACGACCTTCCGGAGAATCGGCCGGAAGCCCTTCTCCAGCGTCGGTTTGAAGACGTAGATCTCGTCCGGGTTCACCGTGCCCTGCACGACGCTCTCGCCGAGGCCGTACGCGGCGTTGATGAGGACGACGTCGCGAAACCCGCTCTCCGTGTCGAGCGAGAACATGACGCCGGCGCAGGCACGGTCGGAGCGCACCATCTTCTGGACGCCGACGGAGAGCGCGACATCCTCATGGGCGAACCCGTGCCCGGTTCGGTAGACGATCGCGCGGTCTGTAAAGAGCGACGCGAAGCAGCGTTGCACGGCGTCGAGCAGCGCGGGCACGCCGCGGATGTTGAGATAGGTCTCCTGCTGACCAGCGAAACTCGCCTCCGGCAGATCCTCCGCGGTGGCGCTGCTGCGTACGGCGACATCGCAGTCGGCGCCGTACTCGTCCTCGAGTTTGCGGTAGGCCGCGGACACCGCCTCGGCCAGCTCGCTCGACAGTTCCGCCGCCATGATCGCGCCGCGTATGCGTCGCCCCGCGTCCTGGAGCTGGTCGATCTCGTCGACGTCGAGGGGATCGAGGACCTCCCGAATCAGGCGATCAACCCCCGAAACCCGGAGGAAATCGCGATAGGCCTCGGCCGTGGTGGCGAACCCGTCGGGCACACGGACGCCCAGTGGCGTGAGCGCCCGCCGCATCTCGCCGAGCGACGCGTTCTTGCCGCCGACCCGGTCGATATCCCCCAGCCCGCACTCGTCGAACCAGACCACCGGTGTTTCCGAATTCATTGTCTCCGGCTCCTCACCGTTTCACGTGGGTCTCACACCTCAGGAAAGGCGGAGCCTCCCGGGCGTCCTGATGCGCCTCCAATGTCATCCTGAGGCGCAGCCGAAGGATCCGCACTTCGCCATCCGCGCGAATCCCGAAGTGCGGATCCTTCGGCTGCGCCTCAGGATGACATCTGGGGCTTTGCGTTAAGCGGTTCCGCTCCGGCCGCTCGCCGCGATCTCCGGGCCGCCACCTCGCGATCCCGCCCCGGATGCCTCAGCTTGCGCTCAAGCACCGAAGCATCCGGCGGGCAACCCTCCACCAATATCCGGCCGAGAGCCGGCCGACGAAGTAGGTGCGCACCCGGTACCGGCGTCCCGTGATTCCATGACCATTCGGACGTCGAATCGAGTAGATTTCCTTACGCGGATACCGAACGGTCCACGGACGGACGGGACTGGCGCGGAATGCGAAGATGGAAAGCGGGTGCCACCGATAGGCACCGACGGCGCTCCCCCCGGGGATGTCAGGCGAAGCGCCCTACCTAAACCGCGAGCGATAGTTCGATGTCCGAGCAGATCCGAGTCCTCCTGGTCGATGACCACGCCGCGCAGCGCCAGCGGGATCAGCAG
>CAZUVK010000150.1:5765-6362 GCA_964623785.1 uncultured Gemmatimonas sp. | reverse complement strand
TCGATGACCACGCCGTGCTGCGCGGCGGCCTCCGGGCGCTCGTAAACCTGGAGCCCGACCTGGACGTCGTCGGCGAGGCGTCGACCGGCGAGGATGCCCTCGAGCGGGTTCGCTCCCTCCGGCCGGACGTCGTGGTAATGGACCTCGATATGCCAGGCATGGGCGGCCTGGAGGCGATGCGGCTCATCGTCGCGCTGGGGATGGGGACCAAAGTGCTGGTGCTCACCTCGCAGCCCGAGGAGGCGCACCTGCTTCCCGTCCTGGAGGCCGGTGGGAATGGCTATGTTCACAAGAGCAACGCAGACCGCGACGTGATCGAAGCGATCCGCACCGTCGCGCGCGACGAAGTCTACCTCTATCCGCGTGCCGCGAAGCTGCTCCTCCAGGGGTTCAGGCAGGCGGAGGAGAAAGGAGAGGCGAGTCCACTCGAAGAGTTGAGTGACCGGGAGCGGGAGGTGCTCGCGCTGGCCGCCGAGGGGTTCAGTTCGGCCGAGATCGGCAAGAAGCTCTTCCTCTCGCCGAAGACGGTGGATACCTACCGCACCAGCTCCGAACGGTGGCTGATCCCCAGCTTCCGCATGAGCCGGTAGCGGTAGG
>CAZUVK010000150.1:0-5755 GCA_964623785.1 uncultured Gemmatimonas sp. | reverse complement strand
TACCGGTTCCGGCTGATGCGGAAGCTTGGCATCAGCCACCGCTCGGAACTGGTTCGATTCGCCCTCGACACGGGGCTGCTGCGGGTACCGTGAACGGGGACGGACCGGGCGGGTCGGGGACCCGCCCCTACAGGTTACTGGGTCGCCGCCGGGACGACCGATCCGCCGGTCCGCGACCCAATCCCCGTTCGGCGAACGCCCGCCCGTAGATACAACCTCCGCTCCGCGCCGAAACCCCGTAGGGGCGGGCCCCCGGCCCGCCCGAATCAGGCCGCCGGCAGCGTGAAGTGGAAGGTGCTCCCCGACCCGACCTCGCTCTCCAGCCAGATCCTCCCGCCGTGCGCCTCGATGATCCCCTTCGCGATGCCGAGCCCGAGCCCGGCGCCGTGCGGGTTGGACGCCCGCGACTTCCAGAAGCTGTCGAACACGTGGGGCGCGTCGTCCGGTGAGATGCCGGGTCCCGTGTCGGAGACGGCGCACGCCACTCCGCCCTCGGTCGGGTGGCCGTGGATCACGACCTCGCCCCCCGCCGGCGTGAACTTGATCGCGTTCCCGACCAGGTTCCCGAGCGCCTGAAGCATCCGCATCCGATCCGCCCGGACCGACGGCAATTCATCGGCGACCGCCAGCCGGAGCGCGACATCCTTCTCCGCGGCGAGCGGCTCCATGTGGTCGCGCACCGACTCGAGCAGTTCGCCCGCGTCGAGGGTTCGCGGGTCCATGGAGAGATGCCCCTCCTCGACCACGCTCGCGTCCAGCAGGTCGCGCCGGAGGCGCTGGAGATGGCGCACCTGCTCGACGATACCGCTGACCCGCTCCCGTTGCCCCACCGCGACCTCGCCATCCTCCGGCAGGGTCCGGAGCAGGACGGTCGCGTTGATCTGGATGGCGGAGAGATAGTTGTCGAAATCGTGCGAAACCACGCGGAGGATGTGGTCACGGGCGCTGACCGCCTGCTCCGCGCGAGCCCGCGCCGCGTGCTCCTCGCCCAGCAGGCGCTGCCTCTCCCGCTCGACCTGGTGGCGCTCCGACACGTCGCGCATCACGGCCGTGAACACCCGGGTCCCGCCAACCTCGAGGCAGGAGATCGACGCCTCAGCGGGGAAGATCTCGCCCGACTTCCGCCGGCCCGTGATCTCGCCGCGTTCGCCCATCCGCCGCGCGGCGATGCCCGACGCCGCGAACTCGCGCACGTCGCGCCCGTGCACCGCCCGCGCGCGCTCGGGAATCAGGACCGCCAGCGGCTCGCCGATCACTTCCTCCGCGGCGTAGCCGAACATCGCCTCGGCGCCGTTGTTGAAGAAGGTGATCCGCTGGGCCTCCGAGATCGAGATCACGGCCTCGGACGCGATCGCCAGGATTCCTTCGAAGGTGATCTCGGAGAGGCGCAGCGCCTCGGTCTCTCGCCAGACGTCCGTCACATCCCGCACGATCGCGGCGTAGCCCACCAGCCCGCCGTCGCGCCGGATCGCGCTGTAGGTCTCATCGGCGCGGAACGCCTCGCCGTCCGCGCGCTTCCACCAGCCCGCGCCACGCGCCACCCCCGTGTCCTCCGCCTGTTGGAGGAGCGTTGGCAACTCGTCATCCCGATCTACCCAGAGGCTCGAGAGCCGCCGACCCTCCACCACGCGCGCCGTGTAGCCCGTGATCGCCTCCGCCCCGGCATTCCACGTTACCACGCCTCCGCTGGCGTCGAGCGCGAAGATCGCGTACTCGCGCAGGCCGGTCGCGAGGTGGTCGAAGAGCGATGCCTCCATCGGCACCGACCCCGTCGTCTCCGGCTCGCTCATCGATCTCCGCCCGTTCGACCCGTCACCATGTCTGGTAGTACCGGTTCGGGTTGTACTCATTGAAGGGGATGACTTCCATCAGCGACATCGGCTGCTCCCTGACGAGGCGCATCATCGGCACCGGCTGCGGATCAACGCGGACGCGCGACTCGCTCGTCTCCAGCAGGTGATCGGCGTAACCCCAGGTGATCAGGTTGTCGTCGGTCTCGGGCTCGAGGAGGTACGAGATCAGGTTCCCCTTCGACTGCGCCGTCGAGACGTAATACGCCCCCGCCGGCACTTCGACCATCCGGGTCGAGCGGTCGACGACGACATTCTTCAGATAGTGACCCTGGAAGTACGAATCGCGGACGACCTCCGTCGCCTCGAACACCTCCAGCTCGAGCGACGCGGGCGAGGTAAACCGCTGGACCGTGATCCCGTGGTCCAGGAGCAGCGGGACAGCGCGCGCCATCGATACGGGCAGGACGTATCCGAGCGGCCGGGTCGTGGTACGGGTCGGCTGCCACTCCAGGAAGACGTCGACCATGCGAGGCTGGAAACCCAGGGGATCCGATTCGTCGGGCATCCAGACCTCCTCGATCCCCCGGGTACGCAGCGCGTACTCGAGGATGATCCCGTCGACACCCCCGCCCGCCGACTCCCGGCGGGCCGCCCGCTCCCGCGCCGCGTTCGTCAGCGACCGGATCTCCCCCCGCCGCTCCGCCGCGATCGTCAGGATCTCCCGCAGCGCGATCTCCTGGCCCCGCACCTGGTGGAAGTAGCGCTCCTCTCGCGGCACCTCCTCGATCACGGTCCCTCCGTTCCGCAGCCGCCGGCTGCTGTTCGGCGTCTCCAGCAGGATCCCGATCGAGTTCGTCAGGCCCGTGTAGACGTGGTGCTTCCTCGGCTCCACCGAGGTCGAGCCCCATCCCCGAACGCCGTCGACCGTCTGCGGGCCTGAGTAGTCGAAACCATCGTAGTCGTCCGCGCGGAGCGCCGCCCGGATCCGCGGGAAGATCACGTCGTACGGATACGCTCGCAGTTCGGCATCCGCGGCCGGGTTCAGCGTGCCCTGCCAGGTCAGCGTATACGGCGCCGACCCGCCATGGTGCGTATCCACGTGGATGTCCGGCGTCCAGCCGTTCATCACCTTCGTGACCAGCGCGTGGATCTCCTGCGACTCCAGCTTGATGTAGTCGCGGTTCATGTCGAACCCTTCCTCGTTCGTCCGGCGACCGACCTCACCGCCATCAGGGTTCACCGCGGGAACGAAGAGAACGACGACGTCGTCCAGCAGGTGCCGGAGATCGCCATTGACGAGATCCCGCGCGATCAGCTGGCTGGCTTCCTTCCCCGCGGTCTCACCTCCGTGCACCGAGTTGGCGATCAGGACGATCGACTTCCCCGACCGGATCGCGTCCCCCGGCGTCGCGACCGGCGGATCCGCGATCGTGACCAGCGTGAACTCGCGGTCGAAAAGCGTCTGCGTCAGCGGCCGGACGCTTACGGACGGGTGCGTGCGCGCGAGCTCGTACCAGAACGCCATCAACGGCTCGAACGGCGTTGGACCCGCCTGGTACTCGTTCAGCTCTTGCCAGGTGCGGGGGAGCGGCTGGGCGTCCGCCACCGCTCCGGTCAGTAGCGCCGCGAGGGCGGCCAGCGGCACCGCCAGCCCGCGAATTCTGATCAGCTTCATCATCCAATCACTCCGGACGGGGGCTTGTCTCGACACGGCTCCGCAGCAGGGACGCGCGCGTGCGCGTCTCACAACCTGATTCCCGCAATCGACTACATCCAGGCGGATCCCGCCATACCGATCGGCGGGGCCTTTCGCGGAATGCCGGGAAACGACGCCCGCGACGGTTCGGTGCACGACCCTTCCCCCAATGCGGCCAGTTCGCGACACGAGCAGGCCGTGACGCAATCTATCTTGACAAGTCGCGCCCGTCCGCCCATTCTTGCGCAGTTACCATCGGACGACATTTGGTGGCTTGCGCAGAACAGCGTTCGTCGCCGCGCGCGGGAATCGCCCACCACGAAGCGGGCGGTGCGCTCAGCAAGAGTTTGCGCGACGCGCCGACTCCGACGCCGGACTCTTCGTGGCACCCGGAAGGAATAGCCTCGGTCTGCAAATCAAGAATCACGTTTCGGATCCCATCCAGCTGGCCCCCCGGGGAAGAACCCAGGCCCTCGCTTCCATGGATGTCCCCGAGCTCCCGTCTCCAATCACGGACCGTCCTTATCTGACCCTCTCGATCGTCAACAGGCGAGGGGGGTCCGCTATCCCGAACACCCTTTCCAGGAGGTCGAACACCGCGAAACCGCGTACGTAAGGGCGAGATTGCTCCGCAGGTGATGGCCGTAATTCACTCCCTACAGGAAGGCCACGAATGGTTCGGCAAGTATTGATGAAAGGAATGGGAATCGCGGCGATCGCGCTGATCGCGGCCGCGTTCCCGTCCGGCGCGACGGCGCAATCGGGCACGATCTCCGGTACCGTGACCGACGAAACGACCGGCGCTCCGCTTTCAACGGTCCAGATCTATCTGCTGGGGACATCCCGGAACACGCTCTCCAGCGCCACCGGCACCTTCACGATCACGGATGTACCCCCCGGCACCTACACGGTGGTCGGGCAGCGGATCGGCTTCCAGGAGGGCCGCCAGGCGAATATCGTGGTCGGTGGTGGCCAGACGGTGACGATCTCGTTTCAGTTGAGCCCGACCGTCCTCGCGCTGCAGGAGATCGTCGCGACGGGCCTGGTCGACCCGGTCGAAGGCGTGCGGTCTCCGATCTCGGTCGCGCGCGTCTCACGCGAGGCGATGCCCGTGGTCGCCTCCGGCAACGCAGTGCAGAACCTTCAGGGCCGCGTCGCGGGCGTGCAGGTCAATCGCGCGAGCGGCGCGCCCGGATCGGGCGTGTCGATGATGCTTCGCACGCCGACGAGCGTGCGGCAGTCGGGTTTCCCTATGGTCGTGGTCGATGGCGTGATCGTCGGCGGGGTCCTCGCCGACCCGAACACGACCTCGATTGACGGGGCGGACATCGAGAGCATCGAGGTCATCCGCGGCGCCGCCGCGGCGTCTCTCTACGGGTCGCGCGCGGCGGCCGGCGTGATCTCGATCACGACTTCTCGCGGACAGGCGCTTCAGGCGGGCCAGACGCTCTTCGCGGCCCGTTCCGAGGTGGGCTTCACGTCGGCCTTCCGTTCCACTGAATCGCTTGCCAGCCACCACTGGTACTGGGTCGACAATCCGACGAACCCCACCACGTACGTGGACGCGAACGGGAATCCGGTGAGCCGCAAGGATCGCAACACCCTCGCCCGGAGAAACACGGGGGACGCGGTGGTTGACCGATTCTACTGGTTCCAGGACAAGCCGTATCCCGACCCGATCTATGACAACCTCTCGACGCTCTGGCAACCCGGCGTCTTCCAGAACCACAACTTCTCGGTCGCCCAGAACACCGAGTCCACCAACTTCGCCATCAGCCTGAACCGGACGGTGGAAGGAGGGTCGGTGGAGGGGATTGACGGGTACAACCGCAACTCCCTGCGCGCGAACCTCGACCACCGCTTCGCCGGCACCGCCAGCCTCGGGGTCTCGATGTACCACGCGCGCGAGGGGAGCGAGGATGTCGTCGGCGGGTTCTTCGGGCCGTCGATGGAATATCCTCGCGACATCGACCTTTCCGCGAAGAATCCGGAAACCGGCCAGTACGCACAGAACCCCGATCCGGACTTCGAGTCGGAAAACCCCCTCTGGACCCAGGCAACCCGGGAGACCACGGGTGCCGGTACGCGCACGATGGCGAACTTGAACCTTCGGTGGGAGCCCTTTCACTGGATGACGGCCGGCGCGAACGCGAGCTATGACCGCCGCGACGATCTGACTCGGGCCTACATTCCCAAGGGCATCCTGGCGTCCGCGGGTGTCGGGACGGCCACGGACGGCGGGAGCATCACGTACACCGGGTTCGTC
>CAZUVK010000149.1:6668-9309 GCA_964623785.1 uncultured Gemmatimonas sp. | reverse complement strand
ATTACCACCATTAATGGCATATTATATAAATGAAAATAATATTGATACCACCAGCGTTGCTCAGCCTCGGGCGTGAGGTGGCTCTCGTTTGCATGCTGGCTTCCGATGAGATAGCCGCTCACCGAGACCATCGCCTTTGTGCGCTCCGGCCATAGCGCCGCGATGGCGTTGGCGGTCCGCGCGCCCCAGTCGAAACCAGCGAGGATCGCCTTCTCGATCTCGAGCGCATCCATCAAGGCGATGATGTCGACGGCGGTGACCGCCTGCTGGCCATTCCGAACCGTCTCATCGGAAAGGAAGCGCGTCGTGCCAAACCCGCGCAGATACGGAACGATCACCCGGTATCCCCTCGATACCAGCAAAGGTGTGGCCTCGGCGAAGCTGTGAATGTCGTAGGGCCAGCCGTGCAGAAGAATGACTACGGGACCATCCGCGGGACCGGCCTCGGCGTATCCGACGCTCAGCACCCCAGCGTCGATCTGTTTCAGCGAGGGGAAGGAGATGGTCGTGGGCTGATCCCCCGATCGTGCGTTGCCGGACTGCGCGTGCGCGAAACCGGTCGTACCGGTCTGGACCAGAGCCATCGTCATGGTCGCGACGCGGAAACAGCGTCGGCGAAAGTCATTGATTTCGTGCAGCATGGAATCCCCTCCTCCGCTCTGGGCAGCCGACCTGCCGAGAATCCGGGCCTGTCCACATTGTTCAAGGCGCGAGCCGCGTGAATACGAAGTCATGCTCGACTACTCGAGCCTGGTGGCACGCAAGCAGGTTTGGTGCTGCGCTTCGTCGGCCGGTTCGCCGTCGATGAAGCGGCCAGCGGTTTTGCAGAACGCGTGCCTTCCGGTGGGGGTACCCGGCCACTTCGACGGTGGCCAGACTGAGCGAGCCGAGCACGATCCACAGAGGCGACCGGCTCCTCGATAGACGGAGTCGGCGCTCGTCGCCAACGTCGTTGAGCCGCTCGATGGAGCGCTGCAGCCATAGACTTTCGCGCTCTGTCTGCGGTATTAAGGCAAGGTGCGCTTGGCCACTCGCGGGGCGCCGTGGCTGCCGCAGGGGAATAAGAGCAGGTCGATCAGACCGAGGGCGAGTCCTTGATGCGTGAAGAAATCGAGCGACGTCAGGTATGGATCTATCTGGCAGCGATCGGGCTCGGGTTGGCGATCGGCGGTCTGGCGCCGCAGGTCGGCCCGTTCCTGGAAACCCTCCTCTGGCCATGCCTCGCGACTCTACTCTTCGCCACATTCGTACAGGTGCCGCTCGACCACCTACCCGAGGCATTCCGTGACCGGAGGTTCATCTCGGTAGTGTTGTTCGCCAATTTCGCGATCCTTCCTCTGCTGGTCTGGGGTCTGCTCAGACTGGTTCCCGACGAGCCCGCGGTAAGACTCGGTGTGTTGCTGGTCCTCCTGGTTCCCTGCACCGACTGGTTCATCACCTTCACGCACCTCGCCGGAGGAGACACGAGGCGCGCGATCGCCATCACCCCGATCAATCTTCTCGTCCAGATCGCGCTGCTTCCAGGATACCTCTGGCTGTTCATGGGAGACGGATTCACTGAAATCCTGTCGGCGGGACGGATGCTGACCGTATTCGGACTGCTGATCGTCGCACCACTCCTTCTGGCCTTCCTTGTGGAAAGATGGGCGACGAGGCGAGGGGTGCGAAAAGCCGTCGTCATACGGCTCTCATGGCTGCCCGTTCCCCTCCTTGCCGCGGTCGTCTTCCTGATTGCGGGATCCCAGGCAGAGACGGTCGCCAGCTCCCTGCCCGTTTTCGGGAGTGTCTTCGTGGCGTTCGTGCTCTTCCTCCTGGGCGCCGCCGTCCTGGGTGTCGTGATCAGCCGCGTGTTTTCCCTGGGAGTTCCTCAGGCACGGACTCTCGTGTTCAGCCTGGCGACTCGCAATTCGTTCGTGGTTCTGCCCTTCGCGCTCGCCCTGCCGGCCGGTTGGGACATTGCGGTGGTCGTCATCGTGTTTCAGTCCTTGATCGAACTTTTCGGGATGGTGGGATTTCTCTGGTGGGTACCTCGTCGACTGCTGCCGGAGGCGAAGGTGGTGGTCTAGCAGGAAGGAGAGACGCCTTCGGCGGATGGGGTCCCCTCCCCCAACCCGGCGGACCCGCATCGTCCGATCCGAGGTAAAGAGCCATAGGGAAGGCGCCCCAGCTTCTTGAGGCGAAGCGGGATCCCGGTTACGTTGTGTTCATGGGCGACCTTCCTCCATCTAGGTCGCTCCGACTTCTCCCGGGATGCCCGATCGCCTCCCCCCGTTGGGGCGAGGCAGGCACCTTCGCGGAGGAAGTGCGGAGCGATTCCCCGAGCAGCCGCTTACTGGCGCGGGCGCACGTCGTGCGTTCCGCCGATGGCGTCGTCCTCCCCCCGGGCCGCAACACGCAGAATCCCCGAAATGCCGCTCCGGAAGGTACAGGACCCCGATCGCATCCGGGGTCACATCGGAGTTGCGGCGTGGAGCCGCGAGGTTCGTCACGCACGTCAGGGAACGATGCATAACGTCGATCGATTCGGGTTCTGGGCGCCACCGACGGCACCGCGCGACCTGGTCCGGCGGGTTGGGGGTTGGCTGACTCGATGACTCTACAGGTCTTCACGATCATCACGCTGTTGATTCTGGTCAACACG
>CAZUVK010000149.1:3253-6658 GCA_964623785.1 uncultured Gemmatimonas sp. | reverse complement strand
CCGGATTCAGCAGCAGGCCGAGGAGGGCAAGGCGCTGGCGATCCGCTTCCTTCCCTTCGTGGCGGATGCGCACAAGCTCGACCGTTTCGTCGCGACATGTCAGATCGGGATCACGATTTCCAGCCTGGTCGTCGGCGCCTACGGACAGACGACGCTCGCCCCCGTGCTGACCCCGTACTTCGAGAGATGGGGCGGGATGCAGGCACTCGCGGCCCAGTCGACGTCGGCCGTGACCATCCTCATCCTTCTCACCGCGACGCAGATGATCTTCGGTGAGCTGGTGCCGAAGTCGCTGGCACTGCAGTTCCCGACAAAGACGGCGATGTACACGGTGATCCCGATGGAATGGTCGATTCGGCTGTTCTCATGGTTCATCGTGGTTCTGAATGGCAGCGGGCTCGCGATCCTGCGGATCATCGGGGTGCGGCAAACGGGTCATGTCCACATCCACACCGCGCAGGAGATCGACTACCTGATCGCGGAAAGCCGGCAGGGCGGGCTGTTCGAAGCGGACGAGCACGCCCGATTGAGAGAAGCGCTCCGCCTGGGTGTGACCACGGTGAACGAGGTAATGGTGCCTCGGGTGGAAATCCAGGGAATCAGGGCGGGCACCCCATTCCCCGAGATGCTGCGTCTCGCCGCCGAGAGTCCGTACACCCGGATACCCGTCTTCGAGGAAACGCTCGACCACGTGACCGGCTACATACACGTGCAGAACATCGTGCGCCGAGCGCTGGACAGCGGGGAACCTTTGCCCATCCACCCCATCCTGATCATTCCGGAGGGGATGAATCTGGAACGCGTGCTGGAGCGGCTGCGGGTGGAGCGCCAGCACATGGCGCTGGTTTCGGACGAGTACGGGGGTACGGCTGGCCTGGTGACCATCACCGACATCCTTGACGAGATCATGGGCGGGGTGGCGGAGGATACGCCGGCCGATCCGACGCCGGAGTGGCTTCCCGATGGGCGGGTTCGGCTGCCGGGCTCGCTGCGCGTGTACGTCGCCGCCGAGTTGCTCGGCGTGGACTGGGAAGGCGAATCGGCAACCGTGGGTGGCCTCGTTACCGAGCGCCTCGGCCGGCTCCCCCAGGCGGGGGATCGACTCGTGATCGAACGCGTGGCCGTGGAGGTCGAGAGCGCCAACGGCCGGACCGTGACGTCGGTGATCGCGGGACCCATGACGGAGGATTGAGAGATCCATGGAGATCATTCTTCCGTTCGTGATCGTCGCCGTCCTGATCGCCCTCAACGGGCTCTTCGTGGCGGCGGAGTTCGCGATCGTGAGCGTGTCGAGGGTGGAAGTGGAGCGCGCGCTGCGAGAGAATCGGCCATCCGCCCGGCTGGTCCACTGGTTCGTTGCGGACTCGCGCCGGCAGGATCGCTTCATCGCCACCGCGCAGCTCGGCATTACCGCGGCCAGCCTCGGCCTGGGCATGTACGGGGAGCACGCGCTCGCTTCCTGGATCGCCTCGCACCTGGAGGGCTGGGGCGGGGAGCGTTGGATCGCCGCGCACACCATCGCGAGCATCGTGGCGATTTCCGTCCTGACCTACTTCCACATCGTGCTGGGGGAGATGGTCCCGAAGGCGCTCGCGCTGCAGAAGCCGGCGGGGACATCGCTGGCGGTGGCGCCTCTGATGCGCGGCATCCAGCTCGCCGTATACCCACTGGTGTTCGTTCTGAACGCGATCGGCAACGCCCTTCTTCGATTGATGGGCGTTCAGCGCACCGCCACCAGCGCGGAGCACTATCGCACGCCCCAGGAGATCGCCTACATCGTTCGGGAGAGCGAGGCTGGAGGACTCCTCCGCAAGGAAGCCGCGCACGTAATCGGCGAGCTGCTGGAGTTCGGGGATCGCACGGCCGCCGAGATCATGGTGCCGCGAGTGCGCACCGTCGGGCTTCCAATCGGGGCATCGCCGGACGTCCTGCGGGGTCTTCTGAAGTCAAACCCTCATACCCGCTACCCTGTCTACGACGGGACGCTGGACCGGATCCTGGGGATGCTCCATGTCCGGGATGCGCTGCGCTGGGTTGGCGAGGGCGGCCCGCTCGGTTCAGATCTCCTCCGCCCCGTGCCGCACGTTCCGGAGACGGCGAGCACGGACCGGGTGCTCGCGGCAATGCGCCAGGCCGGTGTGCAGATGGTGGTCGTGATGGATGAACACGGCGGGACAGCGGGCATCATTACGCTCGAGGATCTGTTCGAGGAGGTCGTTGGCGAGATCACGGAGCGGCCGGGTGAGGCGCCGGAACTCGCCCTTCAGGGCCCCGATCGCGTTCGCGCCGATGGGGCCGTGCGGGTCGAGGAGGTGGGAGAGGCGCTCGGAATCGTCCTCGAGCACGAGGATGTCGATACGGTCAGCGGCCTGATCCTCTCCATACTGGGCCGTCCGCCGCTCGTTGGAGATGTCCTCGAGTACGATGGCGTCCAGTTCGAGGTTCTCTCGGTCCGGGGCAATGGCGTGGGGACCTGCATGGTCTGGATCCCCACGGAAGAGTCCGCCGAAGCCGAGTGATGTTCCGCCTGGCGCCGGTCGGGGCGCCGGACCGGGATCATCCCATCGCTTCCACGTCTCGAGCCCAACCACGAAGGCGGAACGCCAACGCGAGCAGGAGCCCCCCCAGGAGAATCGCGTACGCCCCGATCCAGATCGCGATCGCCAGCGCGCCGGCCCCCGGAAAGAAGGCGACCACCACACCGAACACCACGGACAACACACCGGCCAGGGCCAGCAACCACTCGCCCTCGACCACCTTTCGCAGCCGAATGGCGGTGAAGATCGCGCCAAGGCCCATGATGATCGCCCAGAACGCGACGATGTAGAGGAGGGCCATGCCCGTGACTCCGGGCCAGAAGAGCGTAACGAACCCGATACCGATTTCGAGGATGGCGACGATCAGCAATGAACCCCACGGTTGTTCATCGCGCCGGTTCGCCAGTGCGGAACCCGCCGCGACCAGACCATCGACGAGGACGTAGACGCCGAAGAAGAGCACCAGAAGACGGAGCGTGAGCCCGGGGTTGAAGAGCGTAAGCAGCCCGAAGATCAACGCCACCGCTCCACGCAGCGCTACCAGCGACCAGTTACGGGCGAGCAGCGTATCGGTCATCCGGCACCTCCTGATTCGATTTCCATGCGGCGCGAGCGGACGTTCCCCTCGCACCCTTCGCCGCGCGAAGCTGAAGAGGCGAGGCAAGGTGCGAGCCGGGTGCAGGCCGGCGGCCTTACGCAATGCTTACTTGACACCACCTCAAGTAAACTGTACATCAGCTTCCGGATGGCCCGTGGGGAGCGCACCGGGGCCATGGCCGACTTGAGGGCCGAATCGGGACGACCGGGTGAGGCATTGGGAGAGAAGCAGATGAGGATCAGATCAGCTCGCGGGATCCCTGGTCGCCGT
>CAZUVK010000149.1:0-3243 GCA_964623785.1 uncultured Gemmatimonas sp. | reverse complement strand
GTCGCCGTTCCACCCGCGGTCGTGGATGGTGGGTCGCGATCGCCGGTCTCGCGGCCGCCGTTCTCGCTGTCGGCTGCGCGGGCGGCGCCGACGAGGGCGACCGCGCGGCCGGCGAGCCGCTGCTGGTCATGGCGGCGGCGAGCCTGAATGCGGCCATGCCCGCGCTCATCGAACGGTTCGAGGCACGGTCGGGCGACTCCGTGATCCTGGTACTTGGCGCGACGGGCAACCTCGCGGCCCAGATCGAGAACGGCGCACCGGCGGATGTGTTCTTTGCCGCGGACGAATCGACCGTCGAGCGTTTGGCGGCGAACGGATCGATCCGACCGGGGTCGGTACGGACGTACGTGGTGGGCGAACTGGCGCTCGTCTGGCGGACCGGGGCGGAGCGCCCGACGTCCCCGGCGTCGTTGGCTGACGTCGCGTACGAGGTCGTGGCGATCGCGAACCCGGAAATCGCCCCGTACGGGAAGGCCGCGCGTGAGACGCTCGAGCGGTTGGGGATCTGGGAGGCGGTCGCGCCCCGGATCGTTCAGGGGGAGAACATTGCCCAGACGTACCAGTTCGTGCAGACCGGCAACGCGGACGCCGCGCTCGTCGCCCGCAGCGTGGTGGATACCACGACCGCGGAGTACATCCCGGTGGCCGCGGAGTTGCACGACCCGATCCGCCAGGCGGCTGGCGTCCTCGAGCGCAGTGCGCATCCGGCCGCCGAACCCTTCCTGGAGTTCGCGCTCAGCGACGAAGGGCAGGACATCCTGAGCGATTACGGCTTCCGACCCGCCGCCGCGATGGCCCCGATCGGGCAGTAGGTCATCCTTCTCCTCGGGGCGGAGCGCTGAGTCCATGACCACGTACGCCCTGGGGTACTTTGTTGGCAGCCTCGCCAGTGGATCCATCAACCGAAAACTGGCACGTGCCCTCGAACGGCTGGCGCCCGAGAATCTGTCGCCACGGGAGATCGCGTTCGGAAACCTTCCCCTTTACAACCACGATTACGACGCGGACTACCCTCCGGTCGCCCGCGAATTCAAGGAGGCGATCGCGTCGGTGGATGCAGTGCTCTTCGTTACGCCGGAGTACAATCGATCGATTCCCGGCGCGCTGAAGAATGCGATCGACTGGGCGAGCCGGCCGTACGGCCAGAACTCGTTCGCGCGCAAGCCGTCGGCGGTGATCGGGACATCGCCGGGGAAGATCGGAACCGCGGTGGGGCAGCAGCATCTGCGGAGCATCCTGAGCTTCTGCAACTCTCCGCAGATGAACCACCCGGAGGCCTACATTCAGTTCACGCCGGGCCTGATCAACGATGAAGGGGAAGTGAGTGACAGTTCCACAGAGGAGTTCCTGAGGACCTTCATGCAGGAGCTGAGTACCTTCATCGAGCGAGTCTACACCGTGTTGCCGCGAACGACATGAGGGCGGGTCGAGGGTTCTCGCCGCGGTCCGAGTCAGCCCTTTGCGCCGGCCTCACCCCAACGGGCGAGGAACACGTTCACGAATTCCTGTGTGCGATTCGCCTCGACGGTCAATGGAGCGAGCGTGGCGGCCACGGTGAGCGCGATGTGATAGCCCTCCGACCGGGAGTTCGTGGCGCGCCGGTATGCGGGGTGGGAATCGTTGATCCAGACGGTCGACTCGACGAGACGGCCGAGCGTGTCGTCACCCGGGCGGGATTCGAAGCGGATCTCGAGAGAAAGCCGGGCGGCCTTCTTCTTCCCGGCGCGGGCGGGCAGGCGCGCCTCGGTGCCGGCGAGCTCCGACTGCATGGTCGCAGGCTGGGCCGAGGATGGCTCGGTGCCCGGCCTTTCGGGCGCCCCGGAGGGATCTCCGGGTGGGCCTCCGTTCCCATCGCCCTCCCGAGGGGTCGCCGCCGGATCTCCGAGTGATCCGCTGATGTTTTCGCCCGCGCCAGCGGCTCCAAAGCCGGGCAGAGTGGGGATCGCCGAATCACCGGGCTCACCTAGCGGCAACCGCCGCTGCCCGCCGGATCGCCGATCGGCCAGCGTGGCCAGGAGCGGGAAGTCGGAAGCCAGCTCACCGAGCACCCTGTCCAGGTCGCGCTCCATCGGCCGGGTCCGCGCCTGGCGCCTGGACGCCGGCGGTTCGCCCCAGGCGGAGAGCTGCTCCGCGACGACCTCCTGGATCGCCTTGCGGAACGAGAGATAGAGTGCCCCGCGGGAACCCGTCCGAAGAAAATCCCCCTTGTTCAGGGTGAGCGCCTCGGCCAGAGCCGGCACCTCGATCAGCCCCTCGAGGCGGTCCGCGTCGGCGGGCGCGAGGCCGATCCAGTCCCAGCCACGGCGGATCACCTTCCCCAGCGTGCTGATCGCCAACCCACGCTCCTGTTCGGGCAACGGCGCCGCGTGACGGGCCAGATACCCGATCGCCGACGGCTTCCGCTGCCTCCCGATCCGCAGCTCGATGGGCACGCGGTCGCTGCTCCGGATCGGGCCGACGACGACGCGATCGTTGATGCGGATCGTCAATCCATCGGGGTAGTACGGCTCGAGGATATCCAGGAACTCCGGCTCGAAGAGCGGCTGGAAGTTTCGGAGGACGATCGTCTCGAGGAAGCCCGCGTCGAGCAGCTGTGAGAGAGCGTTGTTGAGGCGGAGAGAGATGGTGGTTCCATCCTCCGCGAGACGGTCGCTCGGGTCGATCCACGACCACGGGGCGCGGGAGCGGTTCGCGAGACGCCACGTGGTCGCCGCCCGCAGACGCCCGCGCCGGGTTTCCGTGGTCACCTCCTCGGACGCCAACAGTCCCAGCTTGATTCCCACGCCCGCGAAGCCAATCCCCCGGCCGCGCTTCTTCGTCGTCGTGGCCAGGTCGTGATACCGGCTCAACTCCCTGCGCGTCATTCCGCGGCCGTTGTCCTCGGCGACCAGGGTCGCCGACTTCGGATCGGTCGAGAGATCGAGCGATGTCGCGCCGGAATCCAGCGCGTTCGCGACGATCTCGGTCAGGATCGTCTCTTCCAGCGATCCCGGATATGCGTCGCGCAGATCCTCCAGCAGATGTACGAGATCGACTCTGGTTTCGCCCATGGGGATTTCGCGAAGGATGGTCGACGGCGGCAGGACTTCTCAGCGTTCAGTGTAGGGATTGGCGTCGGCCAATGCCAGCGGCCGGCGCTCCGGGCCTATGTTCCCGAGGACATCTCCCGTACGCGCGCCGCGAGCGCGTCGAGGCCGGCTTCCATCCGTCCGTTCCACGCGTATCCCGCGCTGAGGCGGATGC